>CAZAWM010000010.1:0-26976 GCA_964488605.1 uncultured Steroidobacteraceae bacterium | reverse complement strand
GATGATCCCCGGCATCGACAGCGGCAGCGTGACGCTCAGGAAGGCTCTCATCGAACTAGCACCGAGATCGGCAGCCGCCTCGAGTAGCGTGAGGTCATGCTTCTCGAGGTTGGAGTACAGCGGCAGGATCATGAACGGCAGGTAGCTGTACACGATGCCGACGTACACGGCAAAGTCCGTGTAGAGCAGCGACAGCGGCTCGTCGATGACGCCGATCGCGAGTAGCACGATGTTGATGACGCCGTCGTTCTTGAGCAGCCCGACCCATGCGTAGACGCGCAGCAGGAACGAGGTCCAGAACGGCAGAATCACGAGCATGAGCCAGACGTTGCGGATCGACGGACTGGAGCGGGCGATCGCGTAGGCCATCGGATAGCCGATCAGCAGGCAGAGCAGCGTCGAGATCGCCGCGACCTTGATCGAGTAGAGGAAGGTGCTGGCATACAGGTCGTCGGTCAGCAGGAACAGATAGTTGTTGAGGTTGAAGGTGAGAATCAGCTTGCGCGTATCCGCGACCCAGTCGAGCATCGGCGCATACGGCGGCATCGCGATCTGGACTTCCGAGAACGAAATCTTGATCACGATCAGGAACGGCACCAGGAAGAACAGCAGCAGCCACAGGTAGGGTACGGCGATGACCAGTCGTGAGCCGGTCCAGCGACTGCGGATGTAGTGCGACCAGCGCGGCGGGCCGTAGCGCATGAACAGCAGGATCAGCGGCCCAAAACGCCCCGTGCTCAGACGGTGCGGCAGCGTGGTGTCGGGCGGGCGCGCCATCGGTCGCTGCGGCGCGCTACCGCGAGAGCACGACCGGGCTCGTCGGATGCCAGGTCAGGTAGACTGTCTCGTCCCACGAGATGCGCGAGTCGGCGTGACGTTCGATGTTGGGCAGCGTCACCCTCACCATCTTGCCGCTGTCGATGCGCACGAGGTAGACGGACATGTCGCCCATGTAGGCGATCTCCTTGACGACGCCCCGCACGCAGTTCTCGCGCGCGTCGGTCGGGGGGTTCCGGTCGATGTCGATCTTCTCCGGTCGGATTGCGGCCCAGACCGTAGCGCCCGGCGCCGAACTGATGCCATGGTCGACATAGATCACGCCACCGAGCTCGGTGGAATCGATACACACGTGATCAGGCTCGTCTTCGACCAGGGTGCCCTCGAACATGTTGACCGAACCGATGAAGTCGGCAACGAACCTCGAGTTCGGGTACTCATAGATGTCGGTGGGCGTGCCGACCTGAACGATCTCGCCACGATCCATCACGCCGATCCGCGTGGCGAGCGTCATGGCCTCTTCCTGGTCGTGGGTCACGACAATGAAGGTTACACCGAGCTGTTCCTGGAGGTTGATCAGCTCGAACTGGGTATGCTCGCGCAGCTTCTTGTCGAGCGCACCGAGCGGCTCATCGAGCAGCAGCAGCTTCGGCCGCTTGACGAGCGCCCGCGCGAGCGCGACGCGCTGGCGCTGGCCACCGGAAAGCTGATGCGGCTTGCGCCGCGCGAACGGGCTGAGCTTGACGATCTCGAGCATCTCGGCGACCCGCTGTGCGATCTCTTTCGCGGGCAGCCTCTCCTGCTCCAGCCCGAACGCCACGTTCCCCTCGACGGTCATGTGCGGGAACAGTGCATAGGACTGGAACATCATGTTCACCGGGCGGTCGTACGGCGGGATGCCCGCCATGTCCTGACCGTCGATGAGGATGCGACCCGAAGTGGGGGCCTCGAAACCGGCCAGCATGCGCAGCAGCGTCGTCTTGCCGCAGCCCGAGCCGCCGAGCAGGCAGAAGATCTCGCCCTTGAAGACCGTTAGCGAGACATTGTCGACCGCAACGAAGTCGCCGAACTTCTTGGTGACGCCCTCGATACGCACGTACTCATGGGGAAGATCGGCCTGCCGGGAGGAAGCCGCGCCGCCGCGGTCCGCGTTCTGGATCGCCATCGGCGCGGCGCGGAACTTACTTGCCAGTCTTGAACCGCGTCCAGCTGCGCGTCAGCAGACGCGTGAACTGCGGCGATTCGGCGAGGTCGGGCACGAGGTTGGGCTTGATCTCCTCGGCCGGGTAGATGCCGCGGTCGTTCTTGACCGCGTCCGATACGAGCGGCATCGAGGCGGCGTTGCTGTTCGCGAAGTTCACGAAATTCGTGTTCTTGGCGGCGACGTCCGGGCGCAGCAGGTAGTCGATGAACAAATGTGCGTTCTTGACGTGCTTGGCATCCTTGGGGATCGCGAGCATGTCGAAAAACATGACCGCCCCTTCGCGTGGAATCAGATACTTGATCGTGATGCCCTTGCCCGCTTCCTCGGCCCGATCGCGGGCCTGCAGCACGTCGCCCGACCAGCCAAGCGCGAGGCAGATCTCGCCGTTCGCGAGGTCTTCGATGTATTTCGAGGAGTGCACGTACTTGACGTAGGGCCGGATCGCCATCAGGACCTTCTCCGCGGCCTCGAGGTCCTCGGGCTTTTCGCTGTTGGCGTCCTTGCCGAGCCAGATCAGCACCGTGCCGATGACCTCCGAGGGTGCATCGAGCAGCGTCACGCCGCAGTCGGCAAATTTCGAGACGACCTTGGGGTCGTAGAACATCGCGAAGCTGTCGACGGGGGCGTCGGGCATCCGCTCCCTGATCTTGGCCTCGTTGTAGCCGACGCCCGAGGTACCCCAGAGGTAGTTCACCGAGTACTCGTTGCCCGGATCGTGCAGCGCGACGCGCTGGGTGAGCTCCGGATCGAGGTTCTTGAGGTTCGGCAGCCGGCTCTTGTCGAGCTTCTGGAACACGCCCGCCTTGATCTGCCGCTCGAGGAACGAAGCCGACGGCACCACGATGTCATAGCCCGTATTGCCCGCCAGCAGCTTGGTCTCGAGCACCTCGTTGGAATCGAAGACGTCGTAGTTGACCTTGATGCCCGTCTCCTTCTGAAACTCGTCGAGCACCGTCGTATCGATATAGTCGGACCAGTTGTAGACGTTGAGGACCTTCTCGTCGTCGGTGTCGAGCGCCGGCGCCGCCGCAGGCGCCCTGCCGGTCGCGGCTTCGGCGGGCTTCTCGGCCGGAGGCTGACCTCCGCACGCGGCAAGCAGAAGGGTTATCGACGTGGCGAGCACGCCGTGTCGTATCGACTCGAGGCTTGGCAGGTTCATGTTGGCTTCCGGGGGCGCGGGCCCGCTCGTGGAATCGGTGCGAGAGTTATATAACACCGCGCCCGGACTGGAAAGACGCGCGTCAGACGAGCCCTTCGCGGCGCAGTTGCTGGTGCAGCTCGTCGAGCGAACGCACCACGATGGACAGCAGCTCGTCGATCTCCGCTCGCGAAATCACAAGCGGCGGCGCCACGATCATCGTGTCCCCGACCGCCCGCATGACCAGACCGTTGCCGATCACGATCTCACGACAGCGAATACCTGCCTCGCCGCGCCGCCGGAAGAACTCGCGCGAGGACCGGCGCGGCACCAGCTCGAACGCACCGAAAAGCCCCAGGCTGCGCGCCTCGCCGACCAGCGGATGGGCGGCCAGCTCGCTCCAGCGCCGCGCCCAGTAGGGCGCGAGCTCCTCGCGGACCCGCGGCACGACGCCTTCGTCGCGCATTGCGGTCAGGTTGGCGATCGCAACGGCACAGGCTGCCGGATGGCCCGAGTAGGTAAAGCCGTGGAAGAACTCGCCTCCCCGCTCGACCAGCACGCCGGCGACGCGGTCCGAGACCATCAGGGCGCCGAGCGGCAGGTAGCCCGAGGTGATCGCCTTGGCCAGGGTCAAGAAGTCCGGGCGCGTACCGTAGTGTTCGCAGCCGAACCAACGACCCGTACGGCCGAAACCGCAGATCACCTCGTCGGAGACCAGCAGGATGCCGTACTTGTCGACAATGCGCTGGATCTCCGGCCAGTAGGTCGCCGGCGGGATCACGACGCCACCGGCTCCCTGCACCGGCTCGCCGATGAACGCTGCGACCCGCTCGGGGCCGAGCTCGAGGATGCGCTCCTCGAGAGCACGTGCGGCCTGGAGCCCGAACTCGTCCGGATCGAGGTCGCCGCCGCACTCGAACCAGTACGGCTGCGCGATGTGCGAGATACCCGGGATCGGCAGTCCGCCCTGCGCGTGCATGGGCTTCATGCCCCCGAGCGAGGCGCCGGCCATGGTGCTGCCGTGATAGCCGTTCCAGCGGCTGATGATGATCTGGCGCTCCGGCTGGCCCATGAGGTCCCAGTAGCGGCGCACCATGCGCACCATGGTATCGTTCGCTTCGCTGCCCGAGCCCGTGAAGAAGACGTGCTTGAACTGCGGCGGGGTCAGCTCTACCAGCAGGCGGGCCAGATCGATCGCCGGCGGGTTCGCGCACTGAAAGAAGCTGTTGTAGTAGGGCAGCTCGAGCATCTGCCGGTAGGCCGCCTCGACGAGGTCGCGCCGGCCATAGCCCATCGCGACACACCAGAGTCCGGACATGCCATCGAGGATGCGCCGGCCGTCGGAGTCGTACAGGTAGACGCCCTCGGCCCGTGTGATCACCCGCGCTCGTTTGCTGGCGAGCGCCTTGTGATCGGTGAACGGATGCAGGTAATGGGCCGCGTCGAGTCGCTGCCATTCACGGGTCGTCCGCGCCATCTAGGTGCTCCGGCTCCCGTGGCTCAGACGTTAAGCAGCAGGTGCTCGCGCTCCCAGGAGCTGATCACCTGCAGGAAGACCTCGTACTCGGCTTCCTTGACCAACGTGAACGCCGAGACGAAGGCCTCGCTGAGGATCTCGATCAGCGGATCGCAGTCGCGGAGTCGGCGGATTGCCTCGTCGAGGTTGCGCGGCAGCGAGAACGGCAGATCATGGGCGCTCCCGGTAATCGGATCGGTCGGCGAGAGTCCCTCGACCATGCCGAGATAGCCGCAGGCCAGCGAGGCCGCCATCGCCAGATAGGGATTGGCATCGGCTCCCGAGATGCGGTTCTCGACGCGCCGCGACTGCGCGTCGGACAGCGGCACGCGCAGGCCCGCCGTGCGGTTGTCGTAGCCCCACTGCACGTTGATAGGCGCGACCTGGAAGCGCGTGATGCGCCGGTAGGAGTTGACGTTGGGGGCGAGCAGCGCCATGGCCGCGGGCAGGTACTTCTGCAGTCCGGCGATGTGGGCAAAGAACAGCTGCGAGGGCGTACCGTCAGGGGCGGAAAACACGTTCCGGCCGCTGTCGCGGTCGACGACGCTCTGGTGGATATGCATGGCGCTGCCGGGCTCTTTCGCATGCGGCTTGGCCATGAATGTCGCGTACATCTTGTGCCGCAGCGCCGCCTCGCGCGCCGTGCGCTTGAACATGAACGCCTGGTCCGCGAGGTCGAGTGCATTGCCGTGCAGCAGATTGATCTCCATCTGCGCCGGGCCGTCTTCGTGGATCAGCGTGTCGATGGCGATGTCCTGGTCCTCGCAGAACTGGTAGACGTCATCGAACAGCGGATCGAACTCGTTGACGGCGGCGATGCTGTAGGACTGACGGCCCGGCTCGGCGCGTCCGGAGCGGCCGATCGGCGGCTTGAGCTGGTAGTCGGCGTCGGTGTTCGGTTCGACCAGGTAGAACTCGAGTTCCGGAGCGACGACCGGCTCCCAGCCCTTCTGCGCGTACAGGTCGAGTACGTGACGCAGCACTTCGCGCGGCGCCATCTTCACGCGCCGGCCGTCGGCGTAGAAGCAGTCGTGAATCACCTGCGCAGTCGGCTCGGGGGCCCAGGGCACGCGGCGCACGGTGCGCGGATCGGGCTTGAGGATGATATCGATCTCGGCCGGACTCATCGCGGCGCCGGGCTCTTCCGGATAGTCGCCCGTGACGGTCTGCAGGAAGATGCTCTCGGGCAGCCGCATGCCCTGGTCCTCGGCGAACTTCTTGGCCGGCATGACCTTGCCGCGCGCGATGCCGGCCATGTCGGGCACGATCGCCTCGACCTCCTGAATGCCGTGGTCCCGAAAGAACTGTTGGATGTCAATCGGCATGGCAGATGTCCTCGAAGAGGCGCGGCTGGGCATGCCGCGCGGCACGTTCGCGGGCCGCGGCCCCGAAGGCCGCGAACAGTGCGTGGGAGAGCGGATCGGCAAGCACGCGCCACTCGGGATGCCACTGCACTGCGAGCGCAAACGTGCTCGCCCCTTCGACACGGAAGGCCTCGATCAGCCCGTCAGGCGCGCGCGCCTCGACCACGAGTCCGTCGCCGAGCCGGCGCACCCCCTGGGCATGCAGAGAATTGACGCGCACCCGGCTCGAGCCGCCCGTATACCGCGCGAGCTGCGATCCAGGCTCAACGATCAGATCGTGCGCCGGACCATACTGCACCTCGAGCGGCGCGTTCCGGTCCTCGCGATGGTCCAGATGTCCCTCCACGTCCTGCACGGCCTGCCATAGCGTGCCGCCGCAGGCGACGTTCATCTCCTGGAAGCCGCGGCAGATACCGAACACCGGTATACCGGCGGCAATGGCTCTCGGAATCAGCGCCAGCGTGGTCGCATCGCGCTCGGGATCGAGCCAGGTGCCCGGCGCCGGCGGCTCGCCGCCATAATGCCGCGGCTCGACGTTCGAGGGGCTGCCGGTGAACAGGATGCCATCGACGCGCGCAAGGACTTCCTCGACCGGCAGCGGCTCAGGCATGACGGGAATCAGCAGCGGAAACGCATCCGCGGCCGCCTCGACGGCGTGGATGTACTTTTCGCCGACGGCATGGAACGCGTGCGGGCCCAGCATGCGCCGGTCGGCGGGGATTCCGATGATCGGGCGAGCATCGTTCATGGATAGGAAACGCAGGCAAATCGTCGAATATGCTAAACAGCTTACCTGAGTTTGGCCGTGGTCGCCTCGTGACCTCGAATCGTCCCTAAGTCTCTGAAGTTGATTGATAATGTTTTCCTAACAGACTGTCACGCTTGCTGTTGGAAGCGCTGAACCGTATGCTCCTCGATGAGCATGTTCCGGGCTGCCTTAAAATATTAAACACCCGGGGCAGCATGAGATGACGGACCAGCGGATCGCGGGCGACCGGGTAGAACTGCGGGCCTTTCTCGAGCAGCATCCGCAGATCCGTTTTTTCGACGTCTACCTCAACGATCTGAATACCGTCGAACGCGGCAAGCGGATCGACCGCGCCGGGATAGAGAAGGTCTACGCCGAGGGCATGCCGCTGCCCGGCTCGCTGTTCGCACTCGACGTGCTCGGCGGCACGGTGCAGGCCACCGGCCTCGGCTTCGACGAGGGCGACGCGGACCGGCCCTGCCTGCCGATCCCGGGCACGCTCGTGCCGGTGCCGTGGCAGGCCGAGGGCGTCGGCCAACTGCAGGTCAGCATGTACGAACTGGATGGTCGGCCGTTCTTCGGCGACCCGCGCCACGTGCTCGCGCGCGTGCTGGACCGCTTCCACAGTCTGAACCTCCGTCCGGTTGTCGCGATCGAGTACGAGTTCTACCTCGTCGATGCCGAGCGCGACGCGCGCGGTCAGCCTCAGCCGCCGCGTTCTCCGCTCACCGGCCGCCGCGAATACCGCACACAGATCAACTCGATGACCGACCTCGGCGATTACTCGGCGCTGCTCGCCGAGGTCGAATCGGTCTGCCGCGCGCAGGGCGTACCGACGACCACGGCCTTGGCCGAGTACGGACCAGGGCAATTCGAGGTCAATCTACTGCATCGCGACGATGCGCTGCGTGCCTGCGACGAGGCGCTGCGCTTCAAACGCGCCGTGCGCAGCGTCGCCCGCGGGCGTGGTTGCGAGGCAACTTTCCTCGCGAAGCCCTACCGTGACATGGCGGGCTCGGGGCTGCACGTACACGTGAGCCTGCTCGATCGAAGCGGTCGCAACGTATTCGCAGCCGCGGAGCCGACCGGATCGGCACCACTGCGCCATGCGGTCGCAGGGCTGCTCGAGACACTCGCCGAAGGCATGCTCATCTGTGCGCCGGGGCCGAACTCGTACCGGCGTCTGCGGCCCGAAGCCTATGTGCCCGTGACGGCCTCGTGGTCCGTCAATAACCGCGGTTCGGCCATCCGGATCCCGGTCAGTGACACCGTGAACCGCCGCATCGAGCACCGCCTCGCTGGCGCGGATGCCAATCCCTACCTCGTCGTCGCCTGGGTACTCGCCGGTATCCATCGAGGTCTCGCGCGTGGCGCCGAACCGCCCCCGCCGGTCGCGGGCAATGCCTACCGGCAGGCCGAGGCCACAGCGGGCGAGGTGCTGCCGAGACACTGGGCCACTGCGATCCCGCTGTTTGCCGCCAGCACCCTCGCCGCCGAGTATTTCGGCAGGCCGTTCACGAATCTTTTCGCGACGGTGAAGCAGGCCGAGCTCGACGACTTCAGCTCCTATATCACGCCGCTCGAGATCGAGTGGTACCTCGGCGCCATCTAAAGCGCAGCCGCCCGCATGGCACGCACGCGCCACGTCGACTCCTATTACGCTGCCAGCGCCCATCCTCAGCCGGAGCATCCCCGCCTCGAGGGCAGCGTCGACTGCGACGTCTGCGTGGTCGGCGGCGGCATCGCCGGCTGTTCGACGGCGCTGCACCTCGCCGAGAGCGGTCTGTCGGTGGTGCTGCTCGAAGAGCACTGTATCGGCTGGGGCGCCTCGGGACGCAGCGGTGCCCAGGCCATCTGCGGCACCGCCTGCGGTGAGCAGAAGCTCGAGCAGTTGATCGGTGTCGAGGATGCGCGCCGCATCTTCGAGATCACGGTCGAGGGCCTGGCCCTGATCCGCGAGCGCGTCGCGAAGTACGCTCTCGACTGCGACTGGACTTCCGGGCAGATGCACGTGGCGATCAAGCCACGACAGGACCGCGAGCTGCGCGCCTGGGTCGGCGCGCTGCGCGACCGCTACGGCTACGACAGCCTGCGCTTCGTCGAGCGCGACGAGCTCGCCGGACTGCTCGCGACCGAGCGCTACATCTCAGGCACGTTCGACTCCGCCAGCGGTCACCTGCATCCGCTCAATTACACGCTCGGACTGGCGCGGGCCGCGACTGCGGCCGGGCTGCGGATCTTCGAGGGCACGCGCGCGCTTTCCTTCGAAGCCGCATCCGGTGCCAGCGGGCAGGTACGCGTCCGCACGCCGCGCGGCGAGGTGCGCTGCCGCCAGCTCGCGCTCTGCGGCAATGCCTACCTTGGCAGCACGGCACCCGAACTGGCGCGCAAGATCATGGCAGTAGGCACCTATGTCATTGCCACCGAGCCGCTTGGCGCCGAACGCGCCGCGGCGCTGATCCGCAACAACGCGGCCGTCACCGACATCAACTGGGTGCTCGACTACTTTCGCCGTTCGGCCGATCACCGGTTGCTGTTCGGCGGTCGCGTCAGCTACTCGGGACTCGATCCCTTCGATACCGCGCAGGCGACGCGGGCGCGGATGCTCGCGGTGTTCCCCCAGCTCGCCGACGTGCGCATCGACTTCGCGTGGGGTGGCTATGTCGACATCACGATGAACCGGGCACCGCATTTCGGGCGGCTCGCGCCCAGCGTCTATTTCCTGCAGGGCTTCTCGGGTCACGGCATCGCTTTGACCGGTATTGCCGGCAAGCTGCTCGCCGAATCGATCATCGGGACGGCCAGTCGGTTGGACGTCTTTGCGCGGATCCCGCACCGCGACTTTCCCGGCGGTGCGGCTCTGCGCCGACCGGCGCTCGTGCTGGCGATGCTCTGGTACCGGCTGCGCGACCTGTTCTAGGGCACCGCACTGGAGCCCGGCGCTAGGGTTCGGCCACCTCGAGCTCCCATTGCGGACCGCGCATGGCCACGGCGCCGGGGCAGCCGGTACCGACCTCGAGCATGCGCACGGACCAGTCCGGCGCGATCCGCACCGCATCGAGCGTGACGACGGCGGCATCGCGTCCGCCGGAGCCGAAGTGCACGCCGAAGCGATCCAGCGGAAAGCCCAAGCCTAGGCCCGCACCCTTGAGCACGGCCTCCTTCGCAACCCAATGACGCAGAAAGGCGCGTCGTGCGGCAGCGGGCCCTGCGCTCGCAGCCGCGCGCACCGCCTCCAGTTCGACGCCATGGAAGTAGTGCTCGGCGATCGGCAGCGCATCGACGTCGTCGCGCTCGAACTCGAGATCGGCGCCCACGGGCTCGCTCGCCGTCACCGCCAGCAGTGCCCTGTCGGCCGAGTGGCTCAGGTTGAACGACAGTCCCGGCAGCGAGGGCTTGCCGGCGGGCGAGGCGCCGAACCGCAGCGCCGCCGGGTCCATACCGAGGTAGCACGCGAGAATGCAGCGCATCAGCCCGTGGAACACGACGAAGTCGTGACGATGTTCGTCGAACAGGAATCGCGCGGCGCGCGCGCGTTCCGCGGTGTCGAGCAGCGCGAGGCAGGTCGCGCGCAGGTCGGCCGCATCGCATGCTGCGCGCGCCGACCCGAAGGCCCAGACATGCGCGCCGGTACGCGGTGCACGCAGCGCCCCGGCCACCGCGAGCAGGCGCCATGGATCGAGCAGCGGCAGCAGGCGCGGCGGCCTCATCGGGCACCGGATCGATGGCGGAACTCGAAGCACCGGTGTATGCGCAGATTGCGTTCGAAGTCCGGCGGCAGCGTCGCGCGCGAGATGTCCACGACCTCGGAGCGCGACGCCAGCTCCTGATCGAGCCGGAAGCGCTGCGCATTGGTCGAGAAAACGAGCAGTCCCGTCGGCGGGAGCAGCACCATGCACGCGTCGATCAGAACAGCGTGATCGCGCTGCGTGTCAAGCACGCCCTGCATGCGTTTGGAGTTCGAGAAAGTGGGCGGATCCAGGAAGATCAGATCGAAGCGTCGTCCGGCCCGGCGCGCCTCATCGAGCCAGACGCGCGCGTCGGCCTGGACGAACTCGTGCTGCTCTCCGGCAAAACCATTGAGCTCGAGGTTGCGCCGGGACCAGTCGAGGTAGGTGCGGGACAGATCGACTGTCGTCGTGGAACGCGCGCCGCCGGCAGCAGCGTAGACCGTCGCGCTGCCCGTGTAGGCAAAGAGGTTGAGGAAACGTGTGCGTCTGGCCGCCGCGCGTAGCCGCGCACGCGTGATCCTGTGGTCGAGGAACAGACCTGTATCGAGGTAGTCCTCGAAATTGACGAGAAAGCGCAGGCCCTGCTCCAGCACGACGTGGAACTCGCCGCTCTCGCCGATCTTTGCATACTGCTCGCCGCGGGTGCTGCGCCGCCGGGTACGCAGGCGGATGTTCGCCGGCACGACGCCGGTCGTGCCGGGCAGCGCGGCGAGCAGCTCGCTGCGACGTCGGCGCGCATCCTCCTCCGGAATCTCGCGCGGCGCCGCATACTCCTGCACATACAGCCAGCGAGCGCCGGGTTCCTCGCCCGTGTACAGATCGACCGCGAACGCATACTCGGGCATGTCGGCGTCGTAGAGCCGGTAGCAGCCAACCTGCTCGCGCTGCGCCCAGGCGTGCAAACGCCTGAGGTTCTTGCCGACCCTGTTCGCGACCATACGCGCCCCGGGCGATTCGGTCAGTGCCGCGTCGATCCGCACTCCGGGCGCCGGCCGCCGCTCACGTATCGCGTCCGGCTTGAGCCGGAGGCGCAGTAGCCGCCCCTCGATCGGGCCGTTCCAGACGGCGTGCACTCGCTGCGCGCGCAGTCCGAGTTCGAACCTCAGGTCCGACGCCCCGGTCAGGATCGCCGCCTGCCAGCCAGCGAAGTGCTCGGTGAGCCAGCGCCCCAGACTGCGGTGCAAGGCGCGGGCGGCCCTGTCCTCGCCGAGGCGGACGCCATAAGGCGGATTCGTGCAGACCAGGCCGGCACGGGCCGCGGGGCGCACGGCCTCGAACTCGGTCTCGGTGAACGCTACGAGCTCCGCGACGCCGGCGCGGTTCGCGTTGGCACGCGCCGCCTGCAGCGCACGCGGGTCGCGGTCACTGCCGCGCAGCAGCCACTCGCCGGCCTGTGCGGCACGCGCCCTTGCCGCGGCCAGACCCGCAGTAGCGCGCGCCTGCGCCGCCGCACGCAGACGCTGCCACAGGACCGCATCGTGGCCGCGCCAGCCAAGCAGACCGAAGTAGTCGCGGCGGAGGTTGGGCGCGATGTCCGCGGCAATCATGGCCGCCTCGACCACGATCGTGCCCGATCCGCACAGCGGATCGAGCAGTGGCGCGCCCGCGGCCGCTAGCGCCGGCCAGCCGGCGCGCAACAGCACGCCCGCGGCAACGTTCTCGCGCAATGGTGCAACGCCCGCCTCGGAGCGGTAACCACGGCGATGAAGTCCCTCGCCTGCGAGGTCGATCGATACCGTCACCCCTGTTTCGCGCGCGTGCGCATGGATCCGTACACCCGGCCGCTCCGTCGAGACGTCCGGACGCGCGCCGCTGCTCTCGCGTAGCGCATCGCAGATGGCGTCCTTGAGCCGCAGCGCGCCGAAATGCGTGTGACGGATCGCCGGATGGCGGCCACTCCAGTCACAGGCCAGGGTGACGGCCGGATCGACGTGCGCCGCCCAGTCGACTTCGCGCAGCGCCGCGTACACGCCGGCCTCGTCGGGCGCATCGAACCTCGCGATCTCGACATAGATGCGGCTCGCGACCCGCGACTCGAGGCAGGCGCGGTAGGCGACCTCGAGCGAACCCGTAAAGCAGACCTGCTGGCCGCGCTCGCGGACGTCGGTAGCGCCGCAGCCGGCCAGCTCGCTGGCCAGCAGATCGCCGAAACCACGAGGCGCGCTCGCAAGGCACTGCAGCGTCGGGCCGTTCATTCGCTTTCGCCGTGCCGTCCGAGCGCGCCCGCAAGTGGACGCACGTCGAGGGCGGCCGGGGTAAGGTGCTTGACGAGGATGCGGTAAGCGTCGGCATCGAACCGCCCGTCGCTCTCGAAGGCTGGCTCGAACGGCTCACTCTCGCGCACGCTGCCGAGATACTGCCAGCGATCGATCACGTGTATCTGAGTCAGGCCGAAGCCGGTGCTCTCGTGCACGCCGACCGGACCCCCATAGGGCCACGCGCGCAGCTTAAGTGGCGCGAGCGCGAGCTTGAGCCGAAGGCCGTGCCGCGCCAGCGGCTCGAGGCCGACGCAGGCACCGGCGCAGCGGCCGATCTGGTAACCGAAGCAGGAACCTCTGCCGGATTCGAGCCCGAGCGCCTTGAGGCAGAGCTTCCGGTCGCGCACGAGCCGGGTTAGCGCCGTGCGCGCCGCGCGCTCGGTACGGTAGAGGCCGAAGGCATCGGTGTCGCCGAGACCCTCGGCGCCGAGATCGACGAGCCGGGGCGCCGCACCGCCATCCGGGACGATCCAGCTCCATGCTTCGCCGGCTCCGCGCAGCCGACGGTTGTAGACCGGTTTCAGTTCGCGGACGAGGCGCGCCTCGAGCAGCAGCGCGCCGAGTTCGCCGGCGGTCTCGGTCCACTCGACGCGCCGAGTCTGCTCGCTGAGCCGGCGCGATTTTGCGTCGCGCTGCGCGCCGGCGAAGTGCGACAGCACGCGTTCACGTAGGTTGTTGGCCTTGCCGACGTAAATCAGCGATTCGCCGCCGCCGGCCGCGGACGCCCCGTAGAAGCGGTAGACGCCCGGGGCCTCGGGCAGATCGTCGGCCAGATCGTCCGGCAGCTGCGGCGGCAGCAACGGCCGCTGCGAGACAGCCGCGATCGCGGCCTCGAACTCGGCGGCCGGCTGCGTCGCGAGCCAGCGGCTCCAGATCTGGTGCAGCGCCTCGGCGTCCGGCAGCGCGCGGTGGCGCGTCGCGCACTCGATGCCATGGTACGCGAACAGCGTGTCGAGGTTGTGCCGCGGCAGCGCCGGATCCAGCCGCCGCGAGAGCCTGACCGTGCACGCAATCGGCGACTGCCAGCGATGACCGGCTCGGCGCAGCTCGCCGCGCAGGAAGCCGTAGTCGAAGCGTGCGTTGTGCGCGACGAACAGCCGCCCGTGGAGGCGCTCGAGCAGCTCGTCCGCGATCTGCTCGAACGGTGGCGCGTCGGCGACCGTCGCATTGCTGATACCGGTCAGCGCCTCGATCGACGGCGGAATGCGCGCGCCGGGATTGACGAGCTGGCTCCAGCGCCACTCGAGCACGCCGTTGCGCGCGGCGACGATGGCCACCTCGATGACGCGGTGATAAGCCGGATGGCCGCCGGTCGTTTCGACGTCGACGAAGGCGACCGGGCCACTGGCCAGCGAACCGCTCATGGTGCGGTGGGATGCGATGGGCGCCTCAGGACAGATCGACCCATGTCGTCTTGAGCTCGGTGTACTTGTCGAAGGCATGCAGGGACTTGTCGCGCCCGATGCCCGACTGCTTGAAGCCACCGAATGGCACCGTGATGTCGTCGGCGTCATAGCAGTTGACATACACGGTGCCGGCGCGCAACTGCCGAGCAACACGGTGCGCGGTGCGCAGATCGCGCGTCCAGACCGCGGCGGCGAGCCCGTAGTCGACGCCATTGGCGATCTGCACCGCTTCCGCGGCCGTGCGAAACGTGAGCGTGGTGAGCACGGGCCCGAAGATCTCCTCGCGCGCGATCCGCATTGCGGGTCTGGCGTCGGCGAAGATGGTCGGCTCGACGAAGTAGCCGCCGCTCTCCTCGCGCACGCGGCGGCCACCCATGTACACGTGGGCGCCTTCGACGCGCCCCGAGGCGATGTACCCGAGCACGCGCCTGAGCTGCAGCTCGTCGACGATGGCGCCGAGCCGCGTCGACGGGTCGAGTGGATCGCCAGGCTGCATCTTCTGGCCGATCGCCCGCACGCGCTCGAGCATAGGATCGCGCAGGCTCTCGTGCACGACGAGCCGCGAGCCCGCCGAGCACATCTCGCCCTGGTTGAAGAAGATCGCGTAGGCCGCCGCGGTCGCCGCCTTGTCGAGGTCGTCCCAGTCGGCCATCACGATGTTGGGCGACTTGCCGCCGAGCTCGAGCGAGACGCGCTTCATGTTCGACTGCGCCGCCATCTGCATGACGAGCTTGCCGGTAGCGGTCGAGCCGGTGAACGCGATCGCATCGACATCCATATGCGACGCGAGCGCCTTGCCGGCCGTGTGGCCGTAGCCTGGCACGACGTTGAAGACGCCTTCGGGAACGCCGGCCTCGAGCGCGAGTTCGGCGGCGCGGATCGCCGTCAGCGGCGACTTCTCCGAGGGCTTCAGCACCAGTGAGTTGCCGGCCGCGAGCACTGGACCGATCTTCCAGGCCGCCATCAGCAGCGGGAAGTTCCAGGGCACTATCGCGCCGACGACGCCTATCGGTTCGCGCGTGATCGTCGCCAGCGCATCGTGCGCGGTCGGCGCGACCTCGTCGTAGATCTTGTCGATCGCCTCGGCGTACCACTGGATGCAGCGCGCCGAGCTCGGCACGTCGACGGCGAGGCTGTCGCGAATCGGCTTGCCGACGTCGAGCGTCTCGAGCAACGCGAGCTCCTCGCGGTGCCGGAGCAGCAGTTCGGCGAACTGCAGCAGCGTCCGCTTGCGCTTCGCAGGCGGCATCCGCGACCAGACGCCCTGGTCGAACGCGGCGCGCGCGCTCGCGACCGCGGTATCGACGTCGGCGACGTCACAGGCGGCGACGCGGCACAGCAGCGAGCCGTCGGCCGGATTGATGTTGTCGAAGGTCTGGCCGCTGAGCGCCGGGACGGCGCGCCCGCCGATCAGCGCCTGGGTATGGAACTCCAGTCGGTCCGCACGCTCGCGCCAGGTGGCGACATCCGGGGTCTGAGTCATGGGTCAGAAGGTCGGTGGTGTGCTCGCGCTGATGATCTCACAGGGCTCGCGCCCGACGTTGCGGAAACGGTGCGGCAGGCTGCTCGAGAAGTAATAGGCCTCGCCCGGTCCGAGCACGCGCGCTGTGCCGCCGACCGTCACTTCGACGCGACCGCGCAGTACGATGCCACCCTCCTCGCCGCGGTGCGCGATCATCTCGTCGCCGGTGCCGGCGCCGGGTTCGTAGCGCTCGTGCAGGATCGTGAGCTGACGGCCCGGGCGCTCGGCCGCCAGCAGCTTCAGCGAGACCTCGGGCGTGCCGATCTCGACCAGTTCCTCGGCCGCGAAGAACATCTGGGGCGTGGCCTCCGGATCGTGCGTGAAGAAGTCAGCCAGCGAGATCGGAATGCCGTCGAGGACCTTCTTGAGCGAGCTGACGGACGGGCTGACGCGATTCTGCTCGATCAGCGAGATCAGCCCGTTCGTGACGCCAGCGCGGCGCGCCAGCTCGCGCTGCGACAGTCCATAGGCCGTGCGCACGCTGCGCAGCCTGGCACCGATGTCGATGGACATGGCCTGCTCGATTGCCTCCTGCGTTGAGGATATTAAACATCCCGACTGATTTTCGGGCCAACATGGCCCGTAATGTCAACTTTCCTTATCATCCGGTCAGGAGACGATCGGAGCTGAAGATGGCTGCCTCGCTCGCTGCCTACTGGATGCCGTTCACGGCGAACCGACAGTTCAAGCAGTCGCCGCGCCTGCTCGCGCGCGCCGCCGGGATGCACTACTGGACGCCGGACGGTCGCCGCATCCTCGATGGCGTGGCCGGACTCTGGTGCGTCAACGCCGGGCACTCGCGGCCGGAGATCACGGCAGCGGTCTCACGCCAGGTCGAGATCATGGATTACGCACCGCCGTTCCAGATGGGACATCCGGCGGCTTTCGAACTCGCCGAGAGACTCGTCGCGATTGCGCCGGCGGGCCTCAACCGCGTGTTCTTCACGAACTCGGGCTCCGAATCGGTCGACACAGCGCTCAAGATCGCGCTGGCCTATCACCGCGTACGCGGCGATGCGGCACGCACGCGCGTCATCGGCCGCGAACGCGGCTACCACGGCGTCGGCTTCGGTGGCATCTCGGTCGGCGGCATCGTCGCGAACCGGAAGATGTGGTCCGCGTCGATGCTCCCCGGCGTCGATCATCTGCCGCACACGCATGACCTGGCGCGCAATGCCTTCTCGCGCGGTCAGCCCGAGCATGGCGCCGAGTTCGCCGACGCACTCGAGCGCCTCGTGGCGCTGCATGACGCCTCGACCATCGCGGCAGTGATCGTCGAGCCGATCGCGGGTTCGACCGGTGTGCTGATCCCGCCCAAGGGCTATCTCGAGCGCCTGCGCGCCATCTGCGACCGGCACGGCAGTCTGCTGATCTTCGACGAGGTCATCACGGGCTTCGGCCGGACCGGGGCGCCGTTCGCCGCGCAGCAGTTTGGCGTAGTGCCCGACCTGATCACCTGCGCCAAGGGGCTCACGAATGGTGTCGTGCCGATGGGCGCGGTGCTCGCGAAGCAGGCGATCCACGACGCCTTCATGCAGGGACCACCCGGCGCGATCGAGCTCTTCCACGGTTACACGTATTCGGCCCACCCGCTCGCCTGCGCGGCCGGGCTCGCGACGCTCGGTATCTACGAGCGCGAAGGGCTGCTCGAGCGGGCCCGCACGCTCGCGCCGTACTGGGAGGACGCCGCGCATAGCCTGCGCGGCCTGCCCGCCGTCATCGACGTGCGCAACTACGGGCTGATCCTCGGCGTCGAGTTCGAACCGCGCGACGGTGCGCCAGGCGCGCGCGCTTTCGACGTCTACCTGCGCTGCTTCGAGCGCGGCGTGCTGGTGCGCAGCACCGGCGACACGATCGCACTGTCGCCGCCGCTGATCATCGAAAAGTCGCAGATCGACGAGCTCTACGGTGTGCTGGGCGACGTCATTGGCAGGGTCTGACGGAGCCGGCGCGGCTCCGGGGCGCCTCTGCTAGACTAGTTGCTCCCGTGGTTGCGGTTCCACCACAATCGCAGCCGGACGGGGTCGCCGCCTGTCGCGCGGGCCGCACCAGTCGCCGGCACGAGGGCCTCACGGCCGCACAGTGCTGGTGCAGCCGGCGGCGACAGGTGATGCCGCGAGGCCCGGTTGAGGCTTCGCGGATGGCATGCCGCTTGCTTAGGAAAATCGCGCCAGCGCCTCTGATAGGCACGGATCCCGAACTCCACTCAACACCGAGGGTCTCCAACGATGACATTGCACAAGTCCGTTCTCGCGCTGCCGGTACTCGCCGCGGCGGCCAGTTTCGCGCATGCCGAGGTCACCGGCACGATCACGGCAGTCTCGGATTACGATTTTCGTGGCCAGTCGCAGTCCAAGGGCGATCCGGCGCTGCAGGGCAGCATCGACTGGGCCAGCGAGTCGGGCCTGTCGGCAGGGATCTGGGCCAGCACGGTCGATTTCGGACCCGGCACCGATGCGGACGTCGAGTTCGACCTCTATGCCGGCTACGAACTGTCGCTCGGCGACGATCTGAGCTGGAATGTCGGCGGGGTGTACTACCTCTACCAGGGCGATGGCGACGACGTCGACTACCTCGAGCTGTCGACCGGCATCGGCTACAAGGATTTCTCGGCGAAGATCTGGTTCTCGCCGGACTTCGTGAACTCCGATGAAACGGCCTGGTACGCCGAAGCGAACTATACGTTCGCTTTGCCGGCGGAATTCTCGCTTGACCTCCATGCAGGCTACAGCTTCGGCGACTACTGGAAGCTCGCCGGCGGCGAGTATTTCGACTACTCGATCGGCGTCAGCCGAAGCTTCGGCAATCTCGACGTGTCGCTGAAGTGGGTCGACGGCAGCGACTACGCCCCGGGCGACTTCGGCCGTAACGACGGTCCGTTCTCGAGCAAGGGCACCGTGATCCTGTCGCTGGGCACCAAGCTGCCTTGGGGCAAGTAAGCCGCTCGCGCATTCGCCACCGGCTCTATGCGCTCTCGTAGATCGCATAGAGCTTGGTGGCGGTTTCGATAACCTCCCAGGTGCCCTTGAATCCGGCTGGCACCACGAAGCTCTCCCCAGGGCCGAACTCGCGCATCATGCCGTCCGTCGAGACGATCCGGACTCGCCCCGCGAGCAGGTGGCAGAACTCGTGCTCGGTGTAGGCGACACGCCACTTGCCGGGCGTCGCTCGCCAATGCCCGACGAAGAAGCGCCGCTCGGGATCCGCGTAGACGTTACGAATCTCCTGGCGCGGACGACCGGCGAGTAGCCTGTCCGGCGCCGGCTCGCTGAACTCCGCCGTGGGCAGCGGCTCGAAACTGACGATCTCGATACTCATCGGGGCACTCCGTTGCGGGTGACACTGCGGCGCTGACAATCGGCAAATGTTTCCACAATCCGCGGCCGCGCGCGCCTGACCGTGCGCTCGCCTGCCACCGGATCCGGCCCAATGCGGGCCGCGGCAGCGATGCCTATACTGTCCGCGCGAAGCGGCCAGAGGACAATCAATGATGACGAGGTGGACGCCGACGGGATGGGCGCTGACAGTCGCCTTGCTATTCTGGGCGGTCGCCTCTCCCCCATCGCGGGCCGACTCGCGACCCCTCGAGGTCGTGGTCGGTGGCACGTCGTTCCGCGGCACGGCCGGAGAACGGCAGTGGCTGGACTTCCAGCGCGCGGCCGAGAGCGCGAGCCGCGGCACGATCCGCATGAGGATGCTCGTACGCGGCGAACTCGGTGCCGAGGAGCAGATCGTCTCGGGCCTGCGTCGGGGCCGTGTGCAGTATGCGAACCTCTCGGCGCTCATTGCCTCGACGATCGTGCCCGAGATCGCCATCCTCTACGCGCCCTACCTGTTCGAGAACGAGGCCGAGACCGACTACGTTTTCGACAACTACCTTGACGTCGAATTCCGCAAGCTGTTCGCGCGCCGCGGCCTGGAGCTCATCACCTTCTACGACCTCGGCTTCCAGCAGCTCTGGAGCCGCAAGAAGCCATTGCTCGTGCCCGCGGACGCACGCGGCGTACGCTTCCGCGTCTCGGCCGGCAAGGCTTCGGAGCTGTTCGGGCGTGCGATTGGCGCCGACCTCATCCCGGTGAGCTTCGCCGACCTGCTACCGGCACTGCAGACCGGTCTGGTCGAGGCCGGCGAGAACGGCGTCACGCTCTACGCGCGCACGGGCACGGCCGCCGAGGCGCCGCACCTGACCCTGACAGGCCACGGACTCGCGCTGTCGGTCATCGTCGCCGACAAGCGCTGGTGGGACCGACTCGCCCCGGAGCTGCGTAGGATCCTGCGCGATTCCTTTCCGACGACGCAGTGGATTCGCGAGGCGACGCGCGCCGAGATCGCGGCCGATCTGCGCGAGGCGGCGAAGCTTGGCTTCAAGGTATATCGGCTGACGCCGGAGCAGCGGGCGCAGTGGGTTCGCGCGCTGAACGGCTCGCAGACGGAACTGGTCAGGATCACCGGCGGCGAGAGCCAGCGCCTGTACGAGGGCATCCTCGCCGCCAAGCGCGCCTTCGCGAACCGCCCGCCGGCGCGGCGACCGGCGGCCACGGGCCGCTGAACTCGCCGCCGCGAGTCGGGTCTCATGGACGTGGCAGCAATGATGCCGATGCACAAGCCGATTGCGGCGCTAGTGGCCACGGCGCTCGTCGCCGCCCTGGGCCCCAGTGAGGCCCGGGCCGACGGCAGCGTGCTGCAGGCACACCGCATCGACGACTGGCGCGCCGTCTCCGACACCGAGATCGTCATCACGACGAACAGCGGGCGTCGGTATCGCGCCGTGCTGTTCTCGCCCTGTATGGGTCTGCGCTACACGGACAGGATCGCGTTCGTGACGCGCGGCGAACGCGAGATCGACCGCTTCGCCGGTATCCAGCTCCCGGACGGCACCCGTTGCTTCTTCAAATCCCTGGCGCCGGTTGCGCACCCGATCAATCCGCACGCACCGTGAGTCGCTGAGCTCCACCGCCGATTTGGCCGCTCAGGCGAGCGCGACCATCTCTCCGCGCGTGCCAGGGCTGCGGGACGCGAACGCTACACGACGGACTGGCCGCCGTCGATGGGCAGCACCGCGCCCGTGACGTAGCGGGCCTCGTCGGAGAACAGCCACAGCACGGCGCCGGCGACGTCGGCCGACTGGCCGATGTGGCCCATCGGGATGCGCGCATCGAGTTTGTGCTCGTCGCCGCCGAGTACGCGCATCGCCTTCTCCGTCTTGATCAGGCCCGGACAGATCACGTTGATCCGGATGCCGAGCGGCGCGTAAGCGAGCGCGGCGGCGCAGTACAGGCCGTTGACGCCGTGCTTGGCACCCGAGTAGTGCGGCTTGTCGCGCAGATAGCGCAATCCGGCGATGGAACTGTTGCCGACAATGACGCCAGCGCGGTGACGCAGCATCAGCGGGATTTCGTACTTGAGCTGGAGGAAGTTGCCGCGCAGATTGGTGTTCATCACCAGATCGAAATCGGCGACCGATATCTCGTGTAGCGGCCCGGTGCCGTCCGACGTTCCGACATTGTTGAAGGCAAAGTCGAGACGTCCATGGCGCTGATCGACCGTTTCGACGAGGCGCCTGACCTGGGCTTCGTCCGTCACGTCGGTCTGGACGTACAGCGCATCGCCGCCCGCCTCGCGAATCCGGCGCTCGACCGCCGCTCCCTCGCGCGAACGACGGCCGCAGAAGACGACACTCGCACCGGCTGCGGCCAGCGCCTGAGCCGTCACGGCACCCATACCCGATGTCGCGCCGGTCACGAGCGCGACGCGCCCCGCGAACCGCAGCGGCCCTGGGGAAGCGGCGGGCGCCGCATTGCCGTCCGGCGCGGCGGCGGCGACACCACCGGCCATCGCCGCGGCGAGCAGTGCCCGCCTCGACAGTTCGCCATTGCTCATCACTGCACCTCCGACCCCAGGCCCGAACCGATTGTCGCGGAGCGCGAGGCCGCTATAGTCCCGAGGTGGGTACGCGACCGTTCTTCGGCTCGGTCGTAGTGGCTGCTGCCGGGCTCGGCCTCGCTGCTGGTGCCGAGGTCGACGTGATCGCCTACCTGACCAGCCGTTACTTCGGGCTGCGCCCGTACAGCCGCATCTACGGCACCTACTACGCGGTGTACTCGCTCGGCGGAGGCATAGGCCCGGTGCTGACGGCCCACGGAGTCGCGCAGGCGGGCGGCTATGACGCGGTGCTTTTGGCTGCTGGTCGCGCTGCTGGCCGTCGCAGCGGCACTGCTGGCGATGTTCAGGCCATTCCCGGACTGGAGCGCGCCCCCGGCAGCGCGAGCCGCAGGGACTGCCAGAGCAGCATGATGCAGAGCGCCGCGACGAGCCCATGCGCCCACCACAGACCGCTCCAGCTCGGGATCACGCCACGCTCGAGCCAGGTCTGTCCGGCGGTCAGCAGATTGACGTAGATGAAGTACACGAGCAGGGCCCACGGCACGCGAGCGTAGCGACCCTGGCGCGGCGCGAGCCGCGACAGCGGCACGCTCAGAACCGCGAACAACAGCACCATGATCGGCATCGCGAGACGCCAGTGAAACTCGGCCGCCTCGCGCGGCTCGCTCGCCCGCGCGAGCGCCAGCGTCGGCATGCTGTCGACGCGTTGCTGCGGCGTCGGGGTGCTGCCGAGCCGGACTGGAATGCGCTGCTCGGCGAACTCGAGCGTGCGCCACCGCGCTTCGCCGGGTACGCCCTCGCGCCGCCGCCCGTTCTGCAGCGTCACGACCCAGGTCAGCCCATCGGCGGCCGGACGGTAGGTCGCCGAATCGGCGGTGGTGACGGCAATCCGCCCGCTCACCGGGTCAATCTGGTGGATGAACACCCGACGCAGCGTGCCGTCAGCACCGCTGTCCTCGAAGTAGAGCGTCGTGTGGCCACCGAGGTTACGGAACCGTCCGGGCGCGAGTCCGCGCACCGCAGCGGTACGGTCCGCTTCGGCGCGGATCTCGAACACGCGTTGTGCGGCCTGCGGCGCCGCGACGTTGGACAGCCAGCCGGCCAGTGCAGCCAGCACCAGGCCGAGCACGAGCACCGGCAAAAAGACCGCTCTGTCGCCGACCCCGCAGGCGCGTGCCGCGGTCATTTCGCTGTCGTGATAGAGGCGACCGAGCGCGATGACGACGCCGAGCAGCAGCCCGACGGGCAAGATCACGGTGACGTTGCGGGCGGCCCCGAGCCAGAGCAGTTCGGTGACGACCGAGGTCGGAACCTGTCCCTCGGCGGCCCGGCGCAGCACGGCGACGAGCTGGTTCGTGAGCAGGATCGCGAGCAGCACCCCCGTGACGCCGCCGACCGCGATCAGGACCTCGCGGCCCACGTAGCGCTGAAACACAGTCATGCAGGCAAGCTTAGCCCGCGCCCGCCTCCGGCTCCATCGCGCGTACACTTGGCCGATGGCCGTGGACGCCCGCCTGCTTTCCCTGCATGTCTATCCCGTCAAGTCCTGCGCGGGGATCGCAGTCGAATCCGCGACGCTCGGCGCACGCGGGCTCGAGTACGACCGACACTGGATGATCGTCGATGCCGCGGGTCGGTTCCTGACGCAACGTACGCATCCCCGGCTGGCGATTGTGCGCACGGCGCTGCGCACGGCGACGGTGGAGCTGACGGCGCCGGGCGCCGCTCCACTCGAGCTGCCTCTCGCGCAGCCGGGCGACGGCTTGCCGGCCCGGACCGTAAGGATCTGGAACGACGAGGTTGCCGCCATCGACTGCGGCGCCAGGTCCGCGGCCTGGATCAGCGCGGTGCTCGGGACGGAAGCGGCCATCGTCCGCGCGGCGGCCTCCATGCGCCGCGAACCGGACATACGCTGGCGCGGCACGGTGCCGGCCCCGGTCGACTTTCCCGACGCCTTCCCGCTGCTCGTCTGCAATGCGGCGTCGCTCGCCGACCTGCAGCGCCGGATGCCGGAAGGTCAGCCGCTGTCGATGGAGCGTTTCCGGCCCAACATCGTGATTGACGGGCCGCCGGCCTATGCTGAGGACACGACGGCCGAGGTCGTCGGCGACGGCTGGACGCTGCGGCTCGTCAAGCCCTGCACGCGCTGCTCGACGACGGCCGTCGATCCGCTGACCGGCGTACCGGGCGCGAATCCGCTCCCGGTGCTACGCGGTTACCGCTTCGATCGCGACCTTCGCGGCGTGACCTTCGGCCAGAACGCGGTGATCGTCTCCGGCGCCGGCCGACGACTGCGCGTCGGCGAGGCGCTCATGCTGCGGCCGCGGCCGGCGATGCCGGCGGCGCCGCCGGCATGAGTTGCACGCGCGCGGTCACCCGGCCGCGGAAATCGAGCCAGGCGTGATTGGCATAGTCGTATAGCTTGCAGCGGCGAACGCAATCGACGTAGGACCGCCAGCCGAGCCGGTAGGCGTGCACTTCGGTCGCGAATCGCTCGCGCAGCGCCGCCTGCGCGCGCCGCAGCGCGAACATCGGGATGCGCGGATTCACGTGATGCGCGTTGTGCTCCATGATGTTGTGCAGTAGCCGGTCGAGGCCGAGAGGCAGGCGGACCTGCACCGTGGCAGTCAGATATGCGCGACAGCGCTGCCATTCCTGGCGCTTCGCGAACCACGCGATCTTCGGATGCGTGTGGTGCACGAACACCACGAAGCCCATGATGACGTTCCAGAGCGCGAACGGGACCACGATACCGAGTATCGTGAGCAGCCAGACGCTCTGCCCGGTTTCATGGGCAACCCCGGCGACCAGCGCGATCCAGCCAGCCAGACTCGCCGTCACTAGCAGACTGTCGAGCTGGTACTCTCGGCGCCTCGAGCCGATCTGCTTCCTCGTCGCGAAATAGAGCTTTTTCCACCAGAGTTCTAGGAAATAATAGAGGCCCCAGCCTACGCCCGAACGGTAGATGCGTTCTAGCACGCGTCGATAGGCGGGCAGGCTGTCGAACTCTTCCTTGGAGAACGGCGCCCAGACCTGATCGCGACCCTTGAGGTTGTTGAAGCCATGATGCGCGACGTTGTGACCGACGTCCCAAAGGCTGAAAGCGGTCAGCGACGGTAGGAAGGCGATGCGGCCGAAGATGCGATTGAGCGCGGCAATGCGGAAGAAGCTGCCGTGGCAGGCGTCGTGACCGATCAGGAATAGTCGCACGATGCCGGCCGTGACCAGCACGCTGCCGATGATCTTGAGCCACAGGCTGCCGAACAGCACGAGCGCAAGCCCGCCGCCGAACACGGCGACGTCGAGCAGCAGAATGGCCAACGGTCTCGCGAGACCGGCTCTTTCGAAGGTGTTCAGCAGAGCCTTACGGCTCGGAATCGTCTCGGTCATCCGCCCTTACCATTCAGTGATGCTGCGCCGCACTATGCGGCACCGGGCCGGGCGAGTGTAGACGACTCTGGAATCGGAAGCACGCATTACCGCAGCGCGCGAGCGACGCCGTCGCGGCGCGGATCGGCGGCTCCGAGCAGACGACCGTCTGCGGCCAGCATGATCGCGTGCAGTCCGGAGCCCTCGGCGCCACGCGCTTGGCGCATCTCATGCCCGCGCGCGCGCAGCGCCGCCACGAGCTCGGGGCTCATCTTGCCGGGCTCTACGATCGCCGAACCACGTGCGATCACGTTCGGCAACTCGATGGCCTGCTGTGGCGTCAGCCCCCAGTCGAGCGTGCCGACGAGCGCCTTGGCGACGTAGGCGATGATCGCATTGCCGCCGGGCGAGCCGACCGCGAGGCGGAAGCCGCCGTTCTCGAACACCAGCGTCGGCGACATCGACGAGCGGGGCTTCTTGCGCGGCGCGGGGGCATTGGCGATCGGGCGACCTGCCTCGTCGACCACGCGAAACGAGAAATCAGTGAGCTGGTTGTTCAGAAAGAACCCGCCCGCGATGCGTTGCGATCCGAACACCGACTCCACGGTCGTCGTCATCGAGACAACGTCGCCATGCGCATCGACGATCACGAAGTGGCTCGTCCCGGTCGTCCCGCCGCTCGCATCGACCCCACGAGTCGGAGCACCCGGCGGCCGCCCCGCTTCGACGCGCAGCATGGCGAGCTGCGGGTCGATCAGCGCGGCGCGCGAGCGCAAGTAGTCGCGATCTAGCAGTCCTTCGAGCGGAACGCCGACGAAGCGGTCGTCGGCAACGTAGAGGTCGCGGTCCGCATAGGCGAGGCGCTGGGCCTCGATGAACTCGTGCCAGCGATCGACCTCGGGCACCTCGGGACGCTGCGAGGTCCGATTCTCCAGGATGCCCAGTACCGCTAGCACCGCGACACCGCCCGAAGACGGCGGCCGCATGCCGCAGACGAGGTAGATCCGATAGCCGCGGCAGAGCGGCTCCTGCCGAATCGCGCGGTACTCGCGCAGGTCATCGAGCGAGAGCGTCCCCGGCAGCGGCTCGCGCCGCGCGGCTGCGACGATCGCCTCGGCGACCGGCCCCTCGTAGAAGCCGCGGCCACCGTGCGCGGCGATGCGCTCGAGCGTGCGCGCATATTCGGGATTGCTGATGCGATCGCCGAGACCGACGAGACCCGCGCCGTCTGCTCGTCTGAAATAGCGCACCGCGTCGGGCGCCAGCCTGCCAGCGCCCATCTGCAGCATGGCGGCGAGGCGTGGCGGCACCGCGAATCCCTCGCGCGCAAGCCGGATCGCCGGCTGCCAGGACTTCGACCACGGCAGACGCCCCTGCTCGCGATGGGCCAGTTCGAGCATTGCGACGACGCCCGGTACTCCGACGGAACGGCCGCTCTGCACGGCATCCCAGAACGGCAGTGGCTTACCCTCGCTGTCGAGGAACAGCTCCGGCGTCGCGCCGGCCGGCGCGACTTCGCGGCCGTCGTAGCTGACGACGTCGCCGGTCGCAGCGTCGAAGTACAGCATGAACGCACCGCCACCGATACCCGATGACTGCGGCTCGACGAGACCCAGCACGGCCTGCACCGCGATCGCGGCGTCGACGGCGGAACCACCGGAGCGCAGGATCTCGAGACCCGCCTCGACTGCGAGCGGATTCGCGGCCGCCACCATCGCGCCGGCCGTCCAGCCGCGCGCGGGCGCGGCTTCGCGCGCCGCGGCAGGCACGGGTCCGCGGGCCCGGTCGGCGCCGGCCGGGCGCGGACCTTGAGCGCAGGCGGCGACAAGGACTGCGATCGAGGCTGCAAGCGCGAGCCGGCGCCGCGCCCCGGGGCGAATCTGGCTCATCGTGGCGTCACCTTAGCGCAAAGCGCGCCGCCCTGCCGCGCTCGCCCGCGACCCTTGACCGCCCAGGGCCGTCGCCGCGGAACGCCGCGAGTCCCACCGGTGCACGGCGCAACGGCCTGCGGCTAACCGCCGCCGCTGCCGACCTTCGCCGCATCCTGCAGTTGTTCGCCG
>CAZAWM010000009.1:10936-27274 GCA_964488605.1 uncultured Steroidobacteraceae bacterium | reverse complement strand
CGCGCTACCGCGCCGTGCTCGGCGCATTCGATGCCTACCTGCAGGCGCCGGCGCTCGAGAACACGCCGCTGGTCGCATACTTCTGCGCCGAGTATGGCTTCAATCAGAGCCTGCCGATGTATTCGGGCGGCCTCGGTGTGCTGGCGGGCGATCACTGCAAGGCGGCAAGTGACGAGCGGCTGAACTTCATCGCGGTTGGCCTGCTGTACGGGCAGGGGTACTTCAACCAGACCGTCGATGCCGACGGCGCCCAGCACGCTTCCTATCTCGAGCTCGATCCGCGTGACCTGCCGATCGAGCCGGCCCGCGGCGCGCAGGGCGACTGGCTCGCGGTGCGCCTGCCGATCGCGGGGCGTGTCGTGCATGCGCGCCTCTGGATCGCGCGCGTCGGCCGCATCCGCGTCGTGCTGCTCGATACCAACATGCCCGAGAACTCGCCGGCCGACCGCGACATCACGCACCGGCTCTACGGCGGCGACGAGGCGGCCCGGCTGCGGCAGGAGATGGTGCTCGGAATCGGCGGCGTGCGCGCGCTGCGGGCCATGGGGCTCGCCCCGGCCGTCTGGCACATGAACGAGGGCCATGCGGCCTTCCTGACGCTGGAACTGCTTCGCGAGCAGCGCGAGCGGGGGCTCGATACGGCCGCGGCGCTCGAAGCAGTAGCCGCGCAGTGCGCGTTCACGACGCACACGCCGGTGGCCGCGGGCCATGACGCGTTCGGTCACGATCTGCTGCTCGCGCACATCGGTGACTATCTGCAGGAGATTGGCGTCCCGGCCGAAACGCTGCTGTCGCTGGCACGCGCACCGAACGCGCCGCACTCGTTCAACATGACGCGGCTGGCGCTGAGCGGCGCGCGGCATGTCAATGGTGTCAGCCGCCTGCACGGCATCGTCTCGTCCGAGCTCGTCGCCGATCACTGGCCGGAGGTCGCGCCGCAGGAAAACCCGGTCGGCTACATCACCAATGGCGTGCATGTCCCGACTTTCCTGCATCAGAAGTGGGCCGAGTTCTTCGATCAGGTAACAGGCCCCGACTGGCGCGAGCGGCTGTCCGACGAGGCATTCTGGAGCGTGCTCGAGGGCGTGCCCGATCGCTCCTTCTGGTCGGCGGCGCAGGCGGTCAAGGCCGACATGCTGTCGAGCGTTCCCGAGCGGCTGCGACGCGAGTTCGCGCGTTCCGGCCAGAACCCGGTGCAGTGGCGGCACATCACCCGCTTCCTCGATCCGGCGCGGCCCGACGTGCTGGTGATCGGCTTCGCGCGCCGGTTCGCGACGTACAAGCGAGCCTCGCTGCTGCTGCGCGACCGCGCACGCCTCGCCCGGCTCGTCACCGACGCGGCGCGCCCGGTCGTGTTCCTGTTCGCCGGCAAGGCGCACCCGGCCGATCTGCCGGGCCAGGCCGTGCTGCGTGAGATCAAGCAGGCGATGCTGGCGCCGGACCTGATCGGCCGCGTGATCTTCATCGAGGACTATGACATCCAGCTCGCGCGCTGGCTGGTGTCGGGCTGCGACGTCTGGCTCAACAATCCGGTCGCGCCGCTCGAGGCCAGCGGTACTTCGGGCATCAAGGCGGCCATCAACGGCAGGCTTAACCTCTCGGTGCTCGACGGCTGGTGGGCCGAAGGCTTCGCCGAGGACAATGGCTGGGGCATCCCGCCCGTGCAGGTGAGCGACCCCCACCGGCGCGACCAGATCGAGTCGCAGCTGCTGCTCGAGACGATCGAGGAAGACGTCGTGCCGCTCTATTACGAACGCGGCGACCGCGACTACTCCGGCGAGTGGGTGCGCCGCTGCAAGCGGGCGATGATGTCGGTGATTCCGCGCTTCAACATGCGGCGCGTGGTCGCCGATTATGCAAGAGGCATTTACCTGCCCGCGGCGGCACAGGGTGCCCGGCTCACCGCGCACGAGGGCGCCGGCGCGCGGACCCTTGCCACGTGGAAAGACTCGGTGCGGCGCGCCTGGCCTGCCGTCGAGGTCCGGGCTCTGGGTGCAGCGGTCCGTTCGCTGCCGCACGCCGAACCGCTACGGCTGCGGATCGCGGTGCAGCTCGCGGGACTCACGCCCAGCGACGTTCGGGTCGAATTCGTCGCGCAGCGCGACCTTCCCGAGAGCCGGCGCGAACTGCCGCCGCTGGCGTCCTCGCGCGAGCGGCGCAGCGACGGGGCGTGGCGGGCGATGCTGCAGCCGACTGGCGAGACGGAGGCCGATGGCGCGGAGGTGTTCGTGCTCGACGCGTCGGCGCCGACCTGTGGGCAGTTCCGCGGCGAGATCCGCGTCTATCCCTGGCACGAACTGCTCTCGCACCCGCTCGAACTCGGCTTGCTGCGACGCCTCTGACCGCGGTAGCCGACGCGCACCGTGGGCGCACTTCAGCCGCCGGGCGCGAGGATCACGGCGCCGAGGGGCGGGAGCGTCAAAGTGAGCGACTGGGCGAAAGCGGGCACCGGCTCGGGGCGGCTCTCGACTGCGCCGAGATTGCCGATATTGCTGCCCCCGTAGCGGCTTGCATCGGTGTTCAGGCACTCTCGGTAGACGCCAACGCGCGGCACGCCAACGCGATAGCCGTAGCGGGGCACGGGCGTGAAGTTCAGCGCGACGATCAGACCCGGTTCCGTCGGCGTGCGGCGCCGCTCGAATACGAGCACCGAGTGCCATCGGTCGTCGCAGCTCAGCCAGCGGAAACCCGCCGGCTCGAAGTCGTGCTCGTGCAGGCGCGGGTCCTCGCGATAGAGGCGGTTGAGGTCGCCGACCAGCCGATGTACGCCGGCATGATCGTCGGCGGCGAGCTGCTGCCAGCAGAGTTCGCCACGGAAGTCCCACTCGCGGTCCTGGCCGAACTCGCCGCCCATGAACAGCAGCTTCTTGCCCGGGAACGTCCACTGCCAGGCAAGCAGAAGGCGCAGGTTCGCGAACTGCTGCCAGCGGTCGCCGGGCATCTTGCCGAGCAGTGCGCGCTTAAGATGCACGACCTCGTCGTGCGAGAGCGGCAGCACGAAGTTCTCGCTGAAGGCGTACATCATGCCGAAAGTCAGCCGTTCGTGGTGATAGGCGCGGTGTACGGGGTCCTCGCGGAAGTACGCCAGGGTGTCGTGCATCCAGCCCATGTTCCATTTCATCGAGAAGCCGAGGCCGCCGTCGTGCGCAGGTCGGCTCACCATCGGCCAGTCGGTGGATTCCTCGGCGATCACGACGGCGCCTGGAAAGCGCGCATGCACGACGGCATTGAGCTCGCGGACGAAGTCGATGGCCTCGAGGTTCTCGCGGCCGCCGTGGCGGTTGCGCGCGAACTCCTGGCCGCGCCGGCCGTAGTCGAGATAGAGCATCGAGGCCACCGCGTCGACGCGCAGACCGTCGAAGTGGAACTCCTCGAGCCAGTAGCAGGCGCTCGAGATCAGGAAGGATCGGACCTCGTGGCGCTCATAGTTGAACACGAGCGTGCCCCAGTCCGCGTGCGCGGCCTTGCGCGGATCCGGGTACTCGTACAGCGCGGTACCGTCGAACTGTGCCAGCCCGTGGGCGTCGCGCGGAAAATGCCCCGGCACCCAGTCCAGCAGCACGCCGAGACCGGCCGCGTGGCAGCGATCGACGAACTCGCGCAGCCCGTCGGGCGGTCCGTAACGCGAGGTCGGCGCGAACTGCCCCGTCACCTGGTAGCCCCACGAATCGTCGAGAGGGTGCTCGGCGATCGGCAGCAGTTCGACGTGCGTGAAGCCGAGGTCGCGCACGTAGGGAATCAGCTCGTCGGCGATCTCCACGTAGCTGCGGAAGCCACCGTCGGCGCGCCGCCGCCACGAGCCGAGGTGGACCTCGTAGATGCTGAAAGGGGCGTGCAGCCAGTCGAGCGTGCGCCGGCGCTCGAGCCAGGCGGCGTCGGTCCATGGGCGGCACGTTGCCGCGGTGACAATCGAGGCCGTCGCCGGTCGCAGCTCGGCAGCGCGTGCATACGGATCGCTGCGCAGATGGACCGCGCCGCTCAGCCGCGAACGGATCTCGAACTTGTAGAGCTCGCCCGCGCCGAGGCCCGGCACGAACAGCTCCCAGACGCCGCTGACGCCGCGCGAGCGCATCGGGTAGCGGCGGCCATCCCAGAGGCAGAAGGGCCCGACGACGCTGACGCGCTCCGCATTCGGTGCCCAGACCGCGAATTGCACGCCGCTGACGCCCTGCACGTCACGGACGTGCGCGCCGAGAAAACGCCACGCATCCTGGTGTCGGCCGGCGCCGAACAGCCACAGGTCTTGGTCCGTGATCAGTGGCGGGAAGGAGTAGGGGTCGAACTGGCCGAAGGAGTTCCCGTGCCCGTCCCACCAGCGCAGCGTATAGGGGCAGGGCAGGTCGCAGGCGCCCTCGGCTCCGAAGCAGTCCGAGTCGTCGAGCCGGTACAGTTCGATCCGCTCGCCAGCGACGACGCGGCTCGCGCCGGGTATTCGCGCCAGCAGCCGGGCGTCGTCGGCGGCGCCATGACGGCCGAGCACCGCGTGCGGATCGTGATGGCGAGCTTCTGCAAGGCGCCGCAGGTCCTCGGCGAATCGGGCGCGCGTCTCGGGACGCCAGGCTTGCATGGGCGTTATATTCTCATGGACTGCGGAGGCGGAGGCGGATCGTGAGCCCGAAACAGCCGGCGCGTGCCTCGTCGGGGCGCTACGTGAGTCGTCTGACCAGCGGCACGCTCGCCGTGATCATGGCGGGCGGGCGCGGCGAACGGCTCGGCGGGCTCACGGCGCACCGCTGCAAGCCTGCCACGCCTTTTGGCGGTAAGTTCCGCATCATCGACTTCGTGCTGTCCAACTGCGTCAATTCGGGCATCCGCCAGATCTCGGTGCTCACGCAGTACAAGGCGCAGTCGCTGATTCAGCATGTGCAGCGCGGCTGGAATTACCTTCGCGGCGAGTTCGGCGAATTCGTCGAGGTCGTGCCGGCGCAGCAGCAGATCGGCGAACACTGGTATCGGGGCACGGCCGATGCGGTCTACCAGAACCTCGAGCTGATCCTCTCGCATCGCCCGAAGCACGTGCTCGTGCTCGCCGGCGATCACATCTACAAAATGGACTACGGTCCGATGATCGCCTATCACGTCGAGAAGGGCGCCGACATCACGGTCGGCGTCGTCGAGGTGCCGGTGGCCGAAGCGCGCGCCTTTGGCGTAATGACCACGACCGAGTGGAACCGGATCACGAAGTTCACTGAGAAACCCGCGGAACCCGACGAGATGCCGGGCCGGCCAGGGATCGCACTGGCGTCGATGGGCATCTACGTCTTCAACACGAGGCTGCTCGAGAAGCTGCTGCTCGAAGATGCAGACGATGCTGCCTCAGCGCACGACTTCGGCCGCAACATCATCCCGAAGGCGATCGATGCGCTGCAGGTGTTCGCCTACCCGTTCCAGGACGTCAAGACCCGCGCCCAGAACTACTGGCGCGACGTGGGCACGATCGACGCCTACTACGAGGCGAACCTCGAACTCGTGCACGTCAAACCCGAGCTCAACATCTACGACGAGGAGTGGCCCATCTGGACCTATCAGTTGCAGCAGCCGCCGGCGAAGTTCGTGCTCGACGAGGATGGGCGCCGCGGCATGGCGATCAACTCGGTCGTCTCGGGTGGCTGCATCGTCTCGGGCGCGACCGTGCGCAACTCGCTGCTGTTCTCGAACGTCCGCATCGACGAGCGCTCGCGGATCGAGCGCGCTGTGATACTGCCGAACGTGCACGTCGGCAAGGGCTGCACGATCCTCAATGCCGTGATCGACGAGGGCTGCGAGATCTCCGACGGCACGAGCATCGGCGTCGACGCCTCGGCCGATCGTGCCCGCTTCAGCGTGACGGCGCGCGGCGTCGCGCTCGTCACAGCCGACATGCTGCGCACGCCGTGAGCGCCGACCGGCCCAGCGATGGCGCGCAGCCGCGGCTCGCAGTCGCGATTCTCTGGCACATGCACCAGCCGCAGTATCGCGACGCCCTGACCGGCGAATACGTGCTGCCGTGGACCTATCTGCACGCGATCAAGGACTACGTCGATATGGCGGCCCATCTCGAGCAGTTGCCGGCCGCGCGGGCGGTCGTCAATTTCACGCCGGTGCTGCTCGAGCAGATCGACGACTATGCGGCGCGGATCGCGGCACACCTGTCGCACGGTGCGCCGCTCGGCGACCCCGTGCTCGCCTGCCTCGGTGACGAACCGCTGCCGGTCGAGCCCGAGCGTCGCCTCGCGCTGCTGCGCGCGCTGGTGCGGGCCAACCACGAGCGGCTGATCGCGCGTCATCCGCCATTCGCGGCGGCTGCGGCGATCGCGCGGGAGCTGGCGACGCCAGAGCGAATCGCGTGGGCGAGCGACGCGCTGCTACGCGATCTGGCGACCTGGTACCACCTCGCCTGGCTTGGCGAGACGGTGCGGCGCGCCGACCCGCGCGTCGGCGCGCTCGAGCGCACGGCACAGGGTTTCGGTCGGGCGCAGCGCCGCACGCTGCTCGGCATGATTGGCGAGCTCGTAGCGGGCGTTCTGCCGCGCTACCGCGCGCTGGCCGCGAGCGGTCGTGTCGAATTATCGGTGACGCCCTACGCCCATCCGATCCTGCCGCTCCTGCTCGATCTCCATAGCGCGCGTGGGACGCAACCTGCGGCCGAACTGCCGCGCCACCGCGCCTATCCCGGTGGCGCCGAAAGGGCCGCGTGGCACGTCACCGAGGCGATCCGCGTGTTCCGCGAGCGCTTCGGCTTCGCTCCGGTCGGCTGCTGGCCTGCCGAGGGGGCGGTGTGCACGCGGTCGCTGGCACTGATCGATGCCGCAGGCTTCCGCTGGGCCGCGACCAGCGCGAACGTCCTGAGAGCCAGCCTCGGCCCGCGCGCCGACGATCCGCGTGCCTACGACCGGCCCTGGCGCGTCGCCGATGGCGCACTGCGCTGCTTCTTCCGCCAGGATCACCTCTCGGACGCGATCGGCTTCGAGTATGCGCGCTGGCATGGCGATCACGCTGCGGCGCACCTCGTCTCCCAGCTCGGCGCGCTCGCCGATCGCTGGCTGGCCGAGGACCCCGCCGGTTTCGCGCAGCGGCTTGTGCTGATCGCGCTCGATGGCGAGAACGCCTGGGAGTACTACCCCGAGAACGGCTACTGGTTCCTGCGCGCGATGTACACGGCGCTCGCCGCCGATGCGCGCCTCGAACTCGTGACACTGGCGGATTTCTGCGCGCGCGGCGTGCCGGCCCAATCGCTGCCGCACGTGACCGCGGGAAGCTGGGTGCATGGCACGCTGTCGACGTGGATCGGCGATCCGGCCAAGAACGCCGCCTGGGACCTGCTCTGCGAGGCCAAGCTCGCCTTCGACGCGACCATCGCGTCCGGAAGACTCGGTGAGAAGGCGCGCCGCGCGGCCGAGCGGCAGCTCGCACTCTGCGAGAGTTCGGACTGGTTCTGGTGGTTCGGCGACTACAACCCGGCCGACGCCGTGCGCCAGTTCGACGAGCTGTTCCGGCGCCAGCTTGCGACGCTGTACCGGCTGCTCGGCCTCGCTCCACCAGCCACGCTCGCGCTGCCGCTCTGCGAGCGCAGCGGCGATTTCGGCCCAGCCGCGGAAGCCGGCGGCGTGATGCGCCGCTCGCAGCCATGAGCGGCGCTGCGGCGACGGCCGTTCCGCGCGCGGCTCTCGACCGGCGCCGGTCGGGCGTGCTGCTGCATCTGTCGGCGCTCGATCGCAACGATGGCCGCGGCGCCCTCGGACAGCGCGCGCGCGATTTCATCGACTGGCTGGCCGCTGCCGGATTCTCGGTCTGGCAGATCCTGCCTGTGGGTCCGACCGGCGCGGATGGATCGCCGTACTGGGTTCGCTCCGATCATGCCGGCAACGAGGCGCTGCTCGACCTGGCCGAAATGCCGGAACCGCAGGGCGCGGAGTTCGAGGCGTTCTGCGACCGCGCCGCTGTCTGGCTCGAGGACTGGGCTCTGCACGAGGCGCTGAGCGCGGCGCACGGCGGCCTGCCCTGGCAGCGCTGGCCCGTTGCGCTGCGCGATCGCGAACCGGCAGCGCTCGCGATGGCGCGGCGGCAGCACGCGCGATCGATCGCCCAGTGCATTGCGCGGCAGTTCGCCTTCGATCGCCAATGGTCGCGCCTGCGCGAGTACGCCGGCGCCCGCGGCGTGCGGCTGTTTGGCGACCTGCCAATGTACGTCGCACCGGATTCCGTGGAGACCTGGGTGCACCGCGCCCAATTTCAGCTCGGGCCTGAAGGCGCGCCACGCGCGGTGGCCGGCGTACCGCCCGACTACTTCGCCGCCGACGGCCAGCTCTGGGGCAATCCGCTGTACGACTGGGACGGGATGCGACGCGACGGCTTTGCGTTCTGGCGGCGGCGCGTCGCCAGCGCGCTCGCACGCTTCGATCTGCTGCGACTCGATCATTTTCGCGGACTCGAATCGCACTGGGCCGTGCCGGCGGGCGCAGCCACCGCCCGCGAGGGCTGCTGGCGGCCGACTCCCGGTGCGGCACTGCTCGATGCACTGGCGCGCGATCTCGATGCCGTCGGTGCGCAGCTGCCACTCGTCGCGGAGGATCTCGGCGCGATCACGCCCGAAGTCGATGCGCTACGCAGGCGCTTCGCGCTGCCCGGCATGCACGTGATCCAGTTTGGCTTCGACGGCAATGCGCGCAACCCGCACCTGCCGCACATGCACGCGCGACTCTCGGTCTGCTATACGGGCACGCACGACAACGACACCTGTGCGGGCTGGCTGCAGTCGCTCGATCAGGAAACCCTGCACCGCGTGGAAAGCTATTTCGGCGCGCGCGGCGCCGAACTCGGCGCGGCCTTGCTGCGCGCGGCGCTGGTTTCGGTCAGCGAACTCGCGGTCCTGCCGGCGCAGGACCTGCTCGGACTCGGCTCATGGGCGCGTTTCAACACGCCAGGCACCACCAACGGCAACTGGAGCTGGCGGCTGCCTGCCGACGCTCTCGGTGACGCCATCGCGCGACAGTTTGCGCGGCAGAACCGCGATTGCGGCCGCTCGTAAAGCGCCCGTTAAGCGCGTTTTGCTAGCATCGGAGACAAGCCCGACGGAGACCCGCCATGCGCATCCTGCCGCTGCCCTCCCGCACCATTCGCGCCGCGCTCGCGCGGTCGGCACTGCCGCTCGCGGTCGCATTGCTTGGGGGCTGCGCACTGTTCGCGCCGCAGCTCGAGCCGCCAAAGCTCTCGGTCGTCGGCGTCGAACTCGTCAAGGGCGACCTGTTCGAGCAGCGGTTGCGCGCCCGCGTCCGGGTCCAGAACCCCAATGACCGGGAGCTGGCCGTCAAGGGCCTCACATACACCATCGAGGTCGGAGGTGAGGAGTTCGGCCGTGGGATGTCCGGCAGCAGTTTCGTCGTGCCGGGCGGCGGTGAGGCCGAGTTCGACATGATGGTGACGGCGAACATGGCCGGCACGCTGCTGCGGTTCGCGAGTCGCGCCCAGCAGGGGGAGGTCCACCCCGACGCGATCGACTACCGCATCGTCGGCAAGGTCTCGCTCGCTTCCGGCGTGCTGCGTTCGATTCCCTTCGAGCACAAGGGTACGCTGAAGCTTCGCTAGCAGGGCTCCGCGGCATCGCGGGCGGCGAGCCGCTCGTAGAGCGCGACGTACTCGGCGCCGCGACGCGTCCAGGAGAAGTCCTCGACCATCGCGTTCTGCACGATGCGCCGCCAGAGCCGGGGCTTCGCGTACAGATCGAGCGCGGTGTTCAGCGCCCAGGCCATCGCCTCGGTGTTGAACTCGTCGAAGACGATGCCGGTCCCTGTGCCTTGTGCGGGGTCGAAGGGTTTGACCGAGTCGGCGAGGCCGCCCGTTCGGTGCACGACGGGGATCGTGCCGTAGCGCAGGCTGTACATCTGGTTGAGCCCGCAGGGCTCGTAGAGCGACGGCATCAGGAAGATGTCGGCGGAAGCCTCGATCCAGTGCGCCAGCTCGTCGCTGTAGCCGCGATGGAACAGGACCCGCTTCGGGAAATGCCGCTGCAGGTCCGCGAAGAAGTCTTCGTAGCGCGCCCCGCCGCTGCCGAGGGCAACCACGCAGAAGTTGCGCCGCGAGAGCACCGGCGGCAGCACGTCGAACAGCAAATCGAGCCCCTTCTGGACCGTGAAGCGGCTGACGATGCCGACCAGCGGCGAGCGCGAGGTAAAGTGCAGTCCGAGCCGGCGCAGGAAGGTGTGCTTGAGCCGGGTCTTGTTGTCAAGCGAGTCCGCATCGAAGTGCAAGGGCAGCCAGCGATCGTGACGTGGGTCCCACTCGTCGTAATCGACGCCATTGAGGATACCGACGAGATCGCCGCCGCGCGCGCGCAGACTGTCCTCGAGCCCCATGCCGAATTCACTGGTTAGGATCTCGCGCGCGTAGGTGGGGCTCACCGTCGTCACGGCATTGGCATAGATGACCCCGTGACGAAGCGTGTTGACGACGCCGGCGCGCAGCTCGTCCTGGTGCAGCAGGTGCGTCGCATCGCCAAGCCCGACGTCCGCGGCGCGCTCGGCGGCAAACCGCCCCTGGTAGCCGATGTTGTGGATCGTCAGCACGCTTCGCGTGGCGGCGAACAGCCTGTCCCAGGCATATACGGACTTCAGGTATAGCGGGCCGAAGCCGGCATGCCAGTCGTTGCAGTGGAGGATGCGTGGCGCCCATTGCAGGCGCTGGCAGATCTCGAGCGCTGCGCGAGTGAAGGCGATGAAGCGCAGGTGCTCGTCGACGTCCTCGGTGTAGAGCCGGCCGCGACCGAACAGGACGGGACAGTCGATCAGCAGCAGCGGTGCGCCGTTGTCAGGCAGTCTCGCCTCGAGCACCGAGTAGACATACCGGTGCCCGGCGAACTCGAGTGGTATGCCGCCGAGGCCAGCGACCGGCTGAGCGCGTGCGAGGCCGAGATCGACGGTCGAGTAGCAGGGCATGAACACGCGTACGTCATGACCGGCGCCATGCAGGTGTTTGCCGAGCGCCGCGACGACGTCGGCGAGCCCGCCGGTCTTGGCGAGCGGAGCGGCTTCGGACGAGAGCAGGGCGACGGACAGGCGCATGTGCCAAAAGTGTACACGCCGCCCGTGACGTCCCGGAGGCACGGTCAATGGCGGCGACGCGGCAGGCACGCCCGCCGCTGCCGACGTGCGTTCGTTGACGCGTGGCGGTCGTGTAACCGACTACAATGAGTCAGGTAGCACGCACCCGATGGTAACGTCGCGCCCGCTCACAGCGCCGCGCGGTCGCCACCGGCTTGCGAGGTCGAAGGATGACTCCATGCCTGCGAATCCGGCGTATTCCGGACATCGAGCCACGCGGTGAAGCCGCGTCGAATGCGCGCGCGCGCGGAGCGTCGCGACGGCCCAACGGCGCTCCATGAGCTCGAGCTGGCCGAATGGCTCGTCCGGCGAGCACGTTCGTCCGCCGGCTGAGCCGCGCATGTTCGTACGCCGGATCCTGATCGTGTTGGCGCTGGTGCTGCTCGTCGGCCTTTCAGGCGTGGTCGGTATCGTCGCGGCCGACTGGCCATTCTGGCAGCGTATGCTGCGGCTCGCGCAGCTGCCCGACAGTGGTGAATGGCCCGAGTCGTTCTACCAGCCCGTCAGTCGCATAGAGGGCGCAGGGCGCGCGTTCTTCCCGGCCGCCGCGCCGGGCGCGACCAGCATCGACCCGGCGGCGCTCGAGGCTGCAGAGCGCTGGGCGGGCGAGCATGAAAGTGTGGCGCTGCTCGTCCTGCACCGAGGCGTCATGCAGCTCGAGCGCTACTGGCAGGGCATGGGGCCGGACCAGCTGTTCTCGGGCCGGGCGATGAGCCGCTCGCTGATCGGCTTGGTCTACGGTTTCGCGGTCGACGAGGGCCGTCTCGACCTCGAAGATCCGGTGGAGCGGTTTCTCGACGAATGGCGCGGAGAGCCGCGCGGCCGCATCACGATCCGCCAGCTCATGCAGAACGTCTCCGGGCTCGAGGAGGTGCCACTCAGTGCGCTCGAAGCACCGCAGCATGCTTCGACGCCGCTGCGCCTCGCCTACCTCGCGCGCGGCTTCCTCGGCAAGAATGCACGCCTCGCGCTCGGCTCGGACTTCGCCTCGGTCGCGCTGGATTTCGGGCTCGCCTATCCGCCCGGCACGCGCTTCGCGCTCTCGAACGCGAATTCGCAGCTTCTGGGCCTGATTCTCGAGCGTGCGACCGGCGAGCCTTTCGAGCGTTACGTCGAGCAGCGGCTCTGGCGCCGCGTCGCGACCGGTCCGGGCGAGTTCTACATGGACCGCGCACGCGGCATGCCGGCAGTGTACTGCTGCTTCCGGGCCTCGCCGCGCGATTTTCTTCGACTGGGCGCGCTGCTCACGAGCGACGGTCGTGCCGGCGACGAGCAGGTTCTGCCGCCAGGCTGGATCCAGCAGATGCGTGCCACTTCGCGCGCCAATCCGCTGTACGGCCTGCAAATCTGGACCGGGCGTGCGCCGGCTGGCGTGCGCGAGTATGCGACCGGCTCGGGCCGCGGGGTCGCGCACGGCGAAGCCTATCTGACCGACGACATGATCTGGATGGAGGGCGGCGGCGGGCGCACGATCTGGGCCATGCCGGCCGAGCAGCTCGTGATCGTGCGGCTCGGACGCGCGTCGCCGGGCTGGGACGCGTCGGTGCTGCCGAACACGATCCTGCGCGGGCTACGCTGATCGCCGCCGCAAGAAACGGGTCGCGCGCGGATCGCGCCGTCGTACCATGCCGGCCATGTCCATCGCTCCGGTCGCTGGGTTCGCCGAGCGCGACTTCGCACGCGTTGCAGCCGCCGTGCGCTTCCTCAGTGCGCGCCGCGACGCGCCGCCGACGCTGGCCGAGGTCGCCGCCCACGTCGGTCTCTCGCCTTTCCACTTCAATCGGATATTCCGACGCTGGGCCGGCATCACGCCGAAGCGGTTCCTCAGCGTGCTGCGCGCCCATACGGCGGCTGGCGCGCTGCGACGCGGCGAATCCGTGCTCGCGGCGGCACTCGGCGCCGGCCTTTCCGGACCCGGTCGCCTGCATGACCTGCTCGTGACACTCGAGGCCGCGACGCCCGGCGAGATCCGTCGGCGCGGCCAGGGTCTCGAGATCCGCTGGGGACGCTGCGACTCGCCCTTCGGCACGCTGACGGCAGCGCAGACGCCGCGCGGTCTCTGCCACCTGTCCTTCGGCGACGAGGCGCAGCACGAGGCGCCTGCGGCGCTATGCGCGGGCTGGGGTCGGGCACGCCTGCTGCGCGACGACGACGTCGCCGCGCGGGTCGTCGCGCTGCTCTGGCCGGCAGGCAGGGCGCAACCGTGGACGCAGCTGACTCTGCACGTGGCGGGGACGAACTTCCAGCTCCGCGTCTGGCGGGCGCTGCTCGAACTGGCCGATGACCAAACGACGACCTACGGCGAACTGGCGCGGGCCCTGCACGCGCCCCGAGCGGCTCGCGCCGTTGGCAGCGCGGTTGGCGCCAACCCGGTCGGCTGGTTGATTCCCTGTCACCGTGTGCTGCGCGAGAATGGTGCGCTCGGCGGCTATCGCTGGGGCGAGGACCGGAAGCGGGCGATGCTCGCATGGGAGGCGATCCGGCGCGCCGCAGTCCGAGGACCGGTTGAGAGGCGCTGATGTCGACGGACGCCGCGCCGATCGGCGCGGGCGGCATGCGATACTCTGCCGACGATGTCCGGCTCGCGCAATCCCGTCACTTCGATTAGCGTCGTCGTCGCCGTCGTTGCCGCCGGCTGGGCGATCTATGCATCGCGCCACGCTGCCGCGCCGAGTGCAGGCTGGGGCGGAGCGGGCCCGCCTGCGGGCGCAGCGCGTCCGGCCCCCGCGCCGAGTGCCGCGGCCTCGCCGGGACGTGTCCCCGGCGGCGGACCGGCTGGCCCCGGCGGCTTTGGCGGCGGGCCGGCAGCGGTCGTCTCGGCGCCCGCCGCGGCCGAGCAAGTCTCGCGCGAACTGCGTGCGCTCGGCACTGTGCGCGCCAACGAGGCGGTCGAGATCACGTCGAAGAGCTCGAACATCGTCACCGCCGTGCGCTTTCGCGACGGCCAGACGGTGCAGCGCGGTCAGGTGCTGGTCGAGCTCGACAGCGCGCAGGCACGCGCCGATGTGGCGGTCGCCAGCGCGGCGCTGACCGAGAGCACGAGCCAGCTCCAGCGCAGTCGCGAGCTGCTCGCAACCCAGGCGCTCTCGCGGTCACAGTTCGAGCAGCTCGAGGCGACCCAGCGGGCCAACGAGGCGCGGCTGGCAGCCGCCCGCGCACGGCTCGAGGACACGTTCATCCGCGCGCCGTTCGCCGGCCGCGTCGGGCTGCGGCGGATCAGCGTCGGCAGCCTCGTCAATCCCGGCACGGTGATCACTACGCTCGACGACACCAGCGTCGTGAAGATCGACTTCGCGGTGCCCGAGAACGACCTCGCGAGCCTGCGCGACGGCTTGGCGATCGAGGCCGTCAGCGCCGCGTATCCCGACCGGCGCTTCGCCGGTCGGGTGCTCAGCGTCGATTCACGTATCGATCCAACGACGCGCGCGGTCACCGTTCGTGCGGCCGTGCCAAACGCGGACGGTGCACTGCGTCCCGGCATGTTCGTCAATGTTGTTCTGACGCGCGATCGGCGCGAGGCGATCGTGATCCCCGAGGAGGCGCTCGTGCCCGAGCAGGACCGGCAGTTCGTGTTCGTCGTCGTCGACGGCGTTGCCAGCAAGCGCGAGGTCCGAATCGGCGCGCGCCGTCCCGGCCGTGTCGAGATCGCCTCCGGACTCGAGCTCGGCGAGCGGGTCGTCGTCGAGGGCACCGTCAAGGTCCGCGATGGCGGGCCGGTTCGCGATCTGGCGGCCGCTGCGGCCGGCCGGAGCGGCTGACCAGACTGGAAGCGCCGCCGCCGTGCTGCTCTCCGACGTCTCGATTCGCCGCCCCGTCTTCGCGACGGTCTTTTCGCTGCTGCTGCTGATCCTCGGCCTGATGGCGGCCTTGCGGCTGCCGATCCGCGAGTATCCGGACATCTCGCGGCCGGTGGTTGGCGTCAGCACGTTCTATCGTGGTGCGAATGCGGCCGTCATCGAATCGCGGATCACGCAGGTGCTCGAAGGCGAGCTTGCCGGGATCGAGGGCATCGAGAAGATGACGTCCTCGAGCCGCGACGAGTTCTCGCGCATCAATCTGGAGTTCTCGCTCGAGCGCGACGTCGACAGCGCCGCCAACGACGTTCGGGAGCGCGTCTCGCGCGTCGCTGCCCTGTTGCCGCAGGAGGCGGATACGCCCCAGGTCACCAAGGTCGACGACGGCATGGAAGCGATCATGTACGTCAATGTCTCGAGCGACACGCGCAATCAGCTCGAACTGACGGACTACACGGAACGCTATCTCTTGGACCGTTTCGCGGCCGTACCGGGAGTTGCCATCGTACGCATCGGCGGCGGGCGTCGTTACGCGATGCGTATCTGGCTCGATCGCGAGGCGCTCGCCGCGCGTCAGCTCACTGTCGCCGATATCGAGAACGCATTGCGGCGCGAGAACGTCGAGCTGCCTGCGGGCCGCATCGAGTCACAGCAGCGCGAGTTCACGCTGCGCGCGCTGACCGCGCTCGGTACGGAGGAGGACTTTCGCAATCTCGTGATCGGCCGCGGACCCGACGGGTACCTCGTGCGGCTCGGCGAAGTCGCCGACGTGCGGCTCGCGGCCGAGGACGAGCGTACGCTTGCGCGCTCGAACGGCCTGCCGGGCGTGAGCCTCGGTATCGTACCGACCTCGACAGCCAACGTGCTCGAGGTCTCACAGCGGGTCCGTGAGACGCTGGCCCAGCTGCAGCCGGGCGTACCCACGGACATCTCTCTCGGCGTCAATCTCGACTTCACGGTCTTCGTCACCGAGTCCATGCGCAACGTGGTCGCCGTGCTGCTCGAGACGCTCGTCATCGTTCTGGTCGTGATCTTCGTGTTCCTCGGCACCTGGCGCGCGACGCTGATCCCGGCCGTGACGATTCCGGTGTCGATCCTCGCCGCGGCAACGGTCATGGCGCTGCTCGGCTACTCGGTCAACACGCTGACGCTGCTGGCCGCGGTGCTCGCGATCGGTCTCGTGGTCGACGATGCGATCGTCGTGCTCGAGAACATCGCCCGGCGCATCGAGGCCGGGCAGGCCGCGCTGCTGGCGGCGATCGAAGGCAGCCGCGAGATCGGCTTCGCGGTCGTGGCGACGACGCTGGTGCTGATGGCGGTCTTCGTTCCCGTCTCCTACATGGGGGGAACGCTCGGCCGCCTGTTCGGCGAGTTCGGCGTCACGGTCGCCGCGGCGGTAGGCTTCTCGGCGCTGGTCGCGCTGACCCTGACGCCGATGATGGCCTCGAAGCTGTTCGAGGGCGGCATCC
>CAZAWM010000009.1:0-10926 GCA_964488605.1 uncultured Steroidobacteraceae bacterium | reverse complement strand
GCCTACGAGGCGCGGCTGCGCAGCGCGGTGTCGGATCGGCGGCCACTCGCGCTCGTGCTCGGCGCCGGCGGCGCCACGACTCTGCTCACGCTGCTGTTGGTGGTCGGCTGGCCGGTTGCCTGGCTCAAGCTGCCGCAGGAGTTCGCGCCGCTCGAAGACCGGGCGATGATTCCGGTGCTCGTCAATGCGCCGGAAGGCGCGAGCCTCGCCAACCTCGATCGTTACATGCGCCAGGTCGAGGCCATCGCCGCCGACGAGGTCGCCGCCGGCAACGCGGCGCGCGTCATCGTCCGCTCCGGATCCTTCGGGGCACAGGGCGACGTCAACGCCGGCACCGTGTACATGCCGCTGACGCTCTGGAGCCAGCGCAAGGAAAGCGCTCAGCAGATCGCGCAGCGCATGCGCATGCGCACCGCCGACATCACCGGCGTGCGCATCGTCGTGATCACTCCGCCGAGCCTCGGCGTGCGCGGCCAGGGCAAACCGCTGCAGGTCGTGCTCGGCGGTGCCGAGTACGCCGAGCTCGCCCAGTGGCGCGACCGGATCATGGCGCGCATCCAGGCCGAGAATCCGCGCATCATCGCGCTCGAGTCCGACTACCAGGAGCGCAAGCCGCAGGTCTCGCTGCGAATCGACCGCAACCGGGCGGCCGATCTCGGCGTGAGCCTGCAGAACGTCGGGCGCACCCTCGAGACCATGCTCGGCTCACGCGTCGTCACAACGTTCCTGCAGGGCGGGGAGGAGTACAACGTCGTGCTGCAGGCCCGCGAGGCGGACCGCGCGACGGTCGCCGATCTCGGCAACCTGTACGTGCGTTCCGAGACCAGCGGCGAGATGGTGCCGCTGTCGGCCCTCGTGACTGCCGAGGAGAGCGCCGGCCCGGCGCAGCTCAAGCGCTTCGACCGTCTGCGCGCGATCACGTTGTCGGCGAGCCTCGCGCCCGGCTACACGCTCGGCGAGGCGCTGGCCTACACCGAGAACGTGATCCGCAGCGAGGTTCCGGAGGGCGTGCAGATCAACTACGACGGCGAGTCGCGCGAGTTCAGGCTCTCCGGCGGCAGGCTTTGGGTCACGTTCGCATTCGCGCTGCTGATCGTCTATCTCGTGCTTGCGGCCCAGTTCGAAAGCTTCATTCATCCGCTCGTCATCCTCGCCACGGTGCCGCTTGCCGTCACCGGTGCGCTGGTCGGACTATGGCTGTTCGGCGCTTCGATCAACGTCTTCAGCCAGATCGGGGCGATCATGCTGATAGGCATCGCCTGCAAGAACGGCATCCTGATCGTCGAGTTCGCGAATCAATTGCGCGACCGCGGCCGCGAGTTCGTCGAGGCCGTGGTCGAAGCCGCGGCGATCCGCCTGCGGCCGATCCTGATGACCAGTCTTTGCGCGGGGTTCGGCGCCGTACCGCTGATGCTGGCGAGCGGTGCGGGAGCCGAGAGCCGCCAGGCGATCGGCTCGGCGGTGTTCTTCGGCATCGTGCTGTCGCTGGGCCTTACGCTGTTCGTGGTTCCGGCGCTGTACACGCTGATCGCGCGCAACACCCGCTCGCCGGAACACGTCAGCCGGGTCATCGAGAGGCTGTCGCGCCGCGCTGCCGGGGCTGGAGGCGCTGGTGCGCCGGCCATCGGCAGGAGTTCGACATGACCCTCGCGCTCTGGTGCTTGCTGGTCGCGGCGCTGCTGCCGATCGTCTGTGCGGGCATCGCCAAGTGGGGCTTCGAGGACTTCGACAACCGCCGTCCGCGCGAATGGCTGGCGCGCCAGCAGGGCTGGCGCGCGCGGGCCCATGCGGCCCAGCAGAATTCCTGGGAGGCGCTCCCGATCTTCACGGCGGCGGTGCTGACCGCGCATGTCGTCGAGGCGCCACAGGGCCGGGTCGACCTGCTGGCCGGGCTGTTCGTCGCCGCGCGACTTGCCTACATCGTTGCGTACGTCGCCGACCTGGCCACGCTGCGCTCCGCGCTCTGGCTGGCCGGTCTCGGCGCGTGCGTCGGGCTGTTCGCCGCAGGGGCCTGATGTCAACCGCCACTAATGTTGCTCAAGATATTGAAAAATAAAGATAAATAGACAGACGCCGCGATCGGTGGACGGGCTCGCGGGTACAATGATCGACCGCGCGTCCGACCGGTGTTAGATGGCCCTTCCCCCGTACCAGCAGCTCGAGCAGGAGTGGAAGCGTTTGCACGCCTTCCGCGGTGCGTTATCGCTGCTGCGCTGGGATGCGGCCGTCATGATGCCGCGGGGCAGCGCCGAGATCCGCGGCGAGCAGCTCGCGGCGCTCGAGACCGAGTGCCACGCCCTGCTCACTTCGCCGAAGGTCACGCGGCTGCTCGAGCGCGCCCAGGCCAATGCCGCGGTGCTCGATGAATGGCAGCTCGCCAATCTGCGCCGAATGCAGCGCGAGCGCGACCAGGCCATCGCGATGCCGATCGCGCTGATCACGCGCATCGCGCGCACGGTCGCGCACGCCGAGGGGCAGTGGCTCGGCGCGCGGCAGCAGAACCGCTTCGACCTGTTCGCGCCGCACCTCGAGGAGATCCTCGCTCTCTTGCGCGACAAGGCCACTTTGCTAGGGCAGGCGCTGAACCTCGCGCCTTACGATGCGCTCGCTTCGGAATTCAGTCCTGGCTTCACTTGTGCCGATTTCGATGCGCTGTTCAAAGGGTACGCGCGGCGCCTGCCGGGCCTGATCCGCGCGGCCATCGAGGCGCAGCAGTCGCGACCGGTCCTGCCGCTCGCGGGCAAGTTCACGCCGGGACGCCAGCGTGCGCTGATCGTCGAGGTCATGAAGGCCTTCGGCTTTCCTTTCGATCGCGGCCGCCTCGACGAGAGTGCGCACGCCTTCACCGAGGGCGTTCCCGGCGATATCCGCGTCACGACGCGACTCGACTCCGCCGATCCGTTCGTCGGACTGCTCGGGGCACTGCACGAAACCGGACATGCGCTCTACGACATGAACCTGCCGCCAGCCTGGAGCACGCAGCCCGTTGGCCAGGACTGCGGTATCGCGCTGCAGCTGAGCCAGGCGCTGCTGATCGAGATGATCGTCTGCCGCAGCCGGCCGTTCGTGCGCTACCTGCGACCGCTGCTGGTCAAGCACTTCGGTGTCGCCGGACCGGAGTGGGAGGAGGAGAATCTCTATCGGCACCTGACGCGCGTCCGCCGCAGCGTGATCCGCGTCGACGCCGACGAGCTGACCTATCCCCAGCACATCCTGCTACGCTACGAACTCGAGAAGCAGCTGCTCGACGGTTCCCTCGCCGTGCGCAATCTTCCCGAAGCCTGGAATGCCGGTATGGAGGCGCGGCTCGGGATCCGGCCTGCCAACGACGTCGAAGGCGTGCTGCAGGACATCCACTGGGCCGTTGGCTCTTTCGGCTACTTCCCCTCTTACGTGCTCGGCGGTGCGATCGCGGCGCAGCTCGCCGAGAGCCTGCGCCGAGACGTACCGCAGCTCGACGCGCACATCGCCGCGGGCGACTTCGCGCCGCTGACCGGCTGGCTGCGCGACGCGGTGCACTCGCGCGGCTCGCTGCTCGCGCCGCACGACCTGATCCGTCAGGCGACCGGTCGCCCGTTGTCGGCACAGGCGTCGCTGCGCTACCTCGAACGGAAGTACCTCGAGGGCGCGCCGGCAAGCAGCGCGGCTGCCTGACCCATGAGCAGCGACGCAGTCACGGCCGCGGCCACCGCAGGGCCGCGCGCGCAGCAGCCGGCCTCGAACACCTTTCGCAGGCTCGCGGCCCATCTGCGCGGGCTCGTCGGCAAGGCCATCGCCGACTATCGGATGATCGAACCCGGCGACAAGGTCATGGTCTGTGTGTCGGGCGGCAAGGATTCCTACACACTGCTCGACCTGCTGCTGTCTCTGCAGCGCAGCGCGCCGGTCGATTTCGAGATCGTGGCCGTCAATCTCGACCAGAAACAGCCAGACTTTCCCGCGCACGTCCTGCCCGAGTACCTGCGCTCGCTCGGCGTTCCTTTCTACGTGATCGAACAGGACACCTACAGCGTCGTCAAGCGCGTGATCCCCGAGGGCAGGACGATGTGCGGCCTCTGTTCGCGGCTGCGTCGCGGCGCGCTGTATCGTTACGCGGCGGAGCACGGCTGCACCAAGATCGCACTCGGTCATCACCGCGACGACATCGTCGAGACGCTGTTCCTGAATCTCTTTCACGGGGGGCGGCTCAAGGCGATGGCGCCCAAGCTGCGCAGCGACGACGGTCGGCATATCGTCATCCGCCCGCTCGCCTACGTCGCCGAGCGCGACATCGCGCGCTACGCGCGCGCGCGCCGCTTCCCGCTGATCCCCTGCACGCTCTGCGGATCGCAGGAAAACGCCCAGCGCCGGGCGATCAAGCAGATGCTCGCGGACTGGGAGCGTGCCCATCCTGGGCGCACCGAATCGATCTTCGCGGCGCTGCGCCACGTCGAGCCCGCCACGCTCGCCGATATCGCTCTGTTCGATTTCACCGCGCTGACGCCCACCGGAAACGGCGCCGCATGAGTGCGGCGGCAGCCGACGAACCCGCCCGGATCATCGCGCGTCTGCCGCTCGGCAACGCCTACTGGGTTGAACCCTGCCGCCTGCTGGCCGGAGAGTATCCGGCGAGCGCGAGCGACGACGAGACGCGGACCAGGCTCGAGGCACTGCTCGACGCCGGCATCGATGCTTTCCTCGACCTGACCGCTCCGGGCGAGCGCAGGTCCTACGAGGAGCTGCTGCCTCCTGGCGTGCTGTACCGGCGCCATCCGCTGCGCGACCATGGACTGCCCGACAGCGACGCGCAGATGGAGCAGATCCTCGCCGATCTGCAGGCCTGGCTGTCGGGCGGCCGTCGCGTCTACGTGCACTGTCGCGCTGGCATCGGGCGTACTGGCATGGTGGTCGCCTGTCACCTCGTCCGCGGCGGTCGCGACGGCGAGTCGGCACTACGAGAGCTGAACAGACTCTGGCTCGGCTCGCCGCGCTCGACCACCTGGCCTTCCGTGCCCGAAACCGAGGAGCAGGCCAACTGGGTGCTGGACTGGGCACGCACTGCGCGGCAAGGTGCGCCTTCCGTCATGGCCGGCGGCGCAGCCGCGCTCCGCGACGAGCCGCCACCCCTCCATCCCGCCGCGCTCGGACCGGCGCGTCGGCTCCGCGAGCGCTTCCACGGCGCGCTGCTCGGACTGGCGACCGGCGATGCGCTGGCCGCGGCCACCCAGTTCCGCAAGCCCGGCAGCTTCGCGCCGATCGGTGACCTGCTCGGCGGCGGGCCGTTCGATCTGCCGCGCGGTGCCTGGAGCGACGATACGGCGATGGCGCTTTGCCTCGCAGAGAGTCTCGTCGAGCGCGCGCGGTTCGATGCCGCCGACCAGGTGCAGCGCTACGCGCGCTGGCAGCAGCAGGGGTATCTGTCTGCAACCGGCCAGTGCGTCGGCATCTCGGCGGCCGTCGCGCGTGCGCTCGCCGCGGCGCAATGGCGGCGTCAGCCCTTGGCGGGCTCGCATGATCCGCAGCAACTACCACCCGAGCCATTGACCCGCGTCGCGCCGATCGCGATGTTCTTTTTCGCCTCGCTCGATACTGCCGTGCAGCAGGCGGCCGAGCAGGCGCGCACGACGGCACAGGCACCCGACCTGCTCGGAGCTTGCCGATTCCTCGCCGCGTCCGTGCATGCCGCGCTGGCCGGCCGACGGCGCGCCGAGGTGCTTGCGCCGCCGCGCGAGGTATGGGCGCCGGTGCGGCTGTCGCCGCGACTAGAACGCTTGGCGCGGGGCGAGTTCCTGCACCTGTCGGCCGAGCGGTTGCGGCCGTTCGGCGACGGTCTCGATCTGCTCGAGGCGGCGCTCTGGGTGTTGGCCCGTACCGAGGGCTTCCGCGAGGGCGCGCTTGCCGCGGTCAATCTCGGCGGTCACGCCGATGTGATCGGCGCGATCTACGGCCAGCTCGCCGGCGCGCTGCTCGGCGTCGGTGCGATACCGCCGCCCTGGCGGCTCAGTCTGGCACGCCTGGCTCTCCTCGAGGAGCTCGCCGACCGGCTGCTCGCCCAGGCCATGGTCGGGCTGACCGAGCTGCCATAAGCTTGGCAACCCGACCGAGTGCGGAGTCCGTGGCCTTGACCGACGCGAGCAGCAGAGCAGGACTTCGCCGCGGTCCGCGCCGGCTCGCGAACCTCAGCGACGCGCAGCTCCTCGAGATGCGCTTCTGCGACCTCGGTCTGACGCTGCGCCGTCCCCCGATCGTGCGCGCACTGCGCCGGCTCTACCGCGAGCTCGAGCAGCGCGGGATACCGTTCCGGCCGCACGCCTGGCTGGCGGAGGAATGGTTCTCGCCCGACGGCGTGCCGGGTATCGCCATTCCGTTCTTCCTCGCGCATCCGCGGCTCGAGCAGCTCGAGCGTCGCATGACGCAGACCGTCGAGGGCGGCAACGCGAACTGGCTGATGCGGATCCTGCGGCACGAGGCCGGTCATGCCATCGACACCGCCTACCGGCTGCGCCGCCGCAAGCGCTGGCGCGAGATGTTTGGCCCGGCTTCGCTGCCGTATCCGGACAGGTACCGGCCGCGGCCCGGCAGCCGCCGCTACGTCCATCACCTCGGTGACTGGTATGCGCAGGCCCATCCGACCGAGGACTTCGCCGAGACCTTCGCCGTCTGGCTGCAGCCGCGCTCCGCCTGGCGCCGCAGCTATGCCGCCTGGCCCGCGCTCGCCAAGCTCGAGGCGGTCGACGAACTGATGCGCGAGATCCGTCAGGGTCGTCCGAAAGTCCGGCTGCGAGCGCGCATCGAGCCGCTCGAGGAGAACACGCGCACGCTCGCCGAGCACTACCGCAGGCGTCGGGCGCAGCACGTGCGCGCACGGCGCGGAGCGACCGATGAGCTGCTGCGCAAGGTATTCACGCCTCGGCCGGCGCGCCGCAGCACGCCGCGCGCCGCAACCTTCCTGCGCGAAACGAAGCCGGCGCTCGTCGCCGCGGTCGTGCGCGAGACCGGCGTCGATCGGTACACGGTGTACCAGGTCCTGCGACGCGCGATCGAGCGTGCAGAATGCCTGCGGCTGTATCTGCGTGGTAGCCGCCGCGACGCGCAGCGCAACGCAAGATGGCTGCTTAGGCGCATGATTGCGCTGTACGAGAGCACCGGGAGCCCGTCCATTTCGCTATGAAGAAACTCCGAGTGCTCGTTGTCGTGCACGCGAGCCTGGTGCCGCCCGACTCCCTCGAAGGTTTCACGCCCCAGGAGATCGATGAGTTCCGTACCGAGTACGACGTCATCAGCACCTTGCGGGCGGTGGGGCACGAGGTGCGCGTGCTCGGCGTACTGGACAGCCTCAGCGAACTGCGCGCGAGCATCACCGACTGGCGGCCGGACGCGGTCTTCAATCTGCTCGAGGAGTTCGGCGGTATCGTCACCTACGACCAGCACGTCGTCGCTTATCTCGAGCTGATGCGCCAGCCCTACACCGGCTGCAATCCGCGCGGCCTGCTGCTGTCGCGCGACAAGTCGCTCTGCAAGCAGCTTCTGTCCTACCACCGCATCCCCACGCCGCAGTTCGCCGTGATGCGGCGTGGCGTCAAGCTCCGCGTGCCGCGCAAGCTGCGCTACCCGCTGTTCGTGAAGTCGACGATCGAAGACGCCTCGCTCGGTATCGCCCAGGCCTCGGTGGTTCAGGACGAGGCGCAGATGCGCGAACGGGTGCAGTTCGTCCACGATCAGCTCGGCTCGGACGCGTTGGTCGAGGAATACATCGCCGGTCGCGAGCTCTACGTGGGCGTGCTCGGCAACGAGCGACTGACGCGGCTGCCGGTCTGGGAGATGCGCTTCGGGTCGATGCCGGAGACGTTGCCGGCGATCGCGACACGCAAGGTCAAGTGGGACCGTCGCTATCAGCACAGGTACGGCATCACGACGCAGGCCGCCGAGGAGCTGCCGGCGGCGACGCTCACCGCACTGGACAAGCTGTCGCGGCGGATCTACCGGACATTGGGGCTGTCGGGTTACGCGCGCATGGACTTTCGCGTCAACGATGCGGGAGAAGTCTACGTGCTCGAGGCCAATGCCAATCCGAACATCGCCGCCAGCGAGGATTTTGCACAGTCCGCGCTGGCCGCCGGTGTCGGTTACGACGAGTTGCTGCAACGCCTGATCACGCTCGGCATGAGCTACCAGGCCGAGTGGCGGATCAACTATGGATGAGCAAGGCGCCGCGTGCGGCTCCCTGCAACGGCGCCGCCTGCTGCTCGCGCGCGGCGCGGCGCTGCTGCTCTGGCTGTCGATGGGGTCCGCCGGCGCTGCCGGCCGGCCGCGAGCGGCGTTCGCGGCCCTGCTCGAATGGTTGCCGGGAAATTATCTCGGCGACACGAGCCGTCTCGAGTTGCTGCCGGTCTACGCGCCACTCACCGGGCCGCACGCGTTCTACCTGCGCGAGAGCGATCTGGTCTACCCCGCGCGGGTGCTCGATCAGCGTCTGCTCGCGGTGACAGCAGCGAAACGCGGCAGGGCCGCATTGCGCGTCTGGCAGTTCGCGGATCCTGCGCGCTGGCGCGAGGCGCACCTCGCCACCGATCTGTTCAAGGGGCTGATGCCCGGCGACGTCGTACCGGGGGCCGCGATCGAGATCGACTGGCTGCCGGGTCGGACGCGGCTCGGCGCGCGCGCCGGCGCGGCATTCCCGTTCGAGCTTGATACGACGGCACTCGTAATGCGGACGCGGTTCGAACGCGACGGCAGCACCCTGCCGTGATCGCCGACTGGCGCTTGCCGGTGCCGCGCGCGCAAACCCTCAGCCCGGTCCCGCGCCAGACCCCGCCGGCCCGCTCTTGAGGTGCTCGTCGAGCCAGTCGAGCACGGCGGAATGCCACTGCAGACTGTTGGCCGGTTTCAGGATCCAGTGGTTTTCGTCGGGGAAGACCAGCAAGCGACTGCGGACGCCGCGACGCTGCAGCGCCGTGAACGTCGCGAGGCCTTGCGCATAGGGCACCCGATAATCGAGCATGCCATGCGTGACCAGCATCGGCGTCTTCCATTTCGTCACGTGGGCCGAAGGGTTGAACTGCTCGTGGATCTGCGGTGCGAGGAAATACGGGCCACCGTTCTCCCATTCAGTGAACCACAGCTCCTCCGTCGTGTAGTACATCGAGCGCGTGTCGAAGATGCCGGCGTGGTTGACGATGCAGCGGAACCGGTCCGGCCACTGCCCGGCGATCCAGTTCTGCATGAAGCCGCCGTACGAGGCGCCGAGCGAGCACGCGCGCTCACCGTCGAGCCAGTCGTAGCGCGCGAGCGCTGCCTCGAGTCCCTTCTGCAGGTCGACGAGCGGTTTGCCGCCCCAGTCCTCGCTGATCGAGTCGGTGAACGCCTGGCCGTAGCCCGGCGACCCGTGGAAATCGATGAAGACGACACCGTAGCCGCGACCGGCGAAAACCTGTGCGTTCCAGCGGAAGCTCCACTGGTTCTGGAAGCTGACCTGCGGACCGCCGTGCACGAGGAAGGCGATCGGATATCTGCGGCCCGCTTCGAAGCCGGCCGGCTTCATGACGTAGCCGTAGACTTTCTCGCCGTTCCAGCCCGCAAAGCTGAACTGTTCGAACGGCGCCATGTCGCGCTGGCCGAGGATGTCAGCGTTGACGTCGGTGAGCCGCCGCGGCGCGCCGCGCCCGGCGCCGACGAGGAACAGTTCTGCGGGCGCGGCGAGCGACGCGCGCGCCACGACGACACCGTCGTGAGTGGGCGAGAACTCTGTCACCTGGCCGTCGGTGAGCAAGGTCGTGGGCCGGCCGGTGCGCACGTCGATCGAGAACAGCGCCACCTGCCCGACATCGTCCGCCGTCGCGAGCAGCCGCCGGCCATCGTGCGAGACATCGAGGTGCGCGACCGAGCGGTCCCAGTCCTCGGTCAGGACGCGCACGCGGCCGGAGGTCTTCGCCCGGATCGCGATCCGGAAGCGATCGGCTTCGAAGCCGGGCCGCTGCATCGCAAGCCAGGCGAGGTCGCCATTGGCGAGGAACACGGGCTGCGTATCCCACGCCGGGTTGTCGGCGGTCAGGTTACGCGGTGAACCGCTGCCGTCCGCGGGCGCTTCGTAGAGATCGAAGTTCGTCGACCAGGCCTCGGTGCGGTCGGCCAGGCGGGCGCTGAAGACGAGCTCTGCGCCGTCGGGACTGAAAGCATACTCCTCGGCCCCGCCGAACGGCTTCGATGGCACGTTCGCGCGCAGACTGCGGGTGATCGCGACTGGCGCTCCGGCCTTGCCGTCCGCGCCGAGCGTCGCGGTGAACAGCGTCGACAGCGTGCCATCGCGCCAGGTGTCCCAGTGTCGCACGAGCAGTGCGTCGTACTGCCGTCCGGTCTGCTTCGCCTTGGCGGTGGCAGCGCGCCGGTCGGCGCTGCACTGCAGATCGCCGCAGTCGGGAAAGACGTCGATGCTGAACGCGAGCCGTTCGCCGCGCGGCGAGATCTTGAGCGAGGTCACATCGAGCGGGTAGTCGGTGACCTGCTGGGCCTCGCCGCCGGCAAGATCGATACGCCACACCTGCGACGATCCGGAGCGCGTCGAGAGAAAGTAGAGACTGCGCCCATCGGGCGCCCAGCGCGGACTCGAATCGTTCGCCGAGTGCTGGGTCAGGCGGCGCGACAGCAGCGGCCGGTTCGCCGGCGTGCGCAGGTCGAGCAGCCATAGATCCGTGCGGCCCCGATTCGCCTCCATGTCGGTTTCGCGTAAGGTGAAAACGACGAAGCGGCCATCGGGAGACACCTGCGGCTCTGAGATCCGCTTGAGCCGGACTAGGTCGTCGGGCGTGAACGGCCGAACGGCGGCTATGGTCGCCGTCGAGGCAACGAAAGCGAGCACGGCCAGGGCCGCGCGGCGGGCGTGGAGAGGCATCGCGGACTCCGATTGAACTCGCAACTCCGCGATTGTAGCGTGCAATACGCGTCGCCCGT
>CAZAWM010000008.1:19435-27723 GCA_964488605.1 uncultured Steroidobacteraceae bacterium | reverse complement strand
CGGCTGCGGCGCATGCGCGTGCTGCTGGGGCGCGCCATTTCCATCGGGCACCCGCCGGGCGTGACTGGCGTGCGCATGACCCACACGGCGATCCAGCACCTCCTGCGGCGCGGTGGCGGCCGCGCGGTGATGGCCATGTGTCTCGGCTCCGGCCAGGGCATGGCCATGCTGATCGAGAGTTGCGATCATTGAGACGCTACTGGAGGAGTCCGAATGAGCCACGCCGATCTCGCGACCCGCATCCGCCGCCTCGAAGACCGCGAAGCGATCCGTGAGCTCGTCGGCGCCTACGGTTATTCCATCGACAACCGCGACATCGACGGCCTCGCTGAGCTGTTCTGCAGCGACGGCGTGCTGCAGTCCGCCGACGGCATCATGAACGCGCAGGGTCGCGCTGCCATCGTCGAGATGTACAAGGGCCGCTTCGCGGTGCTTGGTCCGACCTTCCACTTCACGCACGATCACGCGATCACACTCGACGATGCCGATGATGACCGCGCGAGCGGAGTCATCGCATCGCACGCCGAGGTCACGCGCAACGGCGAGACGATGCTCGCGGCCATCCGCTATCACGACGCCTACCGACGCGAAGCCGGTCGCTGGCGCTTCGCGAAGCGCGTGCTGAACTTTTTCTACTACACGCCGGTCGTGCAGTACGAGGAGTGCATGAAGAGCGAGCTGCGGCAGCGCGCCTACGGCGACCAGCGACCGGCAGACTGGCCCGAAACGCTCCCGACCTGGCAGCGCTACCAGTCCACCAGGACCCGACGCGAGTGAGACTAGAGGGCCGCATCGCCTGGGTCACGGGTGGCGGCGCAGGCATCGGTGCGGCGATCGCGCGCGCGTTTGCCGCGGAGCGCGCGCGCGTCTTTGTGACCGACATCAGTCAGTCAGCCGCCGTGGCCGTCGCGGAATCGATCCGGGCCACGGGCGGCACCGCCTGGGGGATAGGCCAGGACGTGACGCAGGAGTCCGACTGGGAGCGCGTGCTCGCTGAGGTACGTCGTCTTGGCGGTGGACTCCACGTACTGGTCAACAACGCCGGCGTCACGACGAGCGGCGCACTGCTCGAGCAGATGGAATTCGCGGACTGGCGCCGCGTCCTCGCCGTGAACCTCGACGGCGTGTTTCTCGGCACGCGGCTCGGCATCCGCGCGATGAAGCACAACGCTCCGCCCGGTGGCAGCATCATCAATGTCTCGTCCGTCTACGGACTGGTCGGCATCTCCGGTGCCGGCGACTACGTCGCCGCCAAGGGCGGAGTACGACTCCTTTCGAAGGCTGCGGCGCTCGAGTGCGCCCAATGCGGCTACCCGATACGCGTCAATTCGCTGCATCCCGGCTATGTGCAGACACCGATGCTCGAGCATGGGCTCGCCCGCATGGTCGCGAGCGGCCGCTTCCCCGACGTGCAGACCGCTAGCGCCACGATCGCGGGCCTGCACCCGATGAACCGGCTCGCGACGCCAGAGGAGATCGCGCGATCCGCGGTATTCGTCGCCAGTGACGACGCGAGTTTCATGACCGGCGCCGAGCTCGTCGTCGATGGCGGTTACACGGCGCGCTGACATCGTCGGCAGGGTTCACGCGCCGATCTGAAAGCCCTCGTAGCCTTTCTTCACGACCTCGTCGCAGATCTGCCGATAGGTACCGACGCCACCGGCGTATGGCATGAACACGCGCGGCTTGCCGGGGACGTTCGCACCGACGTACCACGAGTTCGCTTTCGGAAACAGCGTGGCGTTGGCGACCTCGTTGACGTGCGCGACCCACTTCTCCTCGGCCGCGCGCGTCGCCTCGATGACGTTCGCGCCGCGCGTGCGCAGGTTGCGGATGCAGTCGACGATCCACTCGACGTGCTGTTCGATCGACACGACGACGTTGCTGAGCACGGAAGGGCTGCCGGGCCCCGTGACGGTAAACAGGTTCGGGAATCCCTCGATCATTAGGCCGAGGTAGGACTTCGGACCGTCGGCCCATTTCTGCCGCAAAGGCAGACCACCCCGGCCGCGAATGTCGATCGCGAGCAGCGCACCGGTCATCGCATCGAAGCCAGTAGCGTAGATCAGGCTGTCGAGCTCGTAGTGCGCCCGATTCGTGCGCAGCCCCGTCTCCGCGACCTCGACGATAGGGTCGCTGCGAACGTCGACGAGCGTGACGTTGTCGCGATTGAAGGTCCGGTAATAGTCCGTGTCGACGCAGATGCGCTTGGCGCCGAGCGGATGGTCGGTTGGCGAGAGCAGCTCGGCCACTCTCGGATCCTTGACGATCGAGCGGATCTTGCCACGCACGAACTCCGCGGCAGTGGCATTCGCGTCTTCGTTGGCGAGCAGATCGGCGTAGGCGACCAGAATCGGCGTCGCGCCACCGGCAGCCCAGGCCGCCTCGTACTGCCGCTCGCGTTCCTCGGGCGTCACGTCGAGCGCCATCTGCGTGTTGATGTCCCACGGCACGCCGAACAGCGACAGGCGCGCCTTCGCATTGTGTTCGGCCTGGATGCGGCGCCGCTCTTCGATCTCCTCGGGCCGCAGCGGACGGTTGTGGGCCGGGATGCTGAAGTTCGGCGTGCGCTGGAAGACGTACAGATGCCTCGCCTGCCGCGCGACCTGCGGAATCACCTGGATTCCCGACGAGCCGGTCCCGATCACGCCGACCGTCTGGCCCGTGAAGTCCACGGGATCCTTGGGCCACATGCCGGTGTGATAGCTCCGGCCGCGGAAGCGCTCACGACCCGGGAATTCCGGAACGCGGGCAGTCGACAGGCAGCCGGTTGCCATGACCAGGAAGCGTACGTCGAAGAGTTCGCCGCGATCGGTCGTGACGCGCCAGCGGCTGTTAGCTTCATCGAACTGGGCTGCGGTGACGCGCGTCTCGAGCTGGATGTCGCGCCGCAGATCGTAGCGGTCGGCAACGTAATTGAGGTAACGGAGGATCTCGGGCTGCGACGGATACCTCTCGGTCCACTGCCACTCCCGCTGCAACTGCGGGTCGAAGGTGTAGCAGTAACTCATGCTCTCGACGTCGCAGCGAGCGCCGGGATAGCGGTTCCAGAACCACGTCCCGCCGACTCCGTCACCGGCCTCGATCACCCGGACCGACAGGCCCATGCCGCGCAGCAGGTGCAGCATATAGAGCCCCGAGAAGCCGGCGCCGACGACCAGCGCGTCCAACGATCGGACGGGCGCAGCGGATGACATGAAAGAACCTCGCGCGTGAATCGATCGCTGCATTCTGCCATCATCGCTCCTGACTCAAGAGGGGGACTGCGATGCTTTCCGCGCGTTTTTTGCGTCGCAAGACACTCGTCTCGATCTTGCCCGCGTGCAGCCTGAGCGCTGCTCTCGTGGCTGCGGCCGGCCAGGCGGATGCGGTGCGCGTTCCGGACCTGAACTGGACCAGCTACGGCCGCACGCACGACGAGCAGCTTCGTGCCGCTCGCGCAGATCAACCGCCGTAACGTCGGCCGCCTCGGTCTCGACTGGGCGCTCGACATCCCCGACGCGATCGCCTTCAACAGCACGCCGCTGGCCATCGATGGCGTGCTGTACTTCTCCGGCGATCGCGCGATTGTCCGCGCCGTCGACGCGCGCAGCGGCCGGCTGCTGTGGACTTTCGATCCGCAGGTCTGGAAGCACGCGCCGCGCCACATGGCGATGGGCTGGAACACCAACCGTGGCATCGCCTACATGGATGGCCGCATTTTTGTCGGCGCCACGGACGGCCGGCTGATCGCCCTCGCTGCGAAGTCGGGCGACGTCGTCTGGACCAACCGGCACTTCGCCGCCGAGGAGAAGCGCGCGATCACCGGCCCACCGCGCGCCGCGGATGACAAGGTATTCATCGGCCATGGCGGCGCCGAGTTCGGCAACCGCGGCTATGTCGACGCGTTCGACGCGAAGTCGGGCGAGCGGCTGTGGCGCTTCTACACGGTGCCGGGCGATCCGTCGAACGGCTTCGAGAATGCCGCGATGGAGATGGCCGCGAAGACCTGGCACGGCCAGTGGTGGAAGTACGGCGGCGGCGGCACTGTCTGGCACGCCATCGTCTACGACCCCGAGTTCGACCGGGTGTATCTCGGCGTCGGAAACGGCGATCCCTGGGACTACGAGCGCCGCAGCGCGGGCCAGGGCGACAACCTGTTCCTGACGTCCATCGTCGCGCTCAAGGCCGACACGGGCGAATACGTCTGGCACTACCAGATAAACCCGGCCGAGCAGTGGGACTACAAGGCCACCGCGGACATCATCCTCGCCGACGTCAAGATAGGCGGCGTGCCCCGCAAGGTGCTGATGCAGGCGCCGACCAACGGCTTTTTCTATCTGATCGATCGCGCGACCGGCAAGCTGCTGTCGGCCGAGAAGTATGCGCAGGTCAACTGGGCCGAACGCATCGACATGGCGACCGGCCGGCCGGTCGAGAATCCGGAGGCGCGCCCGCGCGGAGACGAGAAGTTCACGCAGTGGCCCGGCCCCTGGGGCGCGCACAACTGGCACGCCATGTCGTACAGCCCGCGCACCGGTCTCGCGTACATCCCGACCATGCACATGTCGGGCACCTACTCGCGCGTGCCGGCCACGCCGTTCCGCGACAAGTTTTTTACGATTGGAATGAACATCGAACACCAGGCCGATCCGGATGAGACCTCGGGCGGCCTGCTGGCCTGGGACCCTGTCGCGCAGAAAGCGCGCTGGAAGATCGATTACGCGCCGGTCTGGAACGGCGGCACGCTCGCGACCGGCGGCGACCTCGTCTTCCACGGCACCGCCGACGGCCTGTTCCGCGCGTTCGACGCGCGCAACGGCCGCGAGCTCTGGCGCACCGACGTGCAGCGCGGCATCAGCTCCGCGCCGATCAGCTACGGCGTCGATGGCAAGCAGCACGTCGCCGTGCTCGTCGGCTGGGGTGGGCTCGCGGCCTTCGGCAACGCCGCGTTCCAGAAGAACGTCTACAAGTACAAAGGACCCGGCATCCGGCTGCTGAGCTTCAGCCTCGATGGCAAGGCGACGCTGCCACCGCTGCCGGTGGACGCGCAGCGCTTCGCGCCCGCCGACCCCGGTCCTGCACCGATCGACGATGCTGCCGCTGATCGCGGCTTCCTGCTCTACCACCTCTCGTCCTGCGCGGTCTGCCATGGCGGCGGCGCCATCTCGAACGGCGCCGGCGGTCCGGACCTGCGCGAATCGCCGCTCGCGATGGACTACGGCTCGTTCCGCGCCGTCGTCGCAGAGGGCGCCTCGCTCGCGCTAGGCATGCCGATGTTCAACGACCTCAGCGAATCCGAGCTCCGCGACCTGCACGCCTACCTGCGGCGCGAGACCCGCCGGGCGCGCCAGGGCACTTTGGCGAAATGAATTCCTGAGCGGCTTGTCGCCGGGATACATTTCGCGGCATGGCGACTGTTGCCGAAGTGCCACGACGTTCTGAACCGTCTGGATACTTGGAATTTGTCGACGTATATTCGCCGTGCGGCGACCTGTTGCTGTCCCGCTGCAAGTCGTGGAGATCGGGGGGGACTCATGAAGAATCGTATGTCGGCCCATGCATCACGCATGGCTGTCTTGATGTTCGGCGCTGCGGCCCTGACGCCGGCCACCGCGCAGGAATCGCAGCGCGAGGCGGTCAGCGCGCTCGAGGAAGTGATCGTCACCGCGCAGAAACGCGAAGAGAGCGCACAGAGCGTGCCGATCTCGCTGACCGCACTGGACGCGGCGCAGATCGAGAGGACCTACTCGCGCGACATCCAAGACGTCGAGACGCTGGTGCCGAACCTGATCGTCGATCCGACCCTCGGCAATGGCACGGCATCGATCTCGATCCGCGGCCTGCAGCTCAACGACGTCGAGAAATCTTTCGATCCCGCCGTTGCCGTCTACCTCGACGGGATCTACCTCGCCAATACCACCGGCGCACTGCTCCAGATGTACGATGCCGAGGCTGTCGAAGTGCTGCGCGGCCCGCAGGGCACGCTATTCGGCCGCAACACGATCGGCGGCCTGATCAGCATCCGGCGTACGCGCCCGACCGGCGAATTCGGCGGCAAGTTCGCGCTGAACTTTGGGCGCTTCAGCCAGCTCGACGCGCGCGGCGTGCTGAACTTCGGCTCGGCGCTCGACGGTAGGCTCGCGACCAAACTCTCGGTCGTGCGCCAGGACGGCGGCGGCTACTTCCAGAACGTCACGCGCAATGCACGCGAGGGCGACACCGACTTCACCGGCGTCACGCTCGCGACGCTCTGGACGCCGACCGACCGCTTCGAGGCGCTGCTGACTCTCGACTGGTTCGACGACAAGACGCCGACGCGGCCAGTGACGGCCTTGACCCAGCCCGGCGAGGTGTTCTGCCAGCCGCCGGCTTTCGCGATCGGCTGCGGCCGGCCGAACACCGATGCCGAATGGCACCGTCGGCCAACCACCGAGCTCGAGCAGAAGGCCTTCGTCAAGACCAAGGCCGTCACGCTCAACGCGTCGTGGCAGGTCTCCGACGCGCACAAGCTCGTCTCGGTGACCGGCTGGCGCGATCTTGAGGACGATGCCCTGCAGGAGTTCGACGGCATCGGATTTCCGGTGTTCTGGACGCAGCGGCCGCAGAACAGTGACCAGTTCAGCGAGGAGCTTCGGCTCGAGTCGAACTGGAACGACGGTCGCGTGCAGTCGGTGATCGGCGCGTACTATTTCACCAACGAGTACGACCTCGACCAGAAGACGTTCTCACCGGCCTTCTTCGGTGATCCGACGGCTCCGATGGGTATCGCCTACGCGGCGCGCACCTTCGAGCAGAAGGTCGACGCCTACGCGGCCTTCGCCCAGGTGGACTGGAGCATCACCGACAACTTCATCCTGAGCCTCGGCGGACGCTACAACCGCGAAGAGAAAGAAGCGGCCGGCACCGAGTTCCTGTTCATCAACGGCGTGGGTCTGGTGCCGCAGATCAGCTACGGCAACGATCCGTCGCGACCGAACTACGTGGCAACGTTCGTCGATCCCGTGACCGGCCAGACGCGCACCGCTGACGGTGAGGCGACATTCTCGAAGTTCACGCCGCGTGTGAACCTCACCTACAAGTTCGACGACAGCAAGCTCGTCTATGCGACATACTCGAAAGGCTACCGGTCGGGCGGCTTCAACGGCCGCGCGAGCGGCCCGCTGACCTTGGGTCCCTACAATACCGAGGAAGTCGAGACCATCGAGATCGGCGCGAAGACGCAGTGGCTCGACAACCGGCTGCGCTTTAACGCCGCGGCGTTCACGACCGACTATACCGACAAGCAGGAGGACGTCGTTTTCCCCGATCCGATCGCGGTAACCGTCACGCTGGTCCAGAACGCCTCGGCGGCTACCATCAAGGGCGCGGAGTTTGAGCTGCTCGGCGTCCCGACCGAGGGACTCACGCTCGGACTCAATATCGGTCTCCTCGACGCGAGCTTCGACGAGTGGCGCGTGCCGGGCATCACCGGCGGTATCGTCGACAAGAGCGGTTTCGAGCTGCGTCGCGCACCGGACCTCACCGCCGCGTTGAACGTGCAGTACGAGCAGCCGCTCGGCAACGGCGCCTTCCTCGTCTACGGTCTCAACTACTCCTGGAAGGACGATTACTACATCATCGCCAACACCGTGCAGCGGCCCCAGGCCCTCGACTCCGGACGCGTCGATTCCTACGGACTGCTCGACGCCTCGATCGGCTACGAGGCCGAAAAATGGAGCGTCTCGCTCTGGGGCAAGAATCTCACCGAAGAAGACTACTTCATGCACGTGCTCGATGTCGGCACGAACTACGCGGCCGGGCCGAACAACACACCGATCCCGGTCGCCGGCCTGTGGACCTTCGGCACCATCAATCCGCCGCGCACTTACGGCGTGGAGTTCCGCTTCAAGTTCTGAAGAGGGGGGACGGGGGGAACGGAAAGGGGCCGGAAGGCCCCTTTCTTTTGCGTGATTCCTAAGCAAACCGGACCAGGTCTGAGAGGATCTGGTGATGAAGCGATGTCCGCAGTGTGGTGGCTGTCGGCACTATCGATTGGGTGATGGGCGACTGAAGTGTCGCGCCTGCGGCAGGCGTTTCAGCTGGACGTCGGCATGGGACTCGGTGCGATTGCCTGCGGCGACGAAGCTGCGTCTGCTGGAGCTGTTCGTGCTGGGGGTGCCCTCGTACCGGCAACGGTTCCTCTCCGAAACCAGCGCCGTCTCGCGCGAGCGTTGCTACCGGCTGCTGCGGAGCTGCTGCGCGCTGGTGGAGCAGCTGCGCGAGCCCTTCGAAGGCGCCGTTGAGCTCGACGAAACGACGTTCGGTGG
>CAZAWM010000008.1:12534-19425 GCA_964488605.1 uncultured Steroidobacteraceae bacterium | reverse complement strand
TCGGTGCGATTGCCTGCGGCGACGAAGCTGCGTCTGCTGGTGAGGTGCTCCCCGTTTTAGTACGGATTGGAGCTTGTGTCCGCGGTTAAAGATCTGCCTTCTCGCTGCTCTCCGTGAAGGTCCTTCCCGGCAGTGCAGTCTCACGCCCGAAGGGCAGGAGATGCTCTGATGGGAGACATGTTCTGGCGTATTCCTCCGGCGTCAGATTGCCAAGCGAGCTATGGGGTCGCTCGGTGTTGTACTCGATCCGCCACCGCTCGATGATGTTTCGGGCATGCGCCATGGTCAGGAACCCGTGCTCGTTGAGGCACTCGTCGCGGAAGCGGCCGTTGAAGCTCTCGATGTAGGCGTTCTCCACCGGCTTTCCAGGACGGATGAAGTTCAGCACGACACCGTTCTGGTACGCCCAGGCATCCAGCACCTGGCCCTCGAACTCCGGGCCATGATCGACCGTGATCGAGTCGGGCAAGCCACGCAGATCGGCAGGCCGATCGAGCACCGCGGCGACCGGCCGGCCGTCGATCGACGTGTCGACTTCGATCACCAGGCACTCGCGGCTGCGGTCGTCGACGATCGCGAGGCAACGGAGCTTCCGGCCGTCGATCAGCCCGTCGGCCACGAGGTCCATCGACCAGCTGACGTTGATCTCGGTCGGCTTCGCCAACGGCTTGCGCTCGAACGGCCCGATCCGCCTGCGTTTGCGCCGCCGCACCGCCAGCCCCGCCTCGCGATACAACCGGTACGTGCGCTTGCGGTTCACTGCCCAGCCTTCTCGGCTCGGCAACACATGCACACGCCGATAGCCATCCCGACGCTTGTCGGCCGCGATCGCACCGATCCGCTCGACCAGCTCTGCGTTAGCTGGGCGGCGGCTGCGGTAGCCGTACAACGATCTGGATATCCCGACCAGCCCGCAAGCACGCGTGATCCCGAGGCCGCGTTCGCTCATCAGCGTATCGACAGCCTGGCGTCGCACTTGCGGGCGCACCATTTTCGGCCAAGCAGATCCTTCAGTGCCGCCTTGTCGAGCTCGGCGTCAGCTAGCAGCCGCTTGAGTTTGGCGTTCTCAGCCTCGAGCTCCTTCAGCCGCCGAGCTTCCGAGACCGTCATGCCGCCGTACTTCGCCTTCCAGTTGTAGAAGGTGGCATCCGAGATGCCGTGCTTGCGGCACAGGTCCTTCGTTCTGGCCCCGGCCTCCGCCTCCTTCAGCACCGCGATGATCTTCTCTTCCGTAAACCTCTTCGCTTTCATCATCCGCTCCCATCTGGGCGGACTCTACTCGCTCACCGTACTATTCGCGGGGAGCACCTCACTTGCCCCACAGCGACAGGCTCCAGCTGTCGCCACGTGCGAACGTGACGCTGGCATCCAGCAGCCCGTAGTCCTTCTGGGCCGGCCACTCCCGATCCAGCGTGTCGGTATAGAGCTTGTCGGTGTAGCTGTAGGAAGCGCGGAACGTCAGCACGTCGTCGCCAGCCAGCGGCAAATCGTAGTTCAGGCCGACGTAGCCGGTGAACTTCGGCACCTTCTCGAACTTCAGCGCCCCGGCGAGCGCCGCGTCGGCCACGCCGTCGTCGGTCACGTCCTGACCGTTGAACTCGAACCTATCTCAAAACTGTCTGAGCATGATGCAGAGAGCTGCAAGCTGGACGAAGCCGAGAAAGTTGGCCGGGTGGTATTCCCAGCGGACCAGGAGCGGTCGTTGCCACTGAGAAGCCACGCGAAGAAGCGCTCGACGATCCAGCGCCGCTCGTAGCGGCGCAGCCGCCGGCCGTCCTGGGCCTTCGTCTTCGTCCGGTTGGAACGATGCGGCGAGATCATCTCGGTGCCCTGTTAGCGCAGCTCCGCATCCAGCTTGTCGCTATCGTAGGCACGATCGCCGATGAGATTCTCCGGCCGCGCCTCGATCATGTAAAAATCGAAAGCCAACTGCACCAGCGTGACTTCGTGGTGATTGGCAGCATGAGTGGCGACCGCGAGCGGCAGGCCATGACGATCGACGATCGCCATGGTTTTTACGCCCTTTCCGCGCTTCGTCGGCCCGATCTGCTCACCGCCGCCCTTGGCCGAGGCGAAGGTCGCGTCGATGAAGCACTCCGATTCATCGATCGCACCGGCCTCGCGCAGGGTGTTCGCCAGGTCGGCCAAGGTCGCCCGGATCACTTCTTTCTGGCACCATTGCTGAAAGCGGCGGTGCACCGTCTTGTAGTTCGGGTAGGACTGCGGAAGCATGTGCCACCAGGCGCCAGTGTTGAGGATCCACAGCACCGCTTCCAACACCCGCCGAGCCGGAATCGGCTTGCGGGCCGGACGATCATCGGGATAGTGCTTCTCCGGAAAGTGCTTCCGGATGTGCTCCCACTGCTCGTCACGTTATGCGCAACACGCGTCAATCTTACCCGGTCGATAGACGCGATGCGATTTTGAGATAGGTTCTAGGCACTCGTGGGTGCTGGCACATGGCGGAATACAGGCGAGCTATCGCCAGCCGGCAGATACACCCCATCGAGAAAGATCATGTGGAGATTCACGACGACGCCATAGCGGTCAGGACCTGCGTTTTCTTCTCATTCTTGGTGCATGCGGCGCGAAACAATACCCCCAATCCCCCGGTCTTGTAGATGAACGACCCGGAATTCGCGCGCTGGTTGGCAGAACTGCGCCCGGATCTGCTGCGCTTCGCGTTGTGGCTGGCGCGGGATCGCGCGATCGCCGAAGACGTCGTCCAGGAGGCCATGCTGCGGGCATGGAAATCGCGTGCGGGGCTGGCCGATGCGGGCGCGGGCCGCGCGTGGCTGCTGACCATCGTGCGCCGGGAGCACGCCCGGCTGTACGAGCGCAAGCGCTTCGAGCTGACCAGCATCGACACGCTGGTCGCGAGCGATGATCCGCAGCTCGCGGCTGCTGACGAGCAGGAACTGGCCGAGCTGCGCACGGCGATCCTGGGCCTGCCCGACGAGTACCGCGAGCCGCTGGTCATGCAGGTGCTGGGCGGGTTCTCGACCCAGGAGATCGCCGACGAGCTCGGCCTGACGCAATCGGCCGTGCTGACGCGGCTGTTCCGGGCGCGCGACCGGTTGCGCGCAGCTTACGGCCTGGCTCCGCGGGGAGAAGAACCATGAAGTGCGAACAGGCGCGCGCAGCGATCGGTGCCGAACCCCGCGGCAGCAGTGCTGCACTCGAGGAACACCTGGCGAGCTGCGCGGACTGCACCGGCTACCGGCGCGAGATGCGTGCGCTCGAGGCGCAGCTCGAGCGCGCCCTGGCGCTGCCGGTCGGCGCCGCCGCCGCCCCGCGCGACGTCATGCCCTTGCCGCATCGCGCGCCGTCTTCGGTGGAGTCGGCCGCTGCGCCGTCGTCGGGCGCGACTCGTTGGCGCGGTTGGGCGCTGGCCGCCAGCGTGCTGCTGACCGCGCTACTGGGCATCTTCGTCGCGGGCGGCCGCGACGGCGAGGCGCTGGCGACGGACGTCGTCGAACACATGGCCGGTGAGGTCGACAGCTGGGACGAGAGCCGCGAAATCCCGCTGGCGGCCCTCGAACTGGTGCTGCGTCGATCGCGCGTGCGCCTCGATCGCAGTGCGCTCGGCGACGTCGTATATGCCCACAGCTGCTGGTTCCGCGGTCAATGGGTGCCGCACCTGGTGCTGCGCACTGCTGCGGGTCCCGTGACGGTCATGGTGCTGCCGGCCGAATCGGTCGACCGCGTGCAGCGCTTCGACGAGGGCGGTTATGCGGGTGTGATCGCGCCCGCCGCGGTCGGGGCCGTGGCCGTGCTGAGTCGCGGCGATGCAGCGGTGGATGAGCCGCTCGCGCGCGTGCAGCGCGCGCTGGCCGCAGTCGCTCAGCCGGACTCGGCCGACCAGCCGCCCTGAGCGGTCGTCACGCCGAGCGCCTGCAGCAGCTACGGCAGTGCTTCGCGCAGTTGCCCGTAGACCTCGTGCGGCGGGTGGATCACGAGCATGCCTGAACCGTTCAGGCCGACGCGCGTGTCGCGCGGGTGCAGCCAGAGTTCACAACTGGGCCAGGGTTGCGCGAGGCGCGCGCAGCGCGTCGAGCTAGCGGTTCGTGGCGGCGTCCCGGATAGGAATTGCAACCCCCCACCCCCCGCAGGCAAGTCCACTTCACCGAACGGGCCTCTTGGTGAGCCCGAGCCCGTCATCGCTTGCCCCGCCCCGACCGCAAGCCAGCCACACGCCGGCCCACCCCGCAGTTGTGTCCGTCAAGTTGTGCAGCAGGGTCACGGCATTCGGCATGCGGTCAGGCGGCGGCGCGGAGCTGTTCCCTCTTCTGCTCTTTGAGCGGGGTCATGTCGAGGTAGCGGTGGTCCTCGATCCAGCTCTCGTGGATCTCGGCGCGCAGGGCCCGGACTGGGCGCAGGCAGTCGGCCTCGTTGGGGAAGATCCGTACCACGCAGGTCCGCCGGCCGATCTCCTCGTTGAGGCGCTCGCGCAGGTTGGTGCTCTTCAGATGCTTGTGATGCTGCCGGGGTAGCCGGTAGAAGGTGAAGGCCTCGGCGAGGTTGCGCCGGTCGTTGATCCAGCGCAGCTGCTTCAGGCAGTCGTCGTCGGCCTTGCGCGGCAGGTAGTCGAGGACGTTTCTGGGGAAGTGCACGTAGCAGCGCTGGTAGGCCGCCTCCGGCAGCAGGTCGGCGATGGCGCGCCGCAGCCCGGCGTGATCGTCGGCGACGACCAGTTCGACACCGTGCTGGCCGCGGGCCTTCAGGCCGGTCAGGAAGTCTATCCAGGACGAGGTCGACTTGCGCTGGGCGAGCTCCACACCGGGCACGTTGCGCCGACCCTCCCAGTTGATGCCGATCGCGATCAGCACGGCCTGCGAGCGGATCACCCCGTCGAGGCGAACCTTCTCGTAGCGGGCATCGAGCACCAGGTACGGGTACGGCTCCTCGGTGATCGCCTTGACCTTGCAGGTCGACACGCCCTGCACCGACATCTCCACTAGCGCCGCCACCGGCGCCTGCAGCTGGTCCGGCTGCTCGCCCAGAACCTGCTCGACAAGACGCAGCGACCGGGTAGCCTTCTCACGGGTGGTCATGGCAGTCGTCTCCTTCGGCGACGGTTTGATCCAGCACGATCAACCTCTTGCCATGACCACCCTCGCCACTCATGACAGCGAAGACTTCTTGCATACAAGTCGGGACACTGCCTTTCTCGGCACCCGGCGAGTCGCTCGCGGATGGTCCGCGACGCCCGACGCGTGCTAGCGTCGAGACGGTAGCGGGGAGGTCCGACGAATGACGAGCACGAGCGGGTCCGGTGTTCGGGAAGCCATTCCGTCAGCCGTGCCCGCACCGACGGCCTCGGTCAACACCCTGGTCAGCCGCGAAGCCTGGCAGCGGGCCCGCGCGGCCTGCCTCGCCGATCCCGGCGCCTACCATGGCGAGATCGCCGCGCGCGAGATCCACTGGTTCGAGCCGACGATCGGCGCGCACGGCGCCTGGCTCAGCCTCGATCCGGATAGCGGCGCCTGGCGCGGCTGGGATGCCCGCAGCGCCACACCGGTCGCGCCCACCCTCGCATCCTCATGGCGCCCATGGCAGCGGGCCTTCGACGATTCCGCAGCGCCATTCTTCCGCTGGTTCGACGGAGCGCTGACCAACGCCTGCTTCAACGAGGTCGACCGGCATCTGCTCGCCGGGCACGGCGCGGAGATCGCCCTGTGGTTCGAGGGCGATCGCTGGGACCAGTCCCTGGACGGCGGTCGCGGCGGCCCGGTCGTCTCTTGTGCGGTGACCCGCCGGCAGCTGCTGCTCGAGACCGCGCGCTGCGCGCTCGCGCTGCGCCGGCTGGGTCTCGGCACCGGCGATCGCGTCGCGATCAACATGCCCAACATCCCGGAGCAGGTCTACTGGACAGAAGCCTGCAAGCGGCTCGGCGTCGTCTACACGCCGGTATTCGGCGGCTTCAGCGACAAGACGCTGTCGGACCGCATCCACAACGCCGGTGCCCGCGTCGTGATCACCGCCGATGGCGGCTATCGCAACGCGCAGGTCGTACCGTTCAAGGAGGCCTACACCGATCCGGCGCTCGACGGCTATATCGCCGCCGACGTTGCGGTTGCCGCCGTCGAGCAGGCGCTCGCGTCGTTGTCACTGCCCGCCACGGAAGCGGCCGCCATCCTCGGCAGCGCCCGCGACGCAGTCGCGAACGAGATCACCCTCGAGCGCTCGGACGTGATGCGTGGCGTCGGTCGGGCGCTCGAGCGGATCGTCGGGCTCGGCTCCGCCGAAGCGAGCCGGATCCGCACGGTCATCGCCGAAGCGCTGGTGGCCACACCGCCGCGAGTCGACACCGTCGTCGTCGTTCGGCATACCGCGCAGCCCGATCTGCTGTGGCGCCCCGAACGCGACCGCTGGGCACATGATCTGACCGAGGCCGCGATGCACGAGTTACTCGCGGCGGCACGTCGCGCCGGCTTCGACGTGACGTCGGAGCGGGAGCTGCTCGCCCTGTCGGACCGCGAGCTCGTTGCCGCGATCTGGGCGGCCGTGCCGCCCGAGCCACTCGATGCCGAGTTTCCGCTGTTCTTCATCTACACCTCGGGCTCCACGGGCAAGCCCAAAGGCGTTGTGCATGTACACGGCGGCTATGTCAGCGGCGTCGCACACACGATGCGCGTTGCCTTCGACGCGCGCGCGGGCGACGTCATGTACGTAGTCGCCGATCCGGGCTGGATCACCGGTCAGAGCTACATGATCTGTGCCGCGCTGACGACTCGGGTGACGACGGTCATCGCCGAGGGCGCACCGGTGTTCCCGAGTGCCGGGCGCTTCGCGAGCATTATCGAGCGGTACCGTGTCAATATCTTCAAGGCTGGTGTCACGTTCCTGAAGACCGTGATGACCGATCCGCAGAACGTCGAGGACGTGCGC
>CAZAWM010000008.1:0-12524 GCA_964488605.1 uncultured Steroidobacteraceae bacterium | reverse complement strand
TCGACTCGCTGCGCGTCGCGACCTTCTGTGCCGAGCCTACCTCGCCCGTCGTGCAGAAGTTCGGCATGGAACGGGTGACGCCCTGGTACATCAACTCGTACTGGGCTACCGAGCATGGCGGCATCGTCTGGACGCACCTTTATGGCAACGCCGATTTCCCGCTGCGCGCTGATGCGCACACGTATCCTCTGCCCTGGGTCATCGGTGACGTCTGGATAGCCGCCAGCGAGCCCGATGCCGACGGACGGGTCGTCCCACGCCCCGCGGACGTCGGCGAGAAGGGCGAGATCGTCATCACCGCTCCCTACCCCTATCTGTGCCGTACGATCTGGGGCGACGCAGCAAACTTCCGCGTCGAGGGACGCGCGGTTGCGCGCGGCTGGCGCGGCGACTTCGAACGCTACCGGAAGACGTACTGGACGCGCTGGCAGGGCCGGCTCGCTTACACGCAGGGCGACTTCGCCGTGAAGCACGCCGACGGCGGTTTTTCGCTGCACGGCCGCTCGGACGATGTCATCAACGTCTCGGGCCATCGGCTCGGTACCGAGGAGATCGAGGGCGCGATCCTGCGCGACAAGCAGATCAACCCCGATTCACCCGTCGGCAATGTCATCGTCGTCGGCGCGCCGCATGCGCAGAAGGGTCTGACGCCGCTCGCGTTCGTGAAGCCCGCCGCCGGCCGCAGACTCACCGCCGACGACCGTCGCCGGCTTGTCGAGATCGTGCGTCAGGAGAAGGGCCAGGTGGCGGTCCCCGAGGACTTCGTCGAGGTGTCGCAGTTCCCCGAGACGCGCAGCGGCAAGTACATGCGTCGCATGGTCCGCGCGCTGGTCGAGGGGCAGGACGTCGGCGACACCTCGACGCTGCGCAATCCAGAGTCCATCGAAGAACTGCGACGCGCGATCGCGGCCTGGCAGGAACGACAGCGCGTCGCCGACGAGCAGCGGCTGTTCGAGGACTTCCGTTACTTTCGCATTCATTACCACGCGATCCGCAAGCGCCGCGGCAGGCATGTCGATCGCATCGCGCTGGTCACGGTTGCGAACCCTCCCGTCAACGCGCTCAACGAGCGCGCGCTCGATGAGCTCAACATCGTCGTCGATCACGTCGCGCGCCGCGATGACGTGAAGGCGGTGGTGTTCACGGGACAGGGCACCGGTGCTTTCGTCGCCGGCGCGGATATCCGCCAGCTGCTCGAGGAAGTGCATACGCTCGACGAGGCGCTGCCGCTACCGAACAACGCGCAGCTTGCGTTCCAAAAGATAGAGAGCATGGCGAAGCCCTGCATCGCCGCGATCAACGGCGTCGCGCTCGGCGGCGGCATGGAGTTCGCGCTGGCCTGTCACGTGCGCGTCGCCGAGCCGCTCGCAACCTTCGGCCAACCGGAGGTGCGGCTCAACCTGCTGCCGGGCTACGGGGGCACGCAACGCCTGCCGCGGCTGCTCGAACAGGCGCACCATCGGCAACCGCTCGTCCGGTCGCTCGAAATCATTCTCGGCGGGCGCACGTTCACGGCGCAGGAGATGCTCGCCGACGGCCTCGTCCATGCGCTCGCCGGAACGGACGAAGCAAGCGGCGAGGACGTCGTGCGGCTCGCGACCCGGCTCGCCAGCGAATACGCCGCGGCGCCGCAGGGGCGCAACCTCGTCGCCAGAGTGTTTGCCGCGCGCCTCGCCGCACAGCAGACCTGGCAGAGCGCCGGTCGCGACTCGTTCGACGCGGCGCTCGCGGACGACGAGGTGCGGCGCCTGCTCGCCCAGGCGCATCGCGTCGGTCGCGGGCCGACTGCCGATCGCATCCTCGACGCAGTGCGCACCGGCTGGACGCGCGGCGTGCCCGCCGGCCTGGCGCGCGAAGCGCAGCTGTTCGCCGAGGCGGTGGTTGACCCGGCGGGCGGCAAAGCGGGCATTCGCGCCTTCCTCGACAAGCAGAGCGCGCCACTGCCGACACGTCGCGATTTCGCGCCGCGTCCCGAGCAGATCCGCGCGTTGCAGCGTCGCGGCGAGCTGCTGCCGGTAGGCGCGCCGTTCTATCCCGGGCTTACACCGATGCCTCGGTGGCAGTACGCTCACGCGGTCGTGAAAGATCCGGCCACGGGCGCACCGGCGCACGGCCTCCCCAAAGACGCCGAGCGCCAGATTCTCGTACCGGTGCCGTCGCCGGGCCCGAACGAGGCGATCGTCTACGTGCTCGCCTCTGAAGTGAATTTCAACGACATCTGGGCCATCACTGGCATCCCCGTCTCGCCCTTCGACAATCACGATCTCGATTATCAGGTCACGGGCTCGGGCGGAGTCGCGCTGGTCGCAGCGGTGGGCAGCGAGATCAAGCGAGAGGGACGCATCCAGGTCGGTGATCTGGTCACGATCTATTCCGGCCAGAGCGAGCTGCTGTCCCCGCTCGCCGCGCGCGATCCCATGTTTGCGGGCTTCGCGATCCAGGGCTACGAGACCGACACAGGCAGTCACCAGCAGTTCCTGCGCGTGCAGGGGCCGCAGCTGCATCCCGTGCCGCCCGATCTGACGCTCGAGGCGGCGGGTTCCTACGTGCTCAATCTCGGGACCGTCGTGCGCGCACTGTTCACGACGCTGCAGATCGAGGCGGGGCGCACGCTGTTCGTCGAGGGTGCCGCCACGGGCACGGGCTTCGAGGCCTTGAAGAGCGCCGCGCGCAACGGTCTCGTCGCGATCGGCGGTGTCTCGAGTGCTGATCGCGCAGCCTTTATCGCCCGCCACGGTGCAGCCGGTGCCATCAATCGCCGCGATCCGCGCTGGGCTGAAGCCTATACGCCCGTGCCCGCCACGCCGGAGGGAATCGCGCGCTGGGAAGCTGCAGGCGCACCGATACTGGCCGAGATGCAGCGGCAGACGGGCGGACGCCTCGCCGATTACGTCGTCTCGCATGCAGGCCAGGAGTCATTCCCACGCTCTTTCCAGCTGCTGGCCGAACACGGCACGCTGACCTTCTACGGCGCTACCAGCGGTTACTGGTTCTCGTTCGTCGGCAAGCGGGGCAGCGTGACGCCCGAGCAGATGCTGCGTCGCGCGCGACTGCGCGCCGGTGAGGCAGTGCTGCTCTATTACGGCGTGGGCAGCTTGGAACTACAGGACCGCGTCGGTCTCGAAGCGATAGAAGCCGTGCGCGCCGCCGGCGCTCGCCTCGTCGTCGCGACGGCGACTGACGCGCAGCGCGAATTCGTGCAATCGCTCGGATTCGGTGCGGCCGTGCGCGGCGTCGTCTCGCTCGAGGAGATCCGGCGCAAGGAAGGCGCGGATTTCGACTGGCCAGACGCACTGCCCCCGCTTCCGGACGCGAGGCGTGAGACGGCGAAGTTCAAGGAGACCGTGCGCCAGTTCCAGGAACGCACCATGAAGCCGTTTGGCGGCGCCATCGGCAGATGGCTACGCAGCGCCGACAACCCTCGCGGCTACCCCGACCTGATCATCGAGCGCGCCGGCCACGATGCGCTCGCCGCCTCCACGTCACTCGTCAAACCCTTCACCGGGCGCGTCGTCTATTGCGAGGACATGAGTGGCCGCCGCTACACGTTTTATGCGCCCCAGGTCTGGATGCGCCAGCGCCGCATCCTCATGCCGACCGCGACGATTGCCGGCACGCACCTCTGCAACGCTTACGAAGTCACCCGCATGAACGAGATGATCGCAGCCGGTCAGCTCGAGGTCAGTGAACCGACCGTCGTGCCCTGGAACGAACTGCCGCGCGCCCACCAGAGCATGTGGGACAACACCCACGCCGGCGCGAACTACGTGGTCAACCATGCGCTGCCGCGGACCGGCCTGCGGACCCGCGACGAGCTATACCAGGCATGGGGAGCCCTGACGTGAACAGGATGCCAGCGACGAAGAAGCGCGCTGCGAGGAAACCGGTCGTCAAGGCGACACGGCCTGGGCGCCTCGTCGGCAAGGTCGCGCTCGTGACCGGCGCGGCAGGTAACATCGGCGAGGTCATCGTCCGCCGCTACCTCGAGGAGGGCGCCCAGGTCGTCATGGTGGGTCGCCACCGCGAGAGGCTCGAGACGACCCGCGCCCAACTGCTCAGGGCTACGGGTGCAGCGGCCGATCATGCTTTCGTACTGCCTTTCGACGCCTCCGATCCGGGCCAGGCGCGGTTTGGAATCGAGTCGGCGATCGAGCGCTATGGTCGGCTCGACGTGCTCGTCAACAACGCTGGTTCGGCCGGGCCGAAGCAGCTCATCGAGAACCTGCCGCTGACGCGCGAGGAACTCGACTCGCTGCGCGCGTGCGGCGCGACCGACACCGAGACGGTACGCGATGCGGCCGGCAACCTGCTTGGTCTGACGTGGAACATGGTGCGCGCCGCCTCGCCGCATCTGCAGCCCGGTGCGAGCATCATCAACGTGTCGACGATCTTCTCGCGCACCAAGTACTTCGGGCGCGCCGCCTACGTCGTGCCGAAAGCAGCCTTGAACGCCTTTTCGCGCCAGCTCGCGCTGCAGCTCGGCGGTCGCGGGATCCGCGTCAACATCGTCTATCCGGGTCCGATCGAGAGTCAGCGTATTCGCACCGTATTCAAGGCGATGGATACGCTCCGCAGGGTGAAGCCGGGCACCACTGCCGAAGAGTTCCTCTCGACGATGGCGCTCGCGCGCGCCGACGGCGGTGCGCTGCCCGTGCGCACCTTCCCGTCGGTCGAAGACGTCGCCAACACCCTCGTATTCCTCGGCAGCGACGAGTCGCGCGCGTTCAGCTCGCAGGGATTCGAGGTCACGAACGGCATGCAGGTCTGGCAGGAGTCGCGCTCGACCTGGGTGTCACGCCCCGAATTGCGGACCGTCGACGGCACGGGCTCCACGATCCTCGTCGCTGCCGGCGACCAGGTTGCCGATGCGCTGGTGATTGCGCGCACGCAAGCGCAGTGCGGTGCGCACGTTCTGCTGGGGCTCGGATCGGAGGAAGCGGTGCAGGCGGCTCGGGCAGCGCTCACGAGCGCTGGCGCCGATGCGCGCATCGACGCCGTGCTATTCGATCGACGCCGTGCGGACACGCTCGCAGCGCTGCTGCAGCGGTTGCGCCCCGGTGAAGGACTGCATGGCGCGATCGTACTGCCGGCCTTCGGCCCTTGGCGATTTCAGGCACCGCTGGCCGAGGCAAGCGATACCGACGTCGATACCTTCCTGGGTGCGGAGCTCACCGGGGCGATCAGCATTGCCCGCGAACTGTCCCGGGTCTGGCGCCAGTTTGCACCGGCCGGCAGCGCTCCACGGACGCTTTTCATGTCGAACGGCAGCGACGCCGCGGGCAACGCCTATGCCGACATCCTGCGCGCCGGTGTCGAGGAACTGGTGCGCGTCTGGCGCGACGAGAGCCAGACCCGGCACGAGGCTGGCGACCGCCCGGCCGCCGAGTGGGCGAACCAGATCCTGCGCTGGACCAACACCGAGGAGCACGGCCTGCTGTTCGCGGCGAGCCAGGCCGCACGTCTGCTCTACACCAAGCGTCGTGTTCCGCAGGTCAGTCTCTACATGCCGGCCGCGATCGTCGACGCCACTGGCTCCACGCGACCGAATTTCGGTTGGATCGAGGCGCTGATGGGCCTGCACCTCGGCAAGACCGTGCTGATCACGGGCGGATCGGCGGGTATAGGCGGCCAGCTCGCGCGACTGCTGGCGATCGCCGGCGCCCGCGTCATGCTGACGGCGCGGCGTGAGCGCCAGCTCCGCGAGCTGCGCGACAGCATCGTCAGCGAGCTCGAGGAGATCGGCTATAACAGGCCGCACGAGCGCGTCCTGATGCTCGCCGGCATCGACGTGTCCGATGAGGCCGCGCTGGCGCGCGCCGCCGAAGCGACGCTCGCGGCATTCGGGCGCATCGACTACCTGATCAACAACGCCGGCGTCGCTGGCGCCGAGCAGATGGCCGTGGATCTCGATCCGGAGCAGTGGCGCAACACGCTCAGGGCCAACCTCGTCTCGAACTACTCGCTGATCGAGAAGCTCGTGCCGCTGATGAAGGCGCAGGGTTCGGGCTACATCTTGAACGTGAGCTCTTACTTCGGGGGTGAGAAATACATCGCCGTTCCGTATCCGAACCGCTCCGACTACGCCGTCTCGAAGGCAGGCCAGCGCGCGCTGGTCGAGAACCTCGCGCGCTTCGTCGGTCCCGAGATCCAGATCAATGCGATCGCGCCGGGACCGGTCGAGGGTCAGCGGCTGAAAGGCAAGGACGGCAAGGCCGGGCTGTTCGACCGACGCGCCAAGCTGATTCTCGAGAACAAGCGGCTCAACCAGCTGCATGGCGCCGTGCTCAAGGCGCTCGAGGCGGGTGTCACGCTCGGCGACGTGCTGATGGCGCTCGCGCCGAATGACCTGGGGCTACTTCAGGCGGAGGGCGTGCCCGAACCGCTGCGGCAGTTCGCGGCGCGCGTCAAGGGTGAAGCTCACGGTACGGACGAGGCGACGCATTCCTCGCTGCATTTCGCGATGACGCGGGCGATGGCGGCAAAGCTCGTCGCGCGGCTCGCAAACGGCTGCGTGATCCTCGACCGCAAGATGCAGGCGCGTGCCGACAAATGGGTCGGCGAACTACCGGAGCCGCCCGAGCCGTTCATCGACCCGGTGCGGATCGCCGAGGAGGCCGAGAGGATTCGCGCCGGCGTGATCGGCATGCTGCACCTGAACCGGATGCCGACCGAGACGGACGTAGCCCTCGCGACGGTGTTCTTCATGGCCGACCGCGCCATCTCGGGGGAGACCTTCGAGCCGTCCGGCGGCCTGCAGCAGGAGCGCACGATCACCGAGCGCGAGTTGTTCGGCCGCGCCAAACCGGAGCGCGTGCGGCGAATGGAGGGTTCGACCATCTGGCTCATCGGCGAGCACATGGTCGAGCCGCTCGCAGCGGCGGCCCGACTGTTTCTCGCCGAGGGTCATGTCGGCAGCATCGTCACGCTGACGCGGACCGCCGGCGCCGGCGAGGCGATCCGGCGCACGTTGGGTCGCGCCCTCGGTCATGATCGTGTGGTCTACATGGCGGTAGGCGATGCGCTCGAAGACGGCATGGACGATGCGTTCCGCAGTGGCGGCTCGCCAGCGGCCGTAATCTCGACACCGTTCGCGCCGCTGCCACGCGTTCTGTTCGGTGCGGGTGGCGCTGAGCACCTGGATGCGGCCGGCTTCGCCGAGCTCGTCGAAACCAATCTTACGCACCATTTCCGTGTGGCGCGCAAGGTCTCGCTATTCAGGGGAGTCCGGCTGATCCTGGTCTCGCCGGACGTGCCAGTCGGCGGCACCCTGGCGCAGTTCGCGATGGCGAACTTCGTCAAGACGACCCTGCACGCGTTCACGGCGACGCTCGGCGTCGAGAACGAGCGCCTACCCATGGCAGTACCGGTCAACCAGGTGAATCTGACGCGACGTATGCGCAGCGAGGAGCCACGCGACGCGGCCGAGCAGGCCGAGGAATACGAGCGCTTCGCGCATGCGGTACTGCTCGCGGCGGCGCCTATCGTCGAGGCGCAGGAAAGTCGCTACCGGGCGCGCATCTATCGCGGCCTCGCCATTACGGTCTGAAACCGCGGCAAGGAGCAGTTTCGTGAACCTGCCCAGCGATGATCCGATGCGCCCGAGGTCCGACGCGGCCGCGGCGCTCTGCTCGCCGCTGCGCGCCCTGACGATCACGAGCGGCGACCTGCAGGCCACGCGGCGCTTCTATCAAGGCGCGCTAGGTCTGGTGCCAGAGAGCTACACGCCGGATGAGGCCGTGGCGGACGCGCTGATCGAGCACTGGAATCTGCTGCCGGCGCGGCCGCTACGGATGCTCGTTTTCCGGCGTCCAGGGCTCGACGACGCCTTCGATCTGCGCGTGATCGAGGTCCCCCAGACCGTGCCGGTGATGCGACCCCACTACGTTGGCGAGTACATCGGCGCACTCGGCCTCGGTTTCCCGTCGGACGACCTCGAGATCCGCGATCGCATCGTCCGGGCACTTGGCTTCGATTCGACCGCCGGTATCACGCGCATGGACTTTCCGCGCGCCGATGGCACCACCTACAGCGTCGGCGAGGTCCACTACCGGGCCCCCGACGAGGTGCTCGTGCTCGGCGTCGATCGCGGCGAGCTGACTCCCGTCAGCCGCATCGACCCGGCGCTCGGTATCGGTGGTCCGGCCTACGCGAGCATGATCGTCGGCGATGCAGCCAGCGCCAGGGCCGTGTTCGCCACGGTGCTCGGTTACGAGCTGCGCCGCGAGATGACCTTCGAGAGTGGCGGACCCGCCGGCGGCATGGGTCTGCAGAAAGGCGCGCGCGTCGTCTTCCAGCAGTGGTTCAGTCCGGGCTCAGGCCACGGCTATCTCGTGGTCATGGAGCTGCTCGATGCCCGGCGTGCACCGCCCGTGCCGCTGGGCCCGACCGCACGCGGCGTGGCAATGTGGTCGTTCGAGACAGCCGACCTCGAGGCCGCTGCGGCGCGAGCCGAAGCGGCCGGAGTGCGGATCCGCAGCACGCCGCGCGAGCTCGCGGTACCGGGCCTCGGCCGGGTGCGCTCGCTCGTCGTCGCGACGGCGGATGGTTTCCCGATCGAGATCCATGCACGCCAAGCCGCGTAGAGGACGAGTTCCTCCGGGCGCTCGACGCCGCGCTCGTAACTGACGACGGCGCTGCGCCCCGCGAGCGACGGGGCTAATGCTTCTTCGCCGCCTGGATGGCCTGCCAGATCCGGTACGGCGTCGCGGGCATCTGGATGTCGGTGACGCCCACGGGCTTCAGCGCGTCGAGCACCGCTGCGATGACGGCGGGCGGCGCAGCGATGGCCCCGGCCTCCCCACAACCCTTGACGCCGAGCGCATTGTGCGGCGACGGCGTGCAGACGTAGTCGGTCTTGAAGCTCGGCAAATCGTCGGCGCGTGGCATGGTGTAGTCCACGAAGCTGCCGGACAGCAGTTGGCCGCTGTCCTCGTCGTAGACGCAGTTCTCGAGCAGCGCCTGGCCGATGCCTTGGGCCACGCCGCCGTGCACCTGGCCATCGACGATCATCGGGTTCAGGATGGGCCCGAAGTCGTCGACGACGGTATAAGCGGCGATCTCGGTGGTGCCGGTCTCGGGATCGATCTCGAGCTCGCAGACGTGCACGCCGGCCGGGAACGTGAAGTTCGCCGGATCGAAGAACGCGGTTTCCTCGAGCCCGGGTTCGATCTGGTCGCTGGGCCAGGCGGCCGGCGCGTGCGCGAGGAACGCGATCTCCGGGAAGGAGAGCCCCCGGTCGGTGCCGGCGACCGTGAAGCGGCCGTTCTCGAAGCGGATGTCACTTTCGGCGGCCTCGAGTAGATGCGAGGCAATGCGCTTGCCCTTGGCGATGACCTTGTCGAGCGCCTTGACGATCGCCGTGCCGCCAAGGGACAGCGAGCGCGAGCCAACCGTTCCGATCCCAAACTGCACGATGCCGGTGTCGCCGTGCACGACCTCGACGCTCTCCATCGGCACGCCGAGCCGTTCGCTGACGAGCTGTGCGAAGGTCGTCTCGTGGCCCTGGCCATGAGAGTGTGTGCCCGTGATGACGACGACCGACCCCGACGGGTGGACGCGGATCGTGGCGCCCTCGAACATGCCGCTGCCGCCTCCCGCGGCCATGATGAGCTTCGACGGGCCGGCGCCGCAGGCTTCGATGTAGCTCGACACGCCGATGCCGCGCAGCTTGCCGCGCTGGGCGGCCGCGGCGCGGCGCTGCTCGAAGCTGGCGTAATCGCTGAGCGCGACCGCCTTGTCGATCACCGCTCGATAGTTGCCCGAGTCATACTCCGAACCGAAAGGCGTCCGGTGTGGAAAGGCCGACGGCGCGATGAAATTGCGGCGACGGATCTCGACCTGGTCGAGACCGAGATCGCGGGCTGCCTGATCGACGATGCGCTCGATCACGTAGGTCGCCTCGGGCCGGCCCGCACCGCGATAGGCGTCGACGGGCACGGTGTTGGTCCACACGCCCATGACGTCGCAGTAGGCGGTGGGAATCGCGTAGGTGCCGCAGAGCATCGGTGCATAGTAGTAAGTGCAAATCGCCGGTCCGAACGTCGAGTAGTACGCGCCCATGTTCGCCTTGGTGCTGACCCGCAGCGCGAGGAACTTCGCGTCGGCATCGAGCGCGAGTTCGACATGGGTGACGTGATCGCGTCCGTGGCGGTCGCTGACGAACGCCTCGCTGCGCTCGGCCGCCCAGTGCACGGGCCGCCCGACGCGCTTCGCGGCCCAGAGCACGAGTACGTCCTCGTTGTAGTGGAAAGCCTTCGAGCCGAAACCACCACCAACGTCCGGCGAGATCACGCGGATCTTGGATTCGGGGACGCGCAGCGTCGCGGTCGCGAGCAGCACGCGCTGCACGTGTGGATTCTGACTCGACAGCCACAGCGTGTATTCGCCCTTGCCCTCGTCGTACTCGCCGGTCGCGGTACGCGGCTCCATCGCGTTGCAGATGATGCGGCTGTTGACGAGATCGAGCTTCGCGACATGGGCCGCTCTGGCGAAGGCGGCTTCGGTCGCCGGCCTGTCGCCGATCTGCCAGTGGAAAGCGACATTGCCCGGCGTCTCTCTCCAGATCTCGGGTGCGCCGGGCGCGAGCGCGCGCTCGATGCTGGCGATGGCCGGCAGCTCGTCGAGCTCGAGCTCGATGAGCTCGGCGGCGTCCTTGGCCTGCAGCGGGGTTTCGGCGATGACCAAGGCTATCGGATCCCCGACATGGCGGACACGCTCGACAGCGAGCGGCGAGTGCGGTGGAGTGAACTGCGGCCTGCCGCTGATGTTCTGGGTCGTCCAGCCGCAGGGCAGATCGCCGATACCGTCCGCTTTCAAATCGGCACCGGTGAAGACGTCGATCACGCCGGGCGCCGCCTTCGCAGCCGAGACGTCGATGCGCCGGATCACACCGTGAGCGATCGAGGAACGCAGGATGTAGGCGTAAACCTGCCCCGGACGCACGATGTCGTCGGTATAGCGACCGCGACCGGTAATGAATCGCTGGTCCTCGACACGCGGAACGGAGGCCCCGAAACCGGTGCTGCCCATGGCTAGATCCCCCTCGGCGGTGGGCCGGTGATTACATCGGCGTGCGGCGATGGTAGCCTTCCGTTGGCCAGCGAGGAAGGGAGAACCACTTGCCGATCCAGGGCGAATACCGCATCGCGGCGTCGCGCGCAGCCGTCTGGAGCGCACTCAACGATCCCGAGGTGCTCAGGGCCTGTATTCCGGGTTGCGAAGAGCTGCGGAAGCTCTCGGATACCGAGATCGACGCCCGGATCAACGCGGCGCTCGGGCCGGTCCGCTCGGTATTCGCCACGCGCATCCAGATAACCGAGATCGACGCCCCCGCGGGCTACACGCTGACCGGCGAAGGCAAGGGTGCCGCCGGCTTCGGCAAGGGCAGCGCCAAGGTCGAACTCACCGAAGACGCCGGCGCGACCGTACTACGTTATTCCGCCGACCTGCGGCTTGGCGGTAAGCTGGCGCAGGTCGGCTCGCGGCTGCTCGAGGGGGCTACACGTCAGCTCGCGGACCAGTTCTTCGACGCCTTCGCGAAACGGCTCGATGCCGCGGCGACCAAGCAGGCGGAGCCGGCCGCGGCGGAACCAGCCGTCGCCGGCAGCAAGCGTGGCGCGCTCGTAACGATCGGGTGGATCGTGGTCGCGATCGCCGCGGCCGGCGTCGTCGCCTGGCTGCTGACGCGCTGACAGCGAGGGGGGAGCATGCAAGTCAGTCTCGAAGTGAACGGGCGCGCCGTCTCGGCCGACGTCGAGGAGCGCACGCTGCTTGTCGACTTTCTGCGCCGGCAGCTGCGGCTGACGGGCACGCACATCGGCTGCGACACCTCGCAGTGCGGCGCCTGCGTCGTGCACGTCGACGGACGCGCGGTCAAGAGCTGCACGATGCTCGCGGTACAGGCCGACGGCGCCAAGGTCACGACGATCGAAGGACTCGCTCCGCCCGGTGCCCTGCATCCGGTCCAGGCTGCGTTCCGCGCGCATCACGGGCTGCAGTGCGGCTTCTGCACGCCTGGCATGATCATGACGGCCGTCGAGCTGATCCGGCGCAACCCCAACCCCACTGAACAAGAGATCCGCGAGGGACTCGAGGGCAATATCTGCCGCTGCACCGGCTATCACAACATCGTCAAGGCCGTCGCCGCGGCGGCGCAGGCGATGCGCACGGCTCCGGCAGCCTGATCGCCGGGGCGCCGCGCAGGAGGACCCGTCGATGTATCCGTTCGAATACATCAGACCCGCCGACGTGAACGCCGCTGTGAAGGCCGCGAGCGGCTCCGGTGAGAACCGATTCATCGCCGGCGGCATGACGCTGCTACCGACGCTCAAGCTGCGGCTGGCCAGGCCCGACCGCCTCGTCGACCTCGGCGGCCTCGCGGAGCTCGTCGGCATCCGCGTGGGGCCCGATCGCGTCGAGATCGGCGCGATGACGCGCCACTCCGACGTCGCTGCGTCGACGGACTTGCGGCGCGTGCTGCCGGCCCTCGCTTCGCTCGCCGCCGGCATCGGGGACCCGCTCGTCCG
>CAZAWM010000007.1:0-28277 GCA_964488605.1 uncultured Steroidobacteraceae bacterium | reverse complement strand
GTAGCGCTCGTCGGCACCGATCCAGCGCGCGGCCAGGGGCGCGATTCTATCGCGGTACCGTGCCAGCATCAGCTCGGCAGCCTGGTGCACGCGTGGCAGCAGGTCGGCGTCGCGACCGAGATCGGCGACTCGCATCTGCGCGAGCCCCGTCTGCCGTGTGCCGAGCAGTTCGCCCGGACCGCGCAGCTCGAGGTCGCGCTGGGCGATCTCGAAGCCGTCATGACTCTGCCGTATCGCCTCGAGGCGCGCGCGCGACAGCGCGCCGAGTGGCGCGCGGTACAGCAGTACGCAACTGCTCTCGTGCGTGCCACGGCCCACGCGGCCGCGCAGCTGGTGCAGCTGCGCGAGTCCCATGCGCTCGGCATTTTCGATCACCATCAGGGTCGCGTTGGGCACGTCGACGCCGACCTCGATCACCGTGGTGGCGACAAGCAGCTGGATGCGGCCAGCCTGAAAGGCGCGCATCGCCGCCTCTTTGCTGCGCGGCGGCATGCGTCCGTGCACCAGGCCAACGCGCACGTCAGGCAACGCCTCGGCGAGTGCGGCGGCGGTCTCCTCGGCGGCCTGGTAATGGAGCTCGGCGGATTCCTCGATCAGGGGGCAGACCCAGTACGCCTGGCGGCCCTGCGCGACGGCAGCGTGGATCCGGGCGACCACCTCGTCGCGCCGACTGTCGGCAGCCACCACGGTCTTGACCGGCGTGCGACCGGGCGGCAGCTCGTCGATCACCGACACGTCGAGATCGGCATAGGCCGTCATGGCTAGTGTCCGCGGAATGGGCGTCGCCGTCATGATCAACTGGTGTGGATGTCGCCCGCGCTGGCGCCCTTTCTCCCGCAGTTGCAAGCGCTGCTGCACGCCGAAGCGGTGCTGCTCGTCGACGATCGCGAGCGCCAGATCGTGGAATTCGATGCCCTGCTGGAACAGCGCATGCGTGCCGACCACGAGCTGCCCCGTGCCCGAGGCGACGAGCTCGAGGGCGCTGCGCCGCGTGCGCGCAGGCTGCGAGCCCGTCACCAGCACCGTCGTCAAACCGAGCGGCGCGAACCACTTCTCGAGGTTGCGGAAGTGCTGCTCGGCCAGCAGTTCGGTCGGCGCCATCAGCGCGGCCTGATAGCCGCTGCCGATCGCGCGCGCGGCGGCCGCGGCGGCGACCACTGTCTTGCCGCAGCCGACGTCGCCCTGCACGAGGCGCGTCATCGGCCGGTCGCGAGCGAGATCGGCATCGACCTCGTCGAGCGCGCGGCGCTGCGCGACCGTCAGCGGGAACGGTAGGGCGGCGCGAAAACGCGCCTCGAGACCGGCCGGGTCGGTGAGCGGCGCGGCCGCATCGGCGCGCGCTGCGGCGCGCAGCATCTTCAGCGCGAGGTGATGCGCGAGCAGCTCCTCGAAGGCGAGCCGTCGCTGCGCCGGGTGTCGGCCGTCGAGCAGTTGCTCGACCGGCGCATCGCGCGGCGGCCGATGTACGTAGACGAGCGCCTCTGCGAGTCCCGGCAACGGCCGCGCGTTCGTCGCGTCGCTCAGAGCCAGGACCTCGGGTGGCAGCCAGTCGCGCACGCCGGCATCGCGCAGTTCCACGAGGGCCTGGTCGATCAGCACGCGCAACCGGCCCTGCGTGACGCCCTCGGTCATCGGGTAGATCGGCGTCAGCCGCTCGTCCACCGGTTCGATCTGGCCGGCGAGGCGCCGATACTCCGGGTGCACCATCTCGTGCCCCTGCGGACCACGTCGCACCTCGCCGAAACAGCGGATCCGGGTGCCGCGCGCGAGGCCCTGCTGCTGCGCCTGGCTGAAATGGAAGAAGCGCAGCGTCAGGAAGCCGGAGCCGTCCGAAATGCGCGCGAGCAGCTGGCGGCGCCTGCGGAAAGCCACTTCTGCCAGCAGCACCTCGCCCTCGACGACCGCACGCAGGCCGGCCTGCAGCGCGCCGATCGGCGTCACGCGCGTGCGATCCTCGTAGCGCAGCGGTAGCAGAAACAGCAGGTCCTGCACGGTGCGCACGCCGAGCGCTGCGAGGCGCTCGGCGAGCGCGACCCCTACGCCACGCAAGGCCGTGACCGGCATCTGCTCGCGCGCGCGGGTGCCCGGGTCAGCGTCCATCCGCGCGCCGGCGTGGCGCCTCAGCGCGAGCCGAGTTCCAGCACGCACTCGATCTCGACGCGCGCGCCGCGCGGCAGTTGCGCCACGCCGACGGCGGCGCGGGCCGGATAGGGACGAACCAGATATTGCGCCATGATCTCGTTGACCTTGGCGAAGTGCCCGAGATCGGTCAGGAACACCGTGAACTTGACCGCGTCGTCGAGCGTGCCGCCCGCCGCGCGCGCCACCGCGCTGAGATTGTCGAACACGCGGCGGATCTCGGCCTCGATGTCGCCAATGACGAGCTGCTGCGTCGCCGGGTCCAGCGGAATCTGACCCGAGAGCCAGACCGTGCTGCCGACGCGCACGGCCTGCGAATAGGTGCCGATCGCGGCAGGCGCGTCGGCGGTCTCGATGATCTGTCTGGCCATGTTCGAGGAGTCTACGCTCGTAGAGTCGCGACGCTGCGCCGCACGTGCTTCAGTCCCGCGCGCGCTGCGCGATCGTACGTGTGACGCCGCTGACATCGGGCATGCGCCGGATCTTGCGGACGATTCTCGCAAGATGGCGTCGGTCGCGCACCTTCAGCTCGAACACCAGGACGGACGTCTCCGCATCGCGTTCCTCGAGCGTCACGTGCTCGATGTTTGTATCCGTCGCGGCGATCCCCGCCGCGACGGCGGCGAGCACGCCGGTGCGGTTGGCCACGCTGACGCGCAGTTCGGAACTGAACAGGCGGTTAGGCGTCGGCTGCCAGGTGACGGACAGCCAGCGCTCCGGGTGGCGCCGGTAGTCGTCGACATTGGCGCAGGTCTCGCGGTGCACGACGACACCGCGGCCGGCGGACAGGAAAGCCATGATCGGGTCGTCGGGAATCGGGAAACAGCAGCGCGCATAGCTGACCAGCAGTCCTTCGGTCCCGGCGACCGCGAGCGGTGCCGGTGCCGCCGCCGCGTCGGCAGCCTCGGGGCCGGCGGGCAGCAGCCGCCGTGCGACCAGCGGCGCGAGCCGCTCGCCGAGTCCAATCTTCTCGAACAGCTCGTCGCGGTCGTGCATGCCGAGCTCACCGAGCGCGCTCGCCATCACGCGCTCGTCGACCTCATCGAGGCTGCTGCCTGACTCGGCGAGCGCCTGGCCGAGCAGACGCTGACCGAGATCGATCGCCTCGGAGCGACGCAGGCTCTTGAGGTACTGGCGGATCGCGGTGCGCGCCTTGGCCGTGACCACGAAGTTGACCCATGCCGGATTCGGCATCGCGCCCTTGGCAGTGACGATCTCGACGGTCTGACCGTTACGCAGCACCGTCCGCAGCGGCGTGAGCCGGCGATCGACCTTAGCCGCGACGCAGCGATTGCCCACGTCGGTGTGAACGGCGTAGGCGAAGTCGACGACGGTTGCGCCGCGCGGCAGCCGCAGGATCGTTCCCTTCGGCGTGAACACGTAGACCTTGTCCGGAAACAGGTCGACCTTGACGCTCTCCAGGAACTCCTCGGAGCTGCCCGCCTCCTGCATCGTGATGAGGTGGGTCAGCCACTCGCGCGCACGTGTCTGCTCGCTGGAGCTCGCGTCGTCGCCGGCTTTGTATTTCCAGTGCGCGGCGATGCCCGACTCGGCGACGCGGTGCATGTCCTCGGTGCGGATCTGGACCTCGATCGGGACGCCATTGGGACCGAACAGCGTGGTGTGCAGCGACTGGTAACCGTTGATGCGCGGGATCGCGATGTAGTCCTTGAACCTCCCCGGCATCGGCTTGTACACGCCGTGCACTGCGCCGAGCGCGCGGTAGCAGGTGTCGACCTTGTCGACGATCACCCGCAGACCGTAGACGTCGACGATCTCGTTCAGCGAGGCGCGCTTGCGCAGCATCTTCTTGTAGATGCTGTACAGGTGCTTCTCGCGCGACTCGACGCGGCCCGGAATCTCCGCCTTGGCGAGCGCGGCGCGTATCTGCTCGGCGATCTTGCCGAGAAACTCCTTCTGGTTGCCGCGCGCGCGCTTCAGTGCTCGCTCGAGTACCCGGTAGCGCTGCGGATAGGCGGCGCGGAAGCCGAGGTCCTCGAGCTCGAGCTTGAGGTTGTACAGGCCGAGCCGCTCGGCGATCGGCGCGTAGATCTCGAGCGTCTCGCGCGCGATCGCCCGTCGGCGCGCTGGCTGCATCGCGTCGATCGTGCGCATGTTGTGCAAGCGGTCGGCGAGCTTGACGAGGATCACGCGCAGATCGCGGACCATCGCGAGCAGCATCTTGCGGAAGGACTCCGCCTGCGCCTCCTCGCGGCTCTTGAACCTGATCTGATCGAGTTTGGTGACGCCGTCGACGATGTCGGCGACGGTCTCACCGAAGCGCGCCGCGATCTGCGCCTTATCGATCGCCGTGTCTTCCATGACGTCGTGCAGGATGGCGGCGACGATCGTGTCGGCGTCGACGCGCAGCGTCGCGAGGATTTCGGCGGCGGCGACCGGATGGGCGATGTACGGCTCGCCCGACTTGCGGCGCTGGCCGCGGTGCGCGTCGGCGCCGAACTGCGCGGCGAGGCGAACGCGTTCGACCTGATCGGGCGGCAGGTAGGCCTCGACCTCGCTCAAAAGGTCACGCAGACCCGGCGTCCGATACGGCGCTGGCAGCAGACCCCGGAGCGTCGACGCGTAGTCCATGGGTTTAATGGCCATGGTCCGGGGCGCTGCGCGTTCAGTGGTCTGCGGTCAGTCTCCGAGTCCGAACTGCGGCGCGCGGAAGCCGGGTTCCGGCTCCAGCATGTCGAAGTCGAGGTCGGTGATGTTCTCGGGCGGCGGTGGCGGAGCCGGCTCCGGCTCGGGCTCGGAGAGCATCTCGGCGCTGATCGTACCGGCGGCGATCTCGCGCAGCGCGACGACGGTGGGCTTGTCGTTCTCCCACGGAACCGTCGCTTCGGCGCCGTTCGCGAGACGACGAGCACGCTGCGACGCCAGCAGCACGAGCTGGAAGATGTTGTCGACGTTGTGGAGGCAATCCTCGACCGTGATGCGAGCCATGAGCGTCCTGCGATAGCTGCCTGAAAGCTGACTTTTGATGATAGCTGAGCCGGAGCGGCGCGGCCAGCGTCATACCGACGGCGGCGGTCTGCCGAGGAGCTGGGTCAGCAGTGGCATCAGGCTCGGCCGGTCACTCGCGAGGTCCTCGGCCCGACCCGCCACGATACGGCGCAGGTCGGCAAGCGCCGTGGCGAAATCGTCGTTGACAATCGTGTAGTCGAACTCCTCATAGTGAGTCATGTCCTCGATGGCATCGCGCAGGCGCCGCTGGATCACCTCCTCGCTGTCGGTGCGCCGCGCCCGCAGCCGCTCCTCGAGCGCCGCGAGGCTCGGCGGCAGCACGAAGATCGAGATGCACTCGGGGACCTTGGCCCGCACCTGCCGCGCACCCTGCCAGTCGATCTCGAGGATCACGTCGTGACCCTGGGCGAAGGCCTTCTCGAGCGCCATCCGGCTCGTGCCATACCAGTTGTCGAAGACGTTGGCGCTCTCGAGAAAACCGCCAGACTCGCGGATGGCATGGAACTGCGCCGGCGTGACGAAGTAGTAGTCCCGCTCGTGCTGCTCGGTGGGCCGCTGGCGACGCGTGGTGTGCGAGACACAGACGCGCAGGCGCGGCTCGGCATCGAGCAGCGCCTTGACGAGGCTGGTCTTGCCGGCACCCGAAGGGGCGGCGATGACGAACAGGCGGCGGGTCATCGAGTCGAGCGAGTGGCCCCCTGGCCGTGGGCGAAAGGCGAGATGTTATATGGCGGCCGCGTCGGACGCAGCCTTCGGGCCGCCGCTGTCCCCGGTGCTCGCGGAGCCGCGCGGCGCGCGGCCGGCGCGGGGCCACGGCACAATCGCCAAGGGCCGGACGGGGTAGTGCCGGCGCCGCCGCAGCGGCTCACGAGGGGAACATCTCGCAGCGATCATGAAGCTAACTGCATCGTTCTTCGGGGGAAAAGGCGGTAATATGCACGCGTCACGATGGCTGGCGGCCCTGCTGCTGAGCGCTGCGCCGCGGGTGGTCGCGGCCGATGACTGTGCCGGCCTTCTCCGGCTGGATTTCTCGTCGCTGGCGGATGCGCCGGCCCAGCTGACGCTGGCCGGATCCGTCGATGCCGCGGGCATCGTCCCAGCCTACTGTCGCGTCCAGGGCTACGTGCGTCCGCGCGTGCGCTTCGAACTGCGACTGCCACGCGAGTCGTGGAACGGCAAGCTGCTGATGGAGGGTTGCGGCGGATTCTGCGGCTCGCTGGACTTCGCGTCGCGCTGCGATGCGCGGCTCGCGCGCGGCTACGCCTGCATCGTCAGTGACATGGGCCACGTGTCCACGCCGTTCGACGGCAAATGGGCCTGGAACGACCGCGAGGCCGAGATCGACTTCGGATATCGCGCCACGCACGTTACGGCCGTCGCCGGCAAGGCGATCGCGACCGCGTTCTACGCGCGGCCGCCGGCGCGCAGCTATTTCCATGGCTGTTCGACCGGCGGCCGGCAGGGGCTCGTCAGCGCGCAGCGCTTCCCGGCGGATTTCGACGGCATCGTCGCCGGGGCGCCGGTGCTGCGCATGCCAGCGAGCGGTATGGTGCTGGCCTGGGCGATGCGTGCGATGCACGACGCGACTGGTCGGCGAATCGTTACGTCGCGCGAGCTCGAGCTGCTGCATCGCGCGGTGCTTGAACGCTGTGATGCGCGCGACGGCCTCGCCGATGGCATCGTCGGCGACCCGCTCAGCTGCGACGTCGATCCGGGCCGAGTCGCCGGCCTCGACGAGCCGCAGGTCACGGCGCTGCGCAAGGTCTACGATGGGCCGCGCGATTCGCGCGGACGGCCGCTGTTTCCATCCGGCCTGCCGCGCGGCTCCGAGCTCGGCTGGATCGGCACGCTCGTGAACCGGGACGAAGGTCCGCCGCCGTTTTACGGCTTCATCGCCGAGCTGTTTCGTTACCTGTCGTTCGCCGAGGATCCAGGCCCCGCCTTCGGGCTCGAAGATTTCGACTTCGACCGCGATCCGCCACGGCTCGGTGCGATGGCACAGATCTTCAGCGGCGCGAACCCGGATCTGACCGATTTTCGCGCGCGCGGCGGCAAGCTGCTGCTCTACCATGGCCTGGCCGATCCGGTCGTCGTGCCCCAGCCGTCGATCGACTATTACGAACTGGCGACGCGCGCGATGGGCGGACCGGCGGCGACGCGCGATTTCTTCCGGCTGTTCCTCGTGCCCGGCAAGGATCACTGCACGGGCGGCGTCGGTGCGTACGAGATCGACTACCTCGGCGCGCTCGAGCGCTGGGTCGAGCGTGGCGAGGCGCCGGACGTGCTGGTCGGCACTCGGCCGGCGAGCGCTACGCAGCCGCCGCTGCGTCGTCCCATCTTCGCTTACCCCGCTCAGGCCGCCTATCGCGGCCGCGGCGACCCGAACGATACGGCGAGCTTCATGCCGCTGCTGCCGCCGATCGTTGCGGGTGGGCTGCGCGCGATCACACTGACGACCGCTGATGCGGCAGCGATGCGGCGCTTCCTCGTCGATGGCGTCGGCCTGCGCGAGCTGCCCGCGAGTGCTGCAGACGGCACCCGTTCCGAGGCTACGGACGAAATCTGGTTCGAACGTGCCGGTGATCCGGTCGCACCACGAGTGCGCGTACGAATCGTCGGCGACGCTGGGCCGCGGCTGCGCGAGACGCCCTCGGCTACCCGTGACGGCGGCGCATCGCTGTCGTTCGCGCTGCAGCGCGGGCGCGCCCAAGGTCCGCGCGGCGCGCTCGCGCGGCTCGCGGCGGCCGGCTACCAGCCCATCGGCCAGTTCACGGTGCCGCTCGCGAGACCGGGCGGCGGGCAGTACACGATAGAGGAGTACTACTTCGTCGGGCCCGACAACCTGCTCGTCCCGGTCGTCGTGCGGCCCGACGATATGCCCCCGATCGCGCGCATCGATACTGCGAGCGGACTCGGCGGGCCGGCTTACGGCGGTATGACCGTGCCGGATGCCGATGCCGAGATCGCCTTTCATCGCAGCGTGCTCGGCCTCGAGCTGCGCCGCGATATCGAGCTCACCGAGCCTTCGCTATTGCGCGCCGCCGGCTTGCCCGCCGAGGCCCGCGTGCGCTTCGTGCAGCTGTTCGCGCCGGGTACGGCTAGCGGGAACCTCACGCTGATCGATCTCGGCGCCAAGGGCGAGCGCAATCCCGCACCGCTCGCGGCACCGAGCCGCGGCGCCGTGCTCTGGAGCTTCGCGGTCGGGGACATCGAGGAAGCGCGGCGCCGCGTGCGCGCCTCGCAGGGCCGCCTGATCACCGGGCCCGACGCGCGCGTGAACGCAGTCTGGGGCGCGTACCGCGCGCTGATCGTCGAGTCGCCAGGAGGCTTGCGGTTCGAGCTCGTGCAGCCGGACGCGCCGTGAGGGATCGCTGACCCGGCAGCCTCGGCTGGCGGCCGGTCAGCAGCGGGTGTTCACTCGGCCGGCGCGCGCGCCAGGGCGGAGTGATCCATGGCCACGATGTCGATGCGCACGGGCGCGGCGATGCACCGCGCCGACCGTTTCCACTTCCGCATGGCGATCCTGTTCTTGCTGATTGCGCGCGCGGACACCTGGCTCGCGATCGCCGCGCACATGCAGCATCTGGGCGGGTAGGGGCGCGGGGCACTTCCCGCGACCGGCTGCGGCGGCGGCCGCGACGGTCCGCGGCGACTGGCCAGATCACTCGACGTTCTGCACCTGCTCGCGCATCTGCTCGATCAGAACCTTCATGTCGACGGCGAGTCGCGTGGTGTCGAGCTCCTGCGACTTGGAGCCGAGCGTGTTGGTCTCGCGGTTCAGTTCCTGCATCAGGAAGTCGAGACGGCGGCCGGCGGGCTCGCCGGCGGTCATCACCCGGCGCGCTTCGGCCACGTGTCCGGCCAGGCGATCGAGCTCCTCGCTGACGTCGAGCCGCTGCAGGATCAGCGCGACTTCCTGCTCGAAGCGCTCGGCGTCGACCTGGATGCGCAGGTCGGCGAGTTTCTCGATGAGCCGCGTACGCACGCGCTGCTGCAGCTCGGGCGCCTTGCGCTGCAGCTGCGCGACGATGTCGGCGAGCGCGGCGCAGCGTTGTTCGATCAGCTCGCCGAGCCGCTCGCCCTCGCGGGCGCGCGCGGCGGTGAGATCGGCGAGCGTGGCGTCGAACAGGCGCCGCGCGACGTCGAACAGGCTTTCGCTGTCGACCTGTTCCTTGCGGACGACGCCCGGCCAGGCGAGCACCTCCATGACGTCGACGGTGTGCTGTCCGGGGAGCTGGCGCGCAATCTCGCGGACGCATTCGAGCACGCGCGCGAGCGCCGCCTCGTCGATCAGCATCTCGCGCGCGCCTTCGGCACCGTGACGCAGCTGCAGCGTGCAGTCGACCTTGCCGCGCCGCAGTTCGCTGCCGAGTCGCTGCCGCAGCTCCGGCTCGAGTGCGCGCAGTTCGTCGGACAGGCGGAAGCTGGACTCGAGATAGCGGTGATTGACGCTGCGCAGCTCGCAGCTGAGCTGGCCGAAGGGTCCGGATGCCTCGCGTTGAGCGAATCCGGTCATGCTGCTGATCACGCGCGAGGTCCCCCTGCCCGGACCGGCCGACTGACGCGCGACGCTCCGGGTGCTATAAGACACGCCAGTGTAACGAATCGGGATCGGATCTTGCGCGTCGAGTACGCAGAGCTCAGCATCGTCGGCGGCCGCGACGACAACCAGGATCGCTGCGCGGCGGCGATCTCGGAACACTCCGCGCTGCTGGTAGTGGTTGACGGCATGGGTGGCCATGCGGACGGTGCGCTCGCGGCCGAAACCGCGCTCAAGACGCTGGTCGAGGCGTTCTGGCACACGCCGCAACCGCTGTTCGATCCGCTCGGGTTCCTGCATCTTCAGCTCGGCCGCGCCCACGAGGCGGTCGTCGCGCTCGGCGCCAGGCTGCCGCTCGAACAGCGGCCGCGCGCGACGTGTGCGAGCTGCCTCGTGCAGGGCGATTCGGCGTTCTGGGCGCACGTCGGCGACAGCCGCGTCTATCACCTGCGTGACGGACGCGTACTCGAGCGTACGCGCGATCACAGTCATGTCGAATTCCTGCTCCGGGAAGGCCTGATCAGCGCCGACCAGGCGCAGCAGCACCCGATGCGCAACTACGTCGAGTGCTGCATCGGCGGCGAGTACATGCTGCCGGAGATGACGCTGACCGGGCGGCGCCGCCTCGCGCCCGACGACCTGCTGCTGGTCTGTTCGGACGGGCTCTGGGGTTCGCTCGAGGACGCGGCGATCGCGGCGGCTTTCCCGTCCCGATCGGGCTCCGGCAGGACGATCCAGTCGCTCGCAGCGCTCGGCGCCGCGGCGGTGGCGGCCAATGGGCCGGCGAGCGACAACACGACGGCCGTCGCGCTACGCTGGCTCGGCCCATGAAACGCAGCAGCGGCCGTGCGCCCGACGAGCTGCGGGCGGTGCGCTTCCACCGCGGGTACACGCGCCATGCAGAAGGCTCCGTACTGGTCGAGTTTGGCGACACCCGCGTCCTCTGTACGGCCAGTGTCGAAGACGGCGTGCCGGGCTTCCTGCGCGGCAAAGGCCAGGGCTGGGTCACGGCCGAGTACGGCATGCTGCCGCGCTCGACGCACACCCGCTCGGCGCGCGAGGCCGCCAAGGGGAAGCAGAGCGGGCGCACGCAGGAGATCCAACGGCTGATCGGACGCAGCCTGCGCGCGATTATCGATCTCGCCGCGCTCGGCGAGCGCACCGTGACGCTCGATTGCGACGTGCTGCAGGCCGACGGCGGCACGCGTACGGCGTCGATTACCGGCAGCTACGTGGCGCTCGTCGATGCCTGCGAGGCACTGGTGCGGCGTGGTGTACTGAGCGCCTCGCCGCTGCACGGCCAGGTCGCTGCGGTGTCGGTCGGCATCGTCGCCGGCACGCCCGTGCTCGACCTCGACTACGCCGAGGATTCGCAGGCAGAGACCGACATGAACGTCGTCATGAAGGATGGCGGCGCGTTCGTCGAACTGCAGGGCACGGCCGAGGGACACGCGTTCCGCCGCCACGAGCTCGACGAGCTGCTGAACCTCGCCGCGGCCGGCATCCAGCGCCTGTTCGCGCTGCAGCTCGAGGCGCTGCAGTCGGATTGAACCCGGTCGCATGCGCGTCGTCCTTGCCACTGCCAATCGCGGCAAGCTCGCCGAGTTCCGTCAGCTGCTGGCGCCGGCCGGCGTCGAAATGCTGCCGCAGTCACAGTTCGGCATCGAGCCGCCGGAGGAGACCGGCGGCACCTTCGAGGCGAATGCCTTACTCAAGGCGCGTCATGCGGCGCGCCTGAGCGGCCTGCCGGCGCTCGCCGACGACTCGGGCCTCGAAGTGGACGCACTCGGCGGCGGACCGGGCGTCCATTCGGCGCGGTATGCGGGCGCGCAGGCGGACGACGCGGCGAACATCGCGAAGCTGCTGGCGGCGCTCGACGGGGTTCCATCGGCGGATCGCGTGGCCCGCTTCCGTTGTGTGATCGCCCTGGTCCGGGACGCCGACGACGTTGCGCCGCTGATCGCCTCGGGCTGTTGGGAGGGCCGTATCCTCGAAGCGCCGCGCGGCAGCGGCGGCTTTGGGTACGACCCAGTCTTCCTCGACGTGGCCTCCGGCCGTTCGGCGGCGCAGCTCGCACCGGAGGACAAGAACAGGCGCAGCCATCGCGGCCGGGCGCTGCACGCCCTGCTCGAACGATGGCCGCGATGAGCCGATGGCATTGAGTGGCACGATCGCGCTATACGTGCATTTCCCGTGGTGCGTCGCGAAGTGCCCGTACTGCGACTTCAACTCGTTCGCGCTGCGCGGCCCGCTGCCCGTGGCAGACTATCTCGAGGCACTGCGCCGCGACCTGTGCGCGCAGCTCGAGTGGCTCGCGCGTCGCGGCGCGCCGCAGCGGCCCATCGGCAGCGTGTTCCTCGGCGGAGGCACGCCGAGCCTGTTCCCGCCCGAGGCGATCGGCGAATGGCTCGCCTGGCTGCGCACCGAGTGCTCGCTGACCGCGGACGTCGAGGTCACGCTCGAAGCGAATCCCGGCACGATCGAACGCGGCCGTTTCAGCGGCTATCGGGATGCCGGCATCAATCGCGTCTCGCTCGGCGCGCAGAGCTTCGGTGGCGGGCAGCTTGCCGCGCTCGGCCGCATCCATGCCGTCGACGATACGCGGCGCGCGGCCGAGGAGCTGCATGCGGCGGGGCTTGGCAACTTCAACATCGACCTGATGTATGCCTTGCCGGGTCAGAGCGTGGCGATGGCTCGCGCCGACGTCGCGGCCGCGCTGGCACTCGCGCCGGCGCATGTCTCGCACTACCAGCTCACGCTCGAGCCGGCGACGGCGTTCGCGGCACGACCGCCCGCGGGTCTGCCCGACGACGATACTGCCGAGCGCATGCTCGAGGCCTGCCTCGAACTGCTCCATGCGCACGGCTACGCGCGCTACGAGGTATCGGCGTATGCGCGCGCGGGTGCCCGCTGCCGGCACAACCTCGCTTACTGGCGCTTCGGCGACTACCTCGGTATCGGGGCCGGCGCGCATGGCAAGCTGAGCTTCGGCACGCCGACGGCCGAGATCTGGCGGACGACGCGCCCGCGTGAGCCGCGCCGCTACCTCGCCGACCCGGTCTCGCTGGAGCCCGTGGCCGTGCCGGTCGAGCAGCGCCCGTTCGAGTTCCTGCTCAATGCGCTGCGGCTGATCGAGGGGTTCACGATCGCCGACTACGAAGCCGCCACGGGCCTCCGCTGGGCTGCGCAGCAGGCGACGAGCGCGGCGCTCGTCGGGCGTGGGCTGCTCGACCAGGCGCGCGGGCGCGTCCGTGCGACGGCAAGGGGCCTGAGGTTCCTCAATGACGTGCTGGTCGAATTCCTGCCTGACCGCGATGTCCGTGCCCCGACTTCGCTATTGCAGACAGTGACTTAGATCATTTCGGGCCGCGCTAGCCCAAAGTATGCACAGGGGCGCCATCCGGAGCGCGTAATGAAGCTGTTACAAGTCGAATCGCGAGCGGCGCGCGATATTGATCATCTAAGTCTTTGATTCAGCTTATTAAAAACAGATGGCTAAAAATTGAGCAATGGCGCGATTTGGCGCTAAACCCGCGAAAAACGATCGCTGTGGGTCCGAAGTTCCACAGAGATATGCACAGTTTTTGTGGATAAGGCAGCCAGGGACCGCGCTGGCACCCTGGCGCTTGTGCACGGTCGCGGACGCCGCTATGCTTCGCGCCCTTTTTCCGGCCAGCAGCCCTCGGCGCCGCAGAGAGCCCGTCATGAAAGACGCGATTCATCCCGAGTACAAGACGATCACGGTCACCTGCAGCTGCGGCAACACGTTCCAGACACGTTCGACGCTCGGTCATGACCTGCACGTCGAGGTGTGCTCGAACTGCCACCCGTTCTACACCGGCAAGCAGAAGATCGTCGACACCGCCGGTCGCGTCGACAAGTTCCGCAAGAAGTACGCGAGCGCCGGCGTACGCTGACGCGAAGCGGACCCGGCGCCGGGAGCGGAAGGCGCCCGATGGAGCCTCCCTGCTCGATTTTGGGAGCTCGCTCGGCGTCTGACCGGAGCCGCGGGCCAGGCGGGTGGAACTTCGATGGCCGGCGACGCATCCTAAGGCTCTGGAGATACTGAGCTCGGAGAGCACCCCCGCCGGGCGGATTCAGGAACGGATCGATGTCGCGCAAACCGCTGCTTGCCGCCCTCGTTGCTGCCACGCTGTTCCCGGTGGCCGTCGCGCAGGGCCCGGCCAATGGCTCGACCGCCTCGTCCCCGGCATCGGGTGCTGGCGGGATACCGAAGTCCCTGCGGCGGGAGGCAGAGAGCGGCCGCCGGGCCTATGAGCAGATCATCCGTGCCTACGGTGTCTACGACGACCAGGCCATCCAGGACTATGTCGCCGAGGTCGGGCAGCGCGTCGCGCGCCAAAGCGATCTGCCGGATGCGGAATTCAAGTTCGTGGTGCTCGACGACGAGTCGATCAACGCATTCACGACGGGTTGCTGCTACATCTACGTTCACCGCGGACTGCTGACCTACCTCAACTCCGAGGCCGAACTCGCCTCCGTGCTCGGGCACGAGATCGCGCACGTCACCGCGCGCCACCCGTCCAAGCGCATGCGGCGCGGCATTGGCGCCTCGATCCTCGCGACCGCGGCTGCGGTGATGACCGGTTCCGGCGCCGTCGCCGACCTTGCCAACATCGGCGCGACGGCCTGGTTGCAGGGCTACGGCCGCGAGAACGAGCTCGAGGCCGACCGTATCGGTCTGCAGTACGCGACCAAGGCCGGCTACCGCCCTGAATCGATGGGCGAGGTGTTCGAGATGTTCAGACGCGGCGAGCGATTCGAGCTCGATCGCGCGCGTGCCGAGGGCCGGCAGCCGCGTATCTATCACGGGCTGTTCGCCTCCCACCCGGCGCCGGACGCGCGCGCCGTCCAGGCGGCCAAGGGTGCGGCGAAGATCGACGGCGAACCACCCGGTGGCTGGATAGAGAATCGCGAGATCTACCTCAAGCGGCTCGACGGCATGGTGTACGGCACCAGCCGTGCCCAGGGCGTCATGCGCGACAACCGTTTCTACCACGCGGATCTTGGCATCACGATGGCGTTCCCGCGCGGCTGGACCGTCGAGAACCAGCGTGACGCGCTCTGGGCCTATACGCCGAACCGTGACACGATCATGCGCGTCACGGTCGGCACGCCGAAGCCTGGCCAGGGCCCGCGGGAGTTCCTGCTGAGCCAGGTGCCCGGCGCCACGTTCGTCGGTGGCGAGGCCTTCAGCTCGAACGGCATGGACGGCTATGCCGCGCGCACGACCACCGGCTCGCCTCTCGACCAGGGCGCGGGCCCGGTGCGCTGGATCACACTCTTTCGGGGCAGCCAGGCCTATATCATCGCCGGGGCGAGCCGTTCGTCGACGCGCGCCGTGCCGGAGGCCGATGGACTGTTCATGTCGGTCGCCCAGACGCTGCGCGCGCTGAAGCCCTCGGAGTTCCCGCTCGCCGAGCCGTTCCGTCTGCGCGTCAAGGAGGTGACCACCTCGACGCGCCTCGAGGACTATGCGGTCAACGTGCCGGTGGAGCGCTACCAGCGTGAAGAACTGCTGCTGCTCAACGGCCTCTACCCCGACCGGCGCCTGACGCCGGGGCAGCTTTACAAGGTCGTCGAGTAATCCGAGCGGCGCGATCCGGCTTGCCGCCGCGCGGGCGGCGTTGGTGCACGGCGGACAACACCGCAGCCAAGGCTGCTGCGATCGCGCGCGAAGAGCCCGCTGGCCCACCGGCGAGCTTGATTCTGCTGGGCCGCCATGTCACCTTTCCGAGGTTCAAGCGGAAGACGATGCTCATGGCCAACAAGACGCTCGAAATCTCGAATGCCCAATCCGGCAAGAAGTCCTCACTCCCGCTGCGCTCCGGCACCCTCGGCCCTGACGTCGTCGACATCGGCTCGCTCGCCAAGGATCACGGGCTGTTCACCTTCGACCCTGGGTTCATGGTCACGGCGAGCACCGAGAGCAAGATCACCTTCATCGACGGCGACGCGGGCGTGCTGCTATACCGCGGCTACCCCATCGAGCAGCTCGCGCAGCACAGTTCCTTCATCGAGGTCGCGTATCTGCTGATCAACGGCGAGCTGCCGAATGCGACGCAGCTCGCCGAATTCCGCACGAGCATCCAGCGGCACACGATGATCAACGAGTCGCTGCTGCGGATGTACAACGGTTTCCACTATGACGCGCATCCGATGGCCATCGTCTCGGCGATCGTCGCGTCGATGTCGGCGTTCTATCACGACAGCATGGACATCTATAACCCGCGGCACCGCGAGATCTTCGCGCACCGGATCATCGCCAAGATCCCGACGATCGCGGCTGCGGCGTACAAGCACTCTGTCGGGCAGCCTTTCGTCTACCCGCGGAACGATCTCGACTACTGCAGCAATCTGCTGCACATGTATTACTCGGTACCCTGCGAGCCGTACCACGTCGACCCGCTTGCGGCCGAGGCGCTCGACCTGCTGCTGATCCTGCATGCCGACCACGAGCAGAACGCGAGCACCTCCACGGTGCGTCTCGCGGGCTCGACGGGCTGCAACCCGTATTCGGCCATCTCGGCCGGCGTTTCGGCGCTCTGGGGCCCGGCGCACGGCGGCGCCAACGAGGCCGTGCTCGAGATGCTCGAGGAGATTGGCACCGTCGATAACATCCCGAAGTTCCTCGCGCAGGTGAAGGACAAGTCCAGCAACGTGCGCCTGATGGGCTTTGGCCATCGTGTCTACAAGAACTTCGACCCGCGAGCGAAGATCATCCGCGAGATGTGCCACAAGGTGCTGGCGAAGATGGGTCGCTCCGACAATCCGCTGCTCGAGCTCGCGCAGCGTCTCGAGGAGATCGCACTCAAGGACGAGTATTTCGTCTCGCGCAGGCTCTATCCGAACGTCGACTTCTATTCGGGCATCATCTACAGCGCGCTCGGCATCCCGCGCTCGATGTTCACGGTGATGTTCGCGATCGCCCGTACCGCAGGGTGGGTCGCGCACTGGCAGGAGATGATCGCCGATCCGGGCATGAAGATCGGTCGGCCGCGCCAGCTCTACACCGGGCCGACGCAGCGCGACTACGTTCCGCTCGAGAAGCGCGCCTGAGCCGAGGCCGCCGGCCGGACCCGCTTCCCGTCGTATTTGTTTCCGTGGCGCCGGTCACGGACGCGTAGCCGCGATTCATGGCAGCGTGGAACCGGCTTCCAAACCCATTATGTCTGCAGGACGCCTGGATGTCGGCTGGCCGTTCGGGACGAGCGCGCACCGATGAACGCGGCAACTCCGTCTGGGAGTTCGTCGACGAACACGGTTGCGAGTCGACGGTACGCACCGAGCGGGTGCTCGCGCTCGGCGACGGACTGAGCCTCGCACAGACCGGCATGTTCGCGCCGCCCGCGCCTCCTGCGTCACGTCCGGCGCCGGTGGCCGAGCCGGCTGCACCGCGCTTGCGCAAGCCGCTCTCGCGTCAGGAGCTGCAGAAGCTCAGCGACGAGATCTTGCGGCAGCGCAAGCTGCGCGAGGCGGCCCAGGGCGACCAGGGCGACCAGGGCGATCGGTCCAGGAAGTAGCCGGTTAGCGGCGCTCGGAGACCTCGGCGAGCAGCGCCTCGACCTCCCCGGTGTCGGCGCGGCGCATCGGCCGGCCGTCGACGGGACTGACGGGGGCCTGACGGATGCCATCGACCGGGAAGACGACAATTTCGATCGGCTGCGCATCGATCTCGATTTCGAACACGGGCTGCACCAGCACGCGCTCGGCGTTCATTCTGAGCCTCTTTTCGCCCAACTGGTAAGGCACGCCCTGGTCCATGAGTCGGAACGCGACCGACTCGGCGCGATCGGCAAAGACATGCAGCTGCACGTGCGCATGCTCCGTGGCGGTACCCGTCAGCACCGGGCCGACGAGCCGCGGCTCGAACGATGCGAGCGCGCGCATGGCCTCGAGGGCCGCGAGCCGCTGTGCGTACAGCGACTCGAGATGCTCATCGCCGCCGAACAGGCGCTGGTACTCGGCGAGCGCTTGCTCGATCTCGCTGTTGCGCGGCAGCACGGCACCGTCGACCACGCCGAACCGTTCCGCGGCCTTGCGCTTGGCGAACAGGAAGTCGCGGACGCCGTGTTCGGCCATCACGCGCGCCGCTTCCTGCGCAAGCGCGCGTCGCAGGTTGCCGGCGCGTGGGGGCAGTCGTTTGCTCATCAGAAGATCGGTTCGCTGACCGCGTCGCCCCTGGCCGGGTCGCCGCGGATCGTCGTGCCGCCGCCGGCACCCCCCATGCCCGGCTCGTCGCCGCCGAGCACGCCGCCCGTCGGCAGTCTGTCAACCATGAAGGTCTCGACGATGCCCTCGGGGTCGTCGGCGCTGGTCACGTCCCCTGTATACGGCGAGATCCGGACCTGCACCAGCCCGTCTGGCAGCGGCCGCGTGCTCTGCGGCACGCCGTCGAGCGCTTCCTGCATGAAGCTGACCCAGATCGGCAGCGCCGTCCGGCCGCCCTCCTCGGTTTCGCCGAGCGAGCGTTCCTGGTCGAAGCCGACCCAGACGGTCGCGACGAGGTCGCGCGTGAAGCCGTTGAACCAGGTGTCCTTGGAGTCGTTGGTGGTGCCGGTCTTGCCGGCGATGTCGCTGCGGCCGAGCGCAAGCGCGCGGCGGCCCGTGCCGCGCGTGATCACGTCCGCCATCATGCTGTCCATGAGCCAGGCGTTCTCGGCGCTGATCGCGCGCGGGGCGAGCCGCTCGGCCGGCAGCCGGCACGAGGGGTCGCCGCGCTCGCAGCCGGCGTCGACCCGGCGCGGTTCGGCCCGGAACACGACCTTGCCGGTCGGGTCCTCGACGCGCTCGATGAACCACGGTTCGACGCGATAGCCGCCGTTGGCGAAGACTGCAAACCCCGTCGCCATCTCGAGCGGCGAGGCGGACAGGGTGCCGAGCGCGAGCGTCAGGTTGCGCGGCAGCGCCTCGCGCGCGAAACCGAAACGCGTCGCGTGCTCGATTGCCGGTCCGATGCCGATTGCCTGGAGCAGGCGGATCGAGACGAGATTGCGCGACTTGACCAGGGCCTCGCGCAGCCGCGTTGGCCCGCCGAAGCTGCCGCCCGCGTTCTCCGGCCGCCAGGCCTCTTCCATCGACGGCTCGTCGATCACGACCGGGGCATCCATGATCACGGAGGCCGGCGTGAAGCCGTGCTCGAGGGCGGCTGAGTAGAGAAACGGCTTGAAACCGGAGCCGGGCTGTCGCCGCGCCTGCGTGGCGCGGTTGAACTTGCCGAGTCCCTTGTCGAAGTAGTCGAAGCCGCCGACCAGCGCGACGAGCGCGCCGTCGTTCGGATCGAGTGCGACGAGCGCGCCTTCCGCCTCGGGCACCTGGGCGAGCTCGGTGCGCCCGGCGTTGCGGATCACGTAGACGACATCGCCGCTCGAGAGTATGTCGGCGGCGCGCTTCGCTGCGGGACCGGGCGCTTCGGTTCCCCGGGATCGGCGCGCCCACGACAGACCTTCCCAGGGCACCGTCTCGGTTCCGCGCCCGCGCACGAAAACGCGCGCCGAACGTTCGGCGACTTCGGTGACCACCGCCGGGACCAGTTCGCCGATTGTCGGATACTGCTCGACGATCGCCGCGAGGCGCGCGGCATCCTCGTCGCCGCGCAGCGTGGCACGGCCCGTGGCGCCGCGCCAGCCGCGGCGGCGATCGTATTCGACCAGGCCCAGGCGCACGGCGCGGTTGGCCGCTGCCTGCAGCCGCCCATTGATCGAGGTGTAGACCTTGTAGCCCTGGTTCTGCGCCTCCGGGCCGAAACGCTTGAGTACCTCGAGCCGCACCATCTCGGCGACATAGGGTGCCTCGACCTCGTAGGGTGGCGCGAACACGCGCGAGCGCACCGTCTCGCGACCAGCCGTCTCGGCCTCGGCAGCGCTGATGAAGCCGAGCTCCTGCATGCGACGCAGCACATAGAGCCGACGCGCGGCTGCAAGCTCGGGATCGCGGATAGGATTGGCACGCGAAGGCGACTGCGGGATGCGCGCCAGCGTGGCGATTTCGGCCAGCGTGAGCTCGTCGAGCTTCTTGCCGAAATAGGTTTCGGCGGCTGCCGCGACACCATACGACCGCTGGCCGAAGTAGATCACGTTCAGGTACAGCCCGAAGATCTCCTCTTTGGTGAATTCGCGTTCGAGCCGGTACGTCAGGAAGACCTCCTGCAGCTTGCGGCGCCATTTGCGGTCCTGGCTCAGGAACAGGTTACGCGCGGTTTGCATCGTGATCGTGCTGGCGCCCTGCAGGTTGCTGCCCGGCAGCACGTTGACGAGAGCCGAGCGCAGGATGCCCGCATAGTCGAAGCCCGAGTGCTGGAAGAAGCGATCGTCCTCCGCGGCCAGGAACGCCTGCTTGACGCGCTCGGGGATGTCGGCGAACGCGACCGGGGTGCGCCGCTGCTCGCCGATCTGCGCGATCAGCTGGCCGCCGCGCGTGTAGACGCGCAGCGGCACCTGGAGCTCGGCGCTCTTCATGCCTGCGACCGTCGGCAGCGTTGGGTTCAGGTAGACGTAAGTGCAGGCAATGGCATACGCGACCGCCAGCACCAGCCCCACCAGGGTGCCGGCCGACAATATGGCAAGGCGCATTGCGGGGGACTTCAAGGGCATTTCACGGAATCGGGGGGAGTTGCTTGCGGCCCGTCGGGTCGGTGTGCATAGTAGCCGGCGTCAAGTGGGCAAACCCATCGAAAGGTGGGGACGCAAAGCTTCCGGTCTAAGGGTCAGGGTGCCTATGACAGCGGGGTTGCCGGCAGCGCGAAGTCTGCTCTCCGAGCGTGCGCAGAGCCGTCATCGCCACTGTCCCGTATCCGCATCCGTCCCTGACGGCGCCGCGTTCCGTGAGCGTTCTCACGTTCTATTTGACAGTTCACTGATATATAGTGTTTCTAGAGTTGCAAGATTCTGGCCGGTTCGTCGTGTAACTCACTGAAAATGGGAAAAATTTAGTGTTCCTTCTCACGCGAAAGCACCGTCCGCTGCTCGGCCTCGATATTACAACCTCCTCGGTCAAGATCATCGAGCTCTCGGCGGCCGGGGGCGGCTATCGCGTCGAGGCATACGCCGCGGAGCCGATGCCCGTCAACGCGATGAACGAAAAGGCCATCGTCGATGCCGAGGCCGTCGGCGAGGCGATCCGTCGCGCCGCGAAGCGCGCCGGTACCCGGCTCAGGGAGGTCGCGATCGCGATCAGCGGCGATGCCGCGATCACCAAGGTGATCCAGATGCCGAAGAATCTGCGCGGCGCTGATCTCGAGCAGCAGATCGAGATCCAGGCCGACCAGTACATCCCGTTCCCGATGGACGAAGTCAGCTACGACTTCGAAGTGCTCGGCCCGTCGGCGAAAGACGCAGAGACCGTCGATGTCCTGCTGGTCGCCACGCGCACCGAGAACGTCGAGCAGCGCCAGGCTGCCGTCGCCGCTGCCGGACTGACGGCAAAGATCGTCGACGTCGAGGCCTTCGCGCTCGAGAACGCCTGCCGCCTGATGACGCACCAGATGCCCGACGGTGGGCTCGACCGCACGGTCGCCGTCGTCGATTTCGGCGCCAGCAGTACCACGTTCAGCGTCTTGCGCAACCTCAAGGTCGTCTACACGCGCGACTTCAACTTCGGCGGGCAGCAGCTTACCGAGGACATCATGCGCACCTATGGCCTCTCGATGGAGGAGGCCGGTCGCGCCAAGAAGGAAGGCGGGCTGCCGGGCAATTATCAGGCCGAAGTGCTCGATCCTTTCATCGATGACATGACGCAGCAGGTGAGCCGCTCGCTGCAGTTCTACCTCGCTTCCGGCTCGAGTCGCGAGCAGCCCGAGAAAATCCTGATCTGTGGCGGCTGCGCCAACATTCCGGGCGTCGCCGATGTGATCGCGAGCCGTGTGGGCATCGCCGCGGAGCGCGGCGATCCGCTCGGCGGCATGAAGCTGTCCTCACGGGCCAAGGCGCAGGCCGTGAGCAGGGACGCGACGGCGCTCCTGACGGCCTGTGGTCTCGCGCTGCGGAGCTTCGACGACTAATGCCTCGCATAAACCTACTTCCCTGGCGTGAACAGCAGCGCAAGGAGCGCAAGCTCGCATTCGGTGTCGCGCTGGGCGCGGCCGCGCTCGCGGCAGCCCTCACGACGCTCGGGGTCAACCTTTTCTACAACTCGCTGATCAGTGCCCAGCAAGCCCGTAACGAGCGCCTGCAGGCCGAGATCCGTGAGCTCGACAAGCAGATCGAGAAGATCAACACGCTCGAGCAGCAGAAGCAGAACTTCATCGCGCGCATGCAGATCATCGAGAAGCTGCAGCGTTCGCGGCCGGAGATCGTCCATCTGTTCGACGAGATCGTCCGCACCATTCCCGACGGCACCTATCTGACGGCGCTCGAGCAGAACGGCATTCGGCTGAAGATCCAGGGCGTCGCGCAGTCGAGCACGCGCGTCTCATCGTTCATGCGCAACATCGACGCGAGCCAATGGCTGCGCAATCCGGAACTCGAAGTCATCGAGACCAAGGCGGGGCAGACGCTCGGCGCGAACTTCACGCTGTTTGCCACCCAGGTGTCGACGCTCGCTGGGGACGAGGCCGCTGCCGCCGCGCCCGCCACCCAGTCGGGCGACAAGAAGAATGCGCGCGATGCCAGGAAGCCGCGGACGGCCAGCGCCGCGGGCGGCAAGCCGGGCGGTGAGTCATGAACATCGTCGAACAGCTTCGCCAGGTCGACTGGAACGATCCGGGCCGCTGGCCTCTGGCCGTACATGCCGGCGTCGTCGCGCTGGCTTTCATCGTGCTGACCGGCGCGTTCTCGTACTACTTCGTGATCGCCGACAAGAAGCCCGAGCTCGAGAAAAAGGAGCGGGAAGAGTCGCAGCTCCGTCAGACGTTCCGCGACAAGCACCAGAAGGCCGTCAACCTCGAGGTCTACGAGCAGCAGCTCAAGGACATCGAGCGCTCGTTCGGAGCGCTGCTGCGCCAGCTGCCGGGCAAGACCGAGGTCCCGAACCTGCTCGTCGACATCTCGCAGACCGGCGTGGCCGCCGGTCTCGAGGAAAAGCTCTTTCAGCCCTCGGCCGAGGAGCGCAAGGACTTCTACGCCGAGCTGCCGATCAAGATCCGTCTATCGGGCTCGTATCACGAGTTCGGCGAATTCGTCAGCGGCATCGCGGCGCTGCCGCGCATCGTCACGCTGCACGACATCTCGATCAAGAGCGAAAAGGGCGCTCCGTTCGACCAGCTCACGCTCGATCTTACCGCGCGCACCTACCGCTACCTCGACGATGAGGAGATCGCAGCGGCTGAAGCGGCGCGGGCGGAGGCCGAGAAGAAGACCAGGAAAAAGAAATGACCTCCTCGCCAGTTCATCGCAGCAGGGTGACGATGGCGCTCGCGTTCGTTGCGGCGGCGCTGGTCGCAGGCTGCTCGAGCAGGGATACCGAGCTCGAGCGCTTCATCGCGAGCACGAAAAAGGAACCGGGCGGACGCGTCGAGCCGCTGCCCGAGGTCAAGCCATACGAAGGCTTCACCTACAGCGCGCGCGAGCTCCGTTCGCCGTTCATGCCGGGCGGGTCCGCCAGCGCAGGCCCCGGAGCGCTGCGCCCCGACTCACGCCGCAACCGCGAGTACCTCGAGCAGTTCTCGCTCGACACGCTGCGCATGGTTGGCACGCTGCGCCTCGGCGGTAACAACTACGGTCTCATCCAGACGAAGGACGGTCTCGTGCAGCGCGTGCTGCCGGGCAACTACGTCGGCCAGAACGACGGCAAGATCGTCGAGATCACGCCCTCGAAGATTTCTCTGGTCGAGATCGTCCCGGACGGGGTCGGCGGGTACATGGAGCGCCCCGCGGCCCTGGCGCTGAGCGAATAAGGGAGAAGAACGCAATGACTTCGCTACGTTCCGGAATCGTCGCGGCGCTGCTGATCGCTGGCTCGTCCGCGGCGGTCGCGCAGGCGCAGACCGCGCCCGCCCCCAATCGGCTCGAGGCCGTCGAAGTGCAGACGCTGTCCGGCCAGCAGCTGCAGCTGACGCTGCGCCTGTCCGGGCCGGCTCCCGAGCCGCTGGCGTTCACGATTGACAATCCGGCGCGGATCTCGCTCGACCTGCCGGGTACGGCGCTCGCGTTGCCCTCGCGGCGCATCGACGTCCGGGCCGCGGGCGTCGATACGGTCCTTGCCGCCGAGGCCGGCGGCCGCACGCGCCTCGTGCTCAATCTTGACCGCATGCTTCCCTACCAGACTCGCGTCGACGGCAACAATATCATCGTCAGCGTCGGCGGCACCCAGCAGGCCGCACCGGCCAGCGCGGCGCGCGTCTCGGCCGCCGGTGCGCCGGCACGCTCGATCCGCAGCATCGACTTCCGGCGCGGCGCCGAAGGTACCGGCCGGCTGATCGTCAACCTCTCCGACCCGCGTACGCCGGTAAGCCTGCGCCAGCTCGGTAACCAGATCATCGTCGATTTTGCCGGCTCGACGGTGCCCCGCCAGCTCGTGCGCCGCTACGACGCGCTCGATTTCGCGACGCCGGTCTCGACCTTCGAGGTGCAGCGTGCCGACGACGGCACGCGCATCGTCATCAACGCGACTGGCGACTTCGAGCAGCTCGCCTACCAGTCCGACGACCAGTACGTCGTCGAGGTCCAGCCGTCACGCAAGGTCGCGGCAGCGCAGGCCGAGGAGAAGAAGGTCTATACGGGCGAGCGGCTGACGCTGAACTTCCAGAACATCGAAACGCGCGCGGTGCTGCAACTGCTGGCGGACGCCTCGGGCCAGAACATCGTCGTCAGCGATTCGGTGTCTGGCAACGTCACGCTGCGCCTGCAGAACGTGCCCTGGGACCAGGCGCTCGACATCGTGCTGCGTACCAAGGGGCTGGACAAGCGCGTCAACGACAATGTCATCATCGTCGGACCGGCCGAGGAGCTCGCCGCGCGCGAGAAGGCCGATCTCGCCGCGAGGAAGGACATCGAGGAACTCGCGCCGCTGCGCTCCGAGTACCTGCAGGTCAACTACGCCAAGGCGTCGGACCTTGCCGCGCTGATCAAGTCGCAGGGCAACTCGCTGCTCTCCCAGCGCGGCAGCGTCGCCGTCGACGAGCGCACCAATACGCTGCTGCTGCAGGATTCCTCCGACCGGCTCAGCGACATCCGCCGGCTGGTCGCGACGCTCGACATTCCGATCCGCCAGGTGCTGATCGAAGCGCGTATCGCGATCGTCAACGACGACTTCACGCGCGAACTCGGCGTGCGCGCCGGCTACACCGGCATCAGGTCGAACGGCACCAACGGCGTCGGCATCGTCAGCGGCAGCCTCGAGGCCACCGACGTCGGCCTTGCTTCCGCGCTGTCGAACATCCAGGCCGGCCAGGGGCCGTTCCCGATCGACATACCGACCGGCGGCGATGCCTCGCGGCGCTACGGCGTCAATCTGCCGGTCGGCAATCCGGCCGGCCGGCTCGCGTTCATGCTGCTCGGCTCCGACTACATCGTCGACCTCGAGCTTTCAGCCGCCCAGGCCGAGGGCCGTGGCGAGATCGTCTCCTCGCCGAGGGTCATCACCTCGAACCAGCGCGAGGCCAGCATCGAGCAGGGCGTCGAGATCCCGTATCAGCAGTCGGCCTCGAGCGGCGCGACCACGGTCGAGTTCAAGAAGGCCGTGCTGGCGCTCAAGGTCACGCCGCAAATCACGCCCGACAATCGCATCATCCTCGACCTCAACGTCAAGAAGGACAGCGTCGGCCAGGTCATCGTGACCTCGGGCGGCGTCAACGTCCCGTCCATCGACACGCGCGAGATCGCCACCCAGGTCCTCGTCAATGACGGCCAGACGGTCGTGCTCGGCGGAATCCTCGAGACCGAGCGTCGCGACAGCGAGACCAAGGTGCCCTACCTCGGCGACGTGCCCGTGCTCGGGCGACTGTTCAAGACCACGCGTCGCGAAAACGACAAGCGGGAACTGCTGATTTTTGTGACGCCGAAGATCCTGCGAGAAGGGGTCAACGTGTACTGATGCACGCGAGGGACGCGCTCAGCCACACCGATTCAGACAGGACATGACCATGCGCAAGCTTGCTTCTCTTGGGATGCTGTTGCTGACAGCCGTGCTCGCCGGCTGCGGTGGCGGGGAAGACAATGCCTTCGGCAACCCCGCGACAGGCGGCGGGCCGGGTGGCACGCCGACTCCGGCATCGCTGACTGTCGTCACCAGCGCGCCGACGATCCCGTCGGATGGTTCGGCGACGGCGTCGATCACGGCATTCGTCCGCGACGCCAGTAATGCGCTGATCCCGAACGTGACCGTCACGTTCGAGGCGTCGAGCGGCGGCGTCGCACCGGCGACGGCACGTTCGGACGCCTCAGGCGAGGCGCGGACCACGCTCAGCACGGCCGGCGATCCAGCGCTGCGAACGATCACTGTCACGGCCCGCGCTGGCGGTCTCACCAATTTCGTGAACGTCCAGGTCGTCCCGTCCGCCAGTTCCAACATCGTCAGGATGGGCAGCGGCTCGGGCGCCGGCTTCGTCCAAGGCGTGCTGCAGATCGCTACGCCGAGCCTTGCGGCGGGCGGTACCACGAGCGTCTCGGCCAATCTCGTCAATGCCGATGGCTCGCTGTACACGCAGCCGGTCACGGTGACATTCAATTCCCCTTGCGTTGCGGCCGGTACGGCGCAGATCCAGCCGGCGGCAACCGCGACGACATCGAGTGGGCTCGTGACGGTCACGTATGCGGCGCGTGGCTGCAGTGGCCCCGACACGATCACGGCATCGGCAACGGTCGGCGGTCAGTCGCTCTCGGCAACCGGTACCGTCACGGTCGCACCGGCCGCCGTCGGCTCGATCGCGTTCGTCTCGGCGACACCGACCAACATCGCGCTCTCGGGAACCGGGGATGCGCGCCGGCCCGAGAGTTCGACCGTCGTGTTCGAGGTCCGCGACTCCACGGGCGGACCGGTACCGAATGCGGCGGTCAGTTTCACGCTGAACACCTCGGTCGGCGGGATCTCTATTACGCCGACCTCGGCGGTCAGCGATGCGCAGGGACGCGTCCAGACGGTGGTCAGCGCCGGAACTGTCGCGACCTCGGTCAACGTCACGGCGACCGTCACGAGCGTCACGCCAAACATTTCGACGCAGTCGAGTCAGCTGACGGTCACGACGGGCATCCCGACGGCCGGCAGTTTCTCGCTGTCGGCGCAGTGCTTCAACATCGAGGGGCGGGATTTCGACGGTGTCACGACCGCGATTACCGCTCGCCTTGGTGATCGTTTCCAGAACCCCGTCCCGGACGGTACTGCGGTGACCTTCACGGCCGAGGGCGGCAACGTGCAGTCGCAGTGCACGACGACGACGACGGCGACCGAGGGCGGTGTCTGTACGGTCAACCTGCGCAGTTCGGAGCCGCGACCGCCGAATGGTCGCATCACGGTGCTCGCCAAGGCCATCGGCGAGGAATCGTTCGTCGATGCCAACGGCAATGGCGCATTCGACAACGGCGAAACCTTCACCGACCAGGCCGAACCGTTCCGCGATGACAACGAGGACGGCGCCTACCAGGTCGGAGAGGATTTCTTCGACTTCAACAACAATCAGACCCGCGACGGTCCGGATGGGCTCTTCAACGGCGTGCTCTGCAACGATACGACCGGCCGCTGCGGCGGTCCGGCCACTCGCTCGGCCGGCATCGGCCGCAGCCTCGTCGTAATCTTCTCGGGGAGCACGCCCCTGCTGAGCCGGCCGGATGGCACGCCGCTGCCGGCTACTTTCGCGGTCGGCGGCACCAATAGCGCAGCGAATCTGACGGTCTGGGTGCGCGACATCAACGGCAATCCAATGCCGTCCGGAACCACGGTCACGCTCGCGGCTTCGGGAGCCGGACTCGGCATCGCCAATCCGAGCTCGTATACGGTGCCATGCTCGAACATCGCGAGCGGCGCGCTGGCCGGGGGAGTGACGATCTTCCCGTTCACGGTCACGTCGGGGACCTCTGTCGGCCAAGGCGTGCTGACGCTGACGATCACGACACCGCGAGGCCTCGTGACGACCCAGCAGATCAGCGCAACCGTTCCCTGAACGGGACTCCCGGCGCCGCCCGAACACGGCCGCCTCCGGGCGGCCGTTGTCTTTTGGCGCCACGAAATCGGGCACACTTCGCTCTGATGCGCGGCACGCATAACATCTTCCTGATCGGGCCGATGGGATCGGGCAAGTCGGCAGTCGGCCGTCAGGTCGCGAGGCTGCTGCATCTGCCGTTCATCGACAGCGACGCCGAGATCGAGCGCCGCACCGGCGTCAACATTCCGCTGATCTTCGAGAAGGAGGGTGAGGCACGCTTCCGTGAACGCGAGTGCGAGGTCATCGACGAGCTGACGCACCGGCATCCAATCGTGCTCGCGACAGGTGGCGGCGCGATCCTCGCGCCCGAAAGCCGCGAGCGGCTGCGCACGCGTGGCTTCGTGGTCTACCTCGAGACCTCGGTGGCACAGCAGGCCGAGCGCGTGCGCTCGGCGCAGCATCGGCCGCTGCTAACCGGCGTCGATCCGGTGCAGCGGCTCGCCGAACTCATGCAGCAGCGCGAATCGCTCTACCGAAGCACCCCCGACGTCACGGTGTGCACCGACGGCCGAAAGTTCGCCGCCGTGGCCGAGG
>CAZAWM010000006.1:0-28931 GCA_964488605.1 uncultured Steroidobacteraceae bacterium | reverse complement strand
CAAGAAGATGAAGGCAACAACGCCCTTGAGGAAGGGCGAATCGAGCACGCCGCCGGTCTTGGGGTCGCGTAGCACCCCGTCGGCCGGGATCACGGTCCAGGCAATCAGCGCCGCGCAGGCGAGCGCGGCAGCCCCTGCCCATGCGAGACCACGCTTCTCGAGCGGGCCGAGGCTCTCCATTTTCGACAGCTCCGCGAGCGGCACGCTGGCACGCCCCGGGTCGTAAGGCCCGAGCTTCGGCTCGACGATGCGGGCCGTGACCCACCAGCCGAGCAGCGTGATCAGAAAGGTGCTGCCGATCATGAAGTACCAGTTCACGAGCGGATGTACGCGGTAGTCGGGATCGATGAGCTGCGCCGCCTGCTGAGTCAGTCCGGCGAGCAGCGGATCGATCGTGCCGATGATGAGGTTCGCGCTGTATCCGCCGGACACGCCGGCGAATGCTGCCGCGAGGCCTGCGAGCGGGTGACGGCCGAGGGAGTGGAAGATCACGGCGGCGAGCGGCACCAGCACGACGTATCCCATCTCCGAGGCGGCGTTCGACACGACGCCACAGAAGACGACGCCGACCGTCACGGCATGGCGCGGCGCGCCGATCACGGCCGCGCGGATCGCTGCCGAGAACAGACCCGATTTCTCGGCGACGCCGACCCCGAGCAGCGACACCAGCACGACGCCGAGAGGCGCGAACCCGGTGAAAGTCGTCACCAGGTTCTCGACGATACGACGCAAGCCGTCCGCGGAGAGCAGACTGTTGACCGCGATGACTCCGCCGGCCGCACGTCCCGCGGCTCCGGGGGGCCGCGGGTCCTCTACAGCCACCCCGAGTGCCGCGAGCAGGGCCGAGGACAGCAGCACCGCGAGGCCCATCAGCGCGAACAGCGTGACCGGATGCGGCAGTAGATTGCCCAGCCGCTCGACGGCGTCGAGGAAGCGCCGAAAAGCGCCGCGCCGCGGCGCCACCTGGTCCGCCGGCGCAGACACGGGCTACTGCGCCGGACGGACGCCGGAACTCTCGGTTGGCGCCGCGCCTCGCCGAAGATGGAACTCGAAGGCCTCGGCGCGTCGACCGGACAGGTAAGGGACCATGTAGAGGATCGCCATGCCTTCGAGATGCCGTGCGTGCCGCATCGGTCCGACGTCGATCGTCTCGATCCCCATGCGCTCGATCAGTTGCGCGACACGGGCCTTGGCCGCGGCATCGTCGCCGGCGAGCGGCGCGGTGACGGGGCCACCGGCAGCGGCCGGATTGGCCATGACGTGGAAACCGAGCGTGTTGAAGGCCTTGACGACGCGCGCCCGCGGTTGCCACGACTGGATCAGTTCGCCGCCGGACGTGTCGACCGCCATCTCCATCTGGCCGTCACGGAAGCGAATCGCATTGGTCGGGTCGATGACGATACGGCCGGACAGGTCGACGGCCCGCAGCGTCGACTCTGTCGCGGTCCACGGCAGCGCGATCAGCACCAGCCCGGCGCGCGCCACCGCGTCGGCGGCCGTTGCGGCGCCCGCGGTCGGGCCCGTGCGCGCCACGAGCTGCTGGACCTCGGGCCGCGCCGGATCGCGCGATCCGTAGATGACGCGCAAACCCTGCCGCGCGAACTGCGGACCGAGCGCGGCACCCACACGTCCGGTGCCGAGCACGGCGATCGTGTCCGGATCGGGGGCGGTGTCGGTCGAGACAGCGGAGGTGTCGGCAGTGGCGGTCGTAGCGGCAGCGATCATGGTCATGGCGAGCCAAGCTCCCTTGGGAAGGTGCATGTCCCTGTTCCTCTGGTCTTTCCGGGCGCTTAAAGTATAGGTGTTTCCCATGCCTCGCCAGGATTCTGTCCATGCCACGATCCGCCCACGTCCACCCTTCGCTGCTCGCTGCCCCGGCCCTGCTGCTGGCCGCCTGCGGGACGCTCGGCTCGAAGGCGCCGGTCGCCGACGCCGTGCTGGTCGCGCGCAGCGGCAGCGCCGTCACAGGCTCTATCGTCTTGCGCGAGACGGCGCGCGGCCTCGCGCTGCGCGGCGAGGTCCGCGGCCTTCAGCCCAATGCCGAGCATGGCTTCCACATCCACGAGAAGGGCGACTGCTCGGCACCGGACGCGATGAGTGCCGGCGGGCATTTCAACCCAGGCGACGCGCCTCATGGACGCCGCGGCGAAGGGCCGCACCACGCTGGCGACATTCCCAACCTGCGCGCCGACGCGCGCGGGGTCGCGCGCGTCGATCAGCTGCTAGAGGACGTCACGCTGTCGCCCAGGCCGCGCAGCGTCGCCGGCCGCAGCCTCATCGTGCACCGCGACCCTGACGACTACCGCTCACAGCCGACGGGCAATTCGGGGCCGCGCATCGGCTGCGCCGTGATCGTTCTGCGCTGATCCTCCGGCCGCGCACGCGGCCCGGCGGCGCCGGCACCCGAGCCGGCACGGAACGCGGGATTCGCGCGCTCACCGACGACTCCGCCAGGGATCAGCGCCGTATCGCACGGACCGCCGGGCAGCAGCACGTTGGCCGTCACGCCGGCACCCTCGAGATCCTGGGCCCAGACGGCGGTCGCAACCTCGAGCGCGGCCTTGTTCGAGCCGCAGGCCGCAAGACCGTGCATCACCTTGGTCGGCAGCGAGGACGAGATGTTGACGATGCGGCCGAACCCCTGCGCAAGCATGCCGGGCACGGCCGCCCGAGCCGTCTGGAACGCGCCGATCAGGTTCGTCTCGACCATCGTGCGGTAAGCCGCCGGCGTCGCCTCCCCGAACGGTGGTTTGGCATGGAAGTAATCCGCGCTGGCCTCGAGCGGTCCGCGTGCGGCGTTGTTGATCAACACCTCGAGCCGGCCGAACCGCCCGATCGCCAGCGCAACGCTGCGGGCACAGTCGGCCTCGTCGCGGACGTCGGCGAGGCAGGCCTCGAACGCACCACCGTCGATGGCCGCGCAGGTAAGGGAACTGCTGCGCGGGCTGCATCGCTCAGATCCGCAGGCCGCCGTCGATATCGAGACAGCGCCCCGTGAAGAAGTCGTTCTCGGCGATGAAGACCGCAGTCAGCGCGATTTCGTGCGGATCGCCGAGGCGTCGCAGCGGTACCGCCATGAGGATCTTCTCAAGCACTTCGGGCCGCATCGTCGCGAGGATGTCGGTCTTCGTGTATCCGGGCGCGATCGAACCTGTGCGGATACCGTACCGGGCGAGTTCCTTGGCCCAGGTCTCCGCCATCGCCGCCACGCCCGCCTTGGTGGCGACATAGTTCGTCTGACCGGCATTGCCGTAGCGCGAACTCGACGAGATGTTGATGATCACGCCACCGTGGCCGAGCCTGATCATGCGCTCGGCCGCTTCGCGGCCGCAGAGGAACACGCCGGTCAGGTTCACGTCGATGACCGCCTGCCACTGCTCGAGGGTCATCTTGCCGACCACGACACCGTCCTTGACCTTGACCAGCAGACCGTCCTTGACGATACCGGCATTGTTGACGACCACGTCGAGCCGGCCGAAGTCGGCGACGATCGCGTCCATGACGGCCCCGACCTGGTCTTCGCGCGTGACATTGGCCACGTAGCCGCGCGCCTTGACCCCTGCGGCCTCGCAGTCGCGGACCGTCTGGTCGAGATCCGCCTGGTTCATGTCGAGCACCGCGACGTCAGCGCCCTTGGCTGCGAAAGTGCGGCAGATCTCGCGGCCGATACCGCGGCCGCCCCCGGTCACGACGACCGTCTTTCCGTTGAGTTGCATGGGACCCCCGTTCGAAAAAAGGCGGCGGGATTCTGGCTTCTTGCGCTGCAAAAGAAAAGGGTGCGCTACGCTGCAGACTATGTTGAAGATCCGCGCCGCGGTGCCCGGCGATGGCGCCACGATCCATGCGCTCGTCAGCGCCCTGGCCGAATACGAACGGCTGGCACATGAGGTGCAGGCGCGTCCGGCAGACTTCGAGGCGGCGTTGTTCGGCCCGGCGCCGCGGGTGTTCTGCGAAATCGCCGAATGGAGCGCGTCCGGCGGCGACCGTGAGGCCGTCGGGCTCGCGCTCTGGTTCTACAGTTTCTCGACGTTTCGCGGCCGGCATGGCCTCTATCTCGAAGACCTGTTCGTGCGCCCGGCGTATCGGGGCCGCGGCATCGGCAAGGCACTGCTCAAGCGGCTCGCCGGCCGCTGCGTTGCCGAGGGTCTGGGCCGGCTCGAATGGTCCGTGCTCGACTGGAATCGGGACGCGATCGACTTCTACCGTGCTATCGGTGCGCAGCCGCTGGCTGAGTGGACGGTCTACCGGCTGACCGGCGAAGCGCTCGCTGCGCTTGGACGCTGAACGCGCCGCCGTGAGGCAGACTCAGACGACGAGCACGTTCGGCGGCACGGCGTGGATTGGCTCCGCACCGTCGGCGCGAATCCAGACCAGATCCTCGAGATGCGTACTGCCGCCGGCGCCGGTGTCGCCGAGCGGGCAGTCCACCGAGAGGATCATGTCCTCCTCGAGCACGAGCGGCGGCAGTGGCCCGGGCTCGTACGCCGTGCGCTGCGGATGGTCGGTATGGAACAGTCCGACGCTGTGCGGCGTGAAACTGATCGTGAAGTCGACGCCCTGACGACGCAGCGATTCGCGACCGATTCGCGGAATCTCGGCGAACGGCAGCCCAGGGCGCAGCGCCAACTGGATGTCGCGCCAGGCACGCAGCGTGGCGGCCGTGACCCGCTTCATCCGCTCGGCCGGTTCGCCGACGAACACGGTGCGCGCGAAATCGCCGTGGTAGAAGCGGCAGCTGCTGACGCAGTCGATCGAGAAGGTCTGGCCCTCGGCGAGCGGGGCATTCATGACCTCCGACGACGACTGGTCGACAACCATGAACAGCGGCGAATTGCCGCGCCGCGCGGCCTCGGCGCAGAAGGCCGCGCGTAGCCCGCGCGTGTCGCCTGCCGCCCGCGCGAGGCGCACCGCGGCGAGTGCCGCCTCGACGTTCGCGGCAGCCGCAAGCCGCATCAGCCGCAGTTCGACCGGTGACTTGGCGAGGCGGATCGAGCGCAGCAGGTTGCCGCCCGGCACGCAACGCGCGTCCGCGCCGCGAGCGCCGAGCAGCATCGCGAGCCCCGGGTCGTCGATCGCCAGCGTGGCCTCGGCCAGCCCGAGGGCGCGCAGGCCCAGCCGGCGTCGGCGGCATTGCCGCGCGCCGCGGCGAGTGCGGCGCGACGACCGCGCTCGCGTGGCGTGACCAGCGACTCTTCGAGTATCCGAGAGGGCCGCGGCGCGATCGCCATGGGCTCTCCGCCCTGACCGTCGAGATCGGCTCGGCCCGGCGCGGCGGCCTGCGCCGCCGCACGCTCCAGACCCTCCGCGGCGTGGTCAGCGGCGGCAGGAGCGGTGTACGTAAACACGAGGCGCTCGCCGGCCGGGCGCTCGTCCGAGTGCGTGTAATACCAGAGGAATGCGTGCATCACGAGGGACGGCGGGCGCGCCGGATCGCGCGGCAGGACCGCGATCGCGGTCTGCGGCACGCCCATGCGATCGAGCTGCGGCCAATGACCCGTCAGGTAGAACACGTTGTGCGGATGCGTGACGCAAAGCGCGTCGACCCCGGCGCGCGCCATCCGCTCGCGGGCGCGCGGCAGGTTGACGGGCGGCGCCTCGCGCAGGAATGACAGGTCCGGTGGTCGGATCGGCGACGCCGCCGGTGCGCCCGCGGCCGGTCGCGGCACCGCGCCGGTCCCGGGTGCCGCGGCGGCCAATGCGACGGGCAAAGTACCGAGTGCCAGGTGTCTTCTGCTGAGCTTGCGTTCCATGTCAGTCCCGCAGGAAGTCGATCAGGGTGGCAGTGAACTCCTCGGCCTGCTCGATCGCGGCCATGTGACCGGCGTCGAGTACGGCGAGATCGGCGCCGCGGATGTGTTCGACCAGGTGCTCGGTATGCTCGATCGGAGTCGCCACGTCCTGGGTGCCGGCGATCACGAGCGTCGGAGCCGTGATCGCACCCAGCATCGGACGCTGATCCATGTCACGGATCGCGATGCAGGCCTCGACGTAACCGCGCGGCGAGGTGTTCATGAGACGCCGCGCGGCGGCATCGACGACCTCGGGCGAGACAGCGCGGAACTGCGCGCCGAACCAGCGTTCGCCGACTGTCGCGGCGACCGGCGCCAGTCCCTCCCGGCGCACGGTCTCGATCCGCGTATCCCAGACCTCGTGCGGCCCCATGTGGGCGCTCGTGTTGGCGAGCACGAGGCGGCCCACGCGCTGCGACAGCGAGCCCTCGCCCGGTGTCGCCGGTGTCCGGCCTGCCGCCCACATCGCGACCATGCCACCCATCGAGACGCCGCACCAGTGCGCGCGCTCGATGCGCAGCGCGTCGAGCACGGCTACCACATCAGCCGCGTAGTCGCCGATGCCGCGGTGCGCAACGGCCGCCGCCGCGGCCGAGTCGCCATCGATATAGTTCGAGCGGCCGTGACCACGCGTGTCGATGCGCAGCACGCGGAACGCGCGCTCGAGCGCCGGCAACTGAGTCTGCCAGGCTGTAGCGTCGGAGCCCAAGGCATGCAGCAGCAGCACCGTCGGCGCGTGCATGCGTCCGGAGAGCAGATAGTGCAGACGGGCGCCGTCGCGTTCGACGAACTCGCCGCGTATGGAGCCACGGAGGTCGGTCATCGGGACTGCCTGCAGAAACACCAGGGCTGGATTGTATGACGGGTTCGCCAGCAAGCCGCCGCTCTGTTACCCTGCGCGGCCTTTTGGCCGATCGTCCGCGCCCGAACCCGTCATGCCGCAGCAGCCCATCCGCAACATCGCCATCATTGCGCACGTCGACCATGGCAAGACGACGCTCGTCGACTGCCTGCTGAAGCAGTCCGGGACCTTCGCCGCCCACCAGCGGGTCGCCGAGCGCGTGATGGACTCGAACGATATCGAACGTGAGCGCGGCATCACGATCCTCGCCAAGAACTGCGCGATCGAGTACGCCGGCACGCGCATCAATATCGTCGATACCCCCGGTCACGCCGACTTCGGCGGCGAGGTCGAGCGAGTGCTGTCGATGGTCGACGCGGTGCTGCTGGTCGTCGATGCGGTCGAGGGACCGATGCCGCAGACGCGCTTCGTGACCCGCAAGGCCCTCGCGATGGGTCACAAGGCGATTCTCGTCGTCAACAAGGTCGATCGGCCGGGCTCGCGGCCGGACTGGGTCGTGGACCGGACGTTTGAGCTCTTCGACAAGCTCGGCGCGACCGACGAACAGCTGGACTTTCCGATCGTGTACGCCTCGGCGTTGCAGGGCTGGGCGACGACCGACCTCGCCGCGCCGCGGCCCGACGACATGCGGGTCCTGTTCGAGGCGGTGCTCGAACACGTGCCGCCGCCGTCGGCTGATCCGCAGGCCCCGCTGCAGTTACAGGTCTCGACGCTCGACTACAACCCCTATGTCGGCCGCATCGGCATCGGTCGGATCCGCCGCGGCACGCTGCGCGCCGGCACGAACGTGGCACTGCGCCATGGCGACGAGGACCGGGGCACGGGCAGAATCGCCCAGGTGCTGAGCTTCCGCGGACTCGAGCGCGAACCGATCGATGCCGCCACCGCCGGCGACATCGTCGCGATCACCGGCATCGAGAACGTGACCATCGGTCTGACCGTCTGCGATCCGCAGGCGCCGCAGGGGCTGGCGCCGATCAGCATCGACGAACCGACGCTGGTGATGACCTTCCAGGTCAACACCTCGCCGCTCGCGGGTCGCGAGGGCAGGTTCGTCACGAGCCGCCAGCTCCGCGAGCGTCTCTACCGCGAGCTCGAGAGCAACGTAGCGCTGCGCGTCGAGGGCACCGCCGAGGCCGACGTGTTTCGCGTCTCGGGCCGCGGGGAGCTGCACCTGACCATCCTGATCGAGAACATGCGCCGCGAAGGCTACGAACTGGCCGTCGGCAAGCCGCAGGTGCTCAGGAAAGTCGTCGACGGCGTCGTGCAGGAACCCTTCGAGGCCCTGACCGTCGACGTGGCCGAGGAGCATCAGGGCGCAGTGATGCGCGAACTCGGATTGCGTCGTGCTGAACTGATCGGCATGGCCGTCGACGGCAACGGCCGCGTCCGTCTGGACTATCGCGTGCCGGCGCGTGGCCTGATCGGTTTCCAGGGGGAGTTCATGACGCTGACGCGCGGCACCGGACTCGCCAGTCATATTTTCGATGGTTACGGCGTCGTCACGGGCGAAATCCCCGAACGCCACAATGGCGTGCTGATCAGCAACGAGGACGGCGAGGCCGTTGCCTATTCGCTGTTCTCAATGCAGGAGCGCGGCCGGCTGTTCGTCACGCACGGCAGCAAGGTTTACGAAGGCATGATCATCGGCATTCACAGCCGCGACAACGACCTCGTCGTCAACCCGATCCGCACCAAGAAGCTGACCAACATCCGGGCTGCCGGCAAGGACGACGCGCTGTTGCTGACGCCGCCCATTCCGCTGACGCTCGAGTACGCCGTCGAGTTCATCAACGACGACGAACTCGTCGAGGTCACGCCACAGTCGATCCGGCTGCGCAAGCGCCTACTCAAGTAAAGCGACCGCAGGCGCGCCGGGCGCGCCGGGCGCGCCGCCGAGACAGCGGCCGTCGTCGGCTGAGTCCGCCCCGGGCCGGACGCGGCCGCGGGCAGCACACCGCCCATGCTGGCGCACCCCGCCCGCGTCGACGGCGCCTCAGTCTTCATGCGCGTGGCGGACGCGGGAAGAACCCGCTGGTGCGGCGCACGTACTCGGCGTACTGCGGCCGGCGCTCGGCGATGTCCTTCTCGAGCAGGCCCGCGCCCGAGTACTTCATCAGCAACGCCGTCATGATCAGCGGCCCGACGAGGCTCCACCAGGCTCCCGCCGAGAGCGCGATCAGGTAGAAGCCCCACCAGACGCAGAAATCGCCGAAGTAGTTGGGGTGGCGCGTGTAACGCCACAGTCCGCGGTCCATGACCCGGCCGCGATTGGCGGGATCGGCCTTGAACCGCGCGAGCTGAGCATCGCCGACTGTCTCGAAGAAAACCCCCACGGCCCAGAGTGCGACACCGGCCACATCGAGCCAGCCGAGCGGTCGCGGCGAGAGGATGGCGCCCAGCAGCGGCAGCGAGATCAACCAGGCGAGCACTGCCTGGAAGGCGAACACGAGGTAGAGACTCTTCCACGCGAAGCCGGGCTCGTTACGCGCGCGGATCGCCTGATAGCGGCGGTCCTCCTCATGACCCCAGTTCCGCCAGGTGATGTAGATCGCGAGGCGTGCCGCCCAGATCGCCACCAGCGCGATGACCAGCCAGCGCCGGTCCTCGGAATGCGGGACCCGGCCCTCGGCAAGCGGGGCGTCCCAGTGCGGCGCCGTATAGCCGTAGGTCAGGGCCGCGGCCAGGAACAGCAGCGACCAGATGCTGTCGACGATCGCGACGTTACGTTTGAACAGCGACAACAGCCAGGTGGCGGCAGCGAGGGCGAGCATCGGCACGAGCGCCGACAGATAGACCGACCAGTCGAACATGCGCTACCCCCGCCGGCGGCGCGCCGGCGTCCCATCGCATTGTCCTCGCTCGATGCCGCCCCGGCAACGGATCACGCCGGCGGCCAGCGGTTGCCGCCCTCAAGCGGGCTCCGGGCCGGCCGATACCGGGTCAGACCCCTGCATCCCGAAGAGGCCAGGCCGGACATGCTCGCGCTGATCGGAACCGTGATCGTTCTCGCATGCGTCGCCGGCGGCTTCCTGATGGCAGGCGGCAATCTGCTGGCACTCTGGCATCCGTCCGAGATCGTCATCATCATCGGCGCCGCGCTTGGCGCCTACGTCACGAGCCACCCTATGAAGGTGGTCAAGGGCGGTTTCTCCGGTGCACTCGCCCTGTTCAAGAAGCCCGCCTACGACCGCGCCGCCTACGTCGATCTACTCAAGCTCATCTACGACCTGCTGGTCAAGGCGCGCAAGGAAGGGCTGCTGGCGATCGAAGCCGACATCGAGGACCCCGCCAAGAGCAGCGTGTTCTCGAAGTACCCGGCGGTCCTCGCCGACCATCACATGCTCGAATTCATCACCGACTGCCTGCGCCTGATGGTCGGCGGCAATCTCGACCCGCAGGAACTCGAAAGCCTGCTCGAATACGAACTCGAGACGCACCACAAGGAAGCACACGAGCCAGCGCATGCGGTACAGGGCGTTGCCGATGCGCTGCCCGGCTTCGGTATCGTCGCGGCGGTGCTCGGAATCGTCAACACGATGGGGGCCCTCGATGGCGCCGACACGGCGACGATCGGCGCCAAGGTCGGCGCGGCCCTGGTCGGCACCTTTCTCGGCATTCTGGTCGCCTACGGCATCGTCGGGCCGATCGCCTCGGCGATGAGCCACCGCGCGCACGAGGAGGGTAAGGCCTTCGAGGTCGTGAAGATGGCGCTGGTCGCCAGCGTGCGCGGCTATCCGCCGCAGGTGGCGATCGAGTTCGCGCGCAAGCTGCTGTTCAGCGACGTGCGTCCGACTTTCACGGATCTCGAGAACCATCTGAAGGGCAAGACACCGGCGGCGGCCAAGCAGGCGGCGTGATGGCGACGGCCACGGCGAGGGACGACAAGCGTCCGATCATCATCAAGAAGCGCAAGGTGGTCGCGGGCGGCCACCATGGCGGCGCCTGGAAAGTCGCCTACGCGGACTTCGTCACCGCCATGATGGCCTTCTTCATGGTGATGTGGCTGATCACCGCGGTTTCCGAGGAGGATCGCGCCGCGATCTTCGATTACTTCAAGAACCCGAGCATGCAGGATGGTCGGGCGCCAAAGCCCGCGCCCGGCCAGATGGGACCTGGTGGCGCGAGCACCAGCCCCATCAACCTGCGCGGCGGGCTCGATGCACCGCGCTCGATGGACACGTCGACGCCCGGCATCGGCGCGCCCGTCGCACCGTTGACAGAGGCTCCGGACGTCGAGACGGCGCGGCGCATCGCCGAGGAGGCCGAGCGTGCACAGCTCGAATCGCTGATGCAGCAGCTGCGCGAAGCCATCGACGCAAGCCAGGCGCTGGCGCCGTTCAAGGACCAGCTGCTGCTAGACATCACGCCAGAGGGACTGCGTATCCAGATCGTCGATGCGCAGAACCGCGCGATGTTTGCGATGGGCAGTTCGCGTCTGCAGGACTATGCCGATCGGATCCTGCGCGAGCTGTCCCCTTACCTGAACTCGGTGCCAAACCGCATCAGCCTGACGGGGCACACGGACACGACGCCCTATGCGCCGCAGGCCGGCTACACGAACTGGGAGCTATCGGCCGACCGGGCCAATGCCGCGCGCCGCGCGCTCGAGGCCGGCGGGCTCGAGCGCGGCAAGATTGCCCGGGTCGTCGGTCTGTCCTCGTCGGTGCTGTTCGAACGCGCCAACCCGCGCAATCCGATCAACCGGCGCATCAGCCTCATCGTCATGACGAAGCGTGCCGAGGAAGCGGCGCTCAAGAGCGACGTGCCGCCATCGGCCTCGCGGGCAAACTCCGGCACGACCGCATCGGCGCCCGCCGGCGCGCTGCCGCCCGGCTGACCGGGTCAGGGCCCGCGCGCCGCGCCGCTTCGAACCCTACCCAGGCCCGCGAGACCAGATTTCGCTGGTCAGGCGACGATTTCTCGGTTATCGTGACTGGTGGATCGTGGCCGTTCTTCAGATTGTTGTTGGCCCGCAGGATTCTCCGGCCGACCCAACGCACTCCCGAATCGCTCTCGAGCCAGGCTGTCCGTAGGGCGGCCTTTGATCTATTTCGTCGTTTCTATTGCAGTGAGTTCTTTCATGACAAAGTTGTATGTGGGCAATCTGCCCTTCTCCGCCACCGAAGACCAGGTCCGTTCGATGTTTGCCGAGGTCGGCCCGGTCGAGTCCGTTTCGCTGATCAACGATCGCGAGACCGGCCGCCCACGCGGTTTCGGGTTCGTCCAGATGTCGCAGGCGGATGCGGCCCGCGCCATCCACACGCTGAACGGTAAGGATTTCGGTGGTCGCCCGCTGCGCGTCAACGAAGCGCAGGAACGCGAGCGTGGCGGTGGCGGTCGCGGCTTCGGCGGCGGTGGCTACGGTGGCGGCGGCCGTGGTGACGGCGGCCCGCGCCGGTACGGCGGCGGCGGTCCACGCGGCTACTGAACCGCAACCGCAGGGCTCGCCGAGCGGCCCAAGACGCCACGCTGGCACCGTCGGCGTGGCGTTTTTTTTCAGCGCCGTCCTGCGCCGCGGGGGGCGGTGCGGGCGGTCAGGCACTCTCGCCTGCCAGCCTGCGCAGACCCGGAGGCTCGTCGCGCGCCACTGCCATACGTCCGCAGTGAGCATACGGCCGACGATAGTGCAGCGAACGGCGCGCCGGAGTAGGCTTGTCATGCCGATGACCGACGCTGCGACACTGCCCTTCGTGGCTCCCTGCCGCAGGCTAGAGCCGGGCGCGCCGTGGCGCTGGCTCGCGAGCGGCTTCACCGACCTGCGCCGCGCCCCGCGCCAGAGTCTGTCCTGGGGTGCGGTGACGGCGCTGCTGAGCCTGCTCGTGAGCGCGCTCGCATGGCGATTCGGCAGCTACTGGCTGCTGCTCACGCTGCTGTCGGGCTTCGTGTTCGTGGCGCCGATGCTCGCGATCGCGCCCTATTCGATCAGCGCGCAGCTGGCGCGCGGCGCGACGCCGTCGCTTCGGCGCTGCCTGGCTGACCAGCTGCACCTGCGCGGGACCACCATGGTCTTCGCACTGGTGCTGCTCGTGATCTTCCTGGTCTGGGCGCGCGCGGCGTCGATGATCAGCGTGTTCTTTCCGTTCGAGGGTAATCCCGGCTGGCGCGAGCTGCTGCCGTATTTCGCGATCGGCAGCGCGGTCGGCAGCATCTTCGCACTGCTGTGCTTCGGCGTCTCGGCGTTCTCGCTGCCGTTCATGCATGAACGCGATGTCGACGCGATCACCGCGGTGGTCTCCAGCTTCAACGCCGTGCTGCGCAACAAGCGGCCGATGGCGCTGTGGATCGCCATCATCACCGCCGCCGTGGCGACTGGACCGCTGACGCTGTTTCTGGGTTTCATCGTCACGATGCCGCTGATCGGCCACGCAACCTGGCACGCTTTCCGTGACACGATCGACGCGGGCGCCTGGCCTCTGCGATCCGAACCGGCGGAGCAGATTGCATGACCCCGTCGGCGCGGCCTCAAGAGCGGCTGACGGACGGAAACTGGTGGCCGTGCCGGAGCGCCCTGCCGATCGTCGCGGGCTTCATACTGGCGCTCTGGTGCCGGCCGATGCAGGCCGGACCGGGCGCGACGCCCCCAGAGTCTCCGCGAGCAGCGGAATCCGCCGGGGCGACGGTCATGGCGACCGCAACGGCGCCAACGCTGCTGCGTACTGCGCTGATCGTTGCCGACGCGGAACGCTCGATCGCCTTCTATCGGCTGCTCGGCTTTCGCATCGAATCCGACACCGGCAGTCAGCCGCGACGGGTCGCCAGCAATCCATTCCCGCTCAACGCGCCGGCGACGCGCTCGCGTCTCGTGATCCTCGGCAGCGCATCGGGTGCGGGCGGCCGCATCGGCCTCGTCGAGTTCGCCGAGCCGACACCGCCGGCGCGTCGCGATACCGCCGATCTCGTTGGCCGCGGCGATCCCGTACTCGTATTTGACGTCGCCGATGCGGACGCGGTACATGCCGCGCTGCTGGCGGGCGGCGCGCGCGTGCACGAACCGCCACAGGCCTACACCTCGACGCGCCGAGCGGCTGACGGCCGGCCGCTGCGCGGCAAGGTATTCCATGCCTGGGACCCCGACGGCTACCTGATCGAGCTGCTGGAGGCCCCGAAGTGACGCGCATGCAGGCTATCAACCCGCTGACAGGGGCCGCAGACTATGAATTCGAGGTCGCGGGAGCCGACGCCGTCGCCGCCGCGTGTGCGGCCGTGCGGGCCGCGCAGCCAGCATGGCAGGCGCTCGGCGTCGCCGGGCGGGCGGCGGCACTACGCGAGCTGTGGGCCGCGATACTCGCGCAGCGCAGCGCCCTCGAGAGCGCGCTGCAGATCGACACGGGACGTTACCGGATCGCCGCCATCGAGATCGCCGCCGTCGAGGGCATGGTCACGTCGGCCATTCATCACGCGGCGGCGCTCGATGGCCAGTGTGCCGAGCGACCGTCGGTCATCCCGGGTATCGCCGGACGGCGTCAGTGGCTACCGTACCCGGTCGTCGGCATCATCGCCCCATGGAATTTCCCGATCGTGCTGTCGATGATCGATCTGGTCCCCGCGCTAGCCGCCGGCTGCGGCGTCGTGCTGAAGCCCAGCGAAGTCACACCGCGCTATGTTGAACCGCTCCGCGCGATCTTCGATGCGGTCCCCGTCCTGCGCGACGTGGTGGCAATCGTGCGCGGCCCCGCCAGCACCGGCGCGGCGCTGATCGACCATGTCGACGCGGTGGTCTGTACCGGCAGCGTGCGCACCGGCCGGCTCGTCGCCGAGCATGCCGCGCGGCGCTTCATCCCTGCCTTCCTCGAGCTGGGAGGCAAGGACCCGGCAATCGTCACGGCCGATGCCGACCTCGATCGCGCCGCGACCGCCATCGTCCGGGCCTCGCTGCTCGCTACCGGGCAGGCCTGCCAGTCACTCGAACGCGTCTATGTCGACCGCCGCGTCCACGACGCGCTGCTCGAACGCATCCTCGCGCAGGCCCGCACCGTACATCTCACCTGCGACGATCCGACGGGTCAGCTCGGGCCGTTCATCATGGGCCGCCAGGCCGATATCGTCCGCGAGCACATCGACGACGCGGTCGCACGCGGCGCGCGTCTCGAACTCGGCGGGCGGATCGTCGAACGTGGAGGCCGCTGGTGCGAGGCGACAGTGCTGAGCGGCGTCGACCATTCGATGCGCGTGATGCGCGAGGAGACCTTCGGACCGGTCATCCCGGTCATGGCCTTCGACACCCTGGACGAGGCGATCGCGCTCGCCAACGATGGCGACTATGGCCTGTCGGCGAACGTCTTTGCGGGCAGCGAACCCGATGCGCAGCGGATCGCCGAGCGGCTCGAAGCCGGGTTCGTCAGCCTCGGCGACGCATCGCTGTCGAGCTTCGTCATGGACTACGAGTGGGAAGGCATGCGCTATTCGGGCCTCGGTCGCGCCCGGCTTGGTGCCTCGGGCGTCGCCCGCTACCTGCGCATCAAGGCGATTGTCACCCAGCGCGGGCCCGTGGCGGCGATCACGGTCGGCGCTGACCGCTGAAACCCAGACGGGTCAGATCGGCGGCAGCGGCGCGCCGAGATCGCCGGCGAGCGCTTCGATCAGCCGGCGCGTCGCCGCGTCGCGCGCCGCCTGCTCGGCCGGATCCGGGCGGTAGGCGTCGATGGCGGCCGCATCGAGCAGGCCGCGCTCGGCGAGCAGCGCTTCATGGGTCGCAAGGCGGTTGCGCAGCACCGTGACCTCCATCGCCAGACGTGTTGCCACGGCAACGAGCTGCGCGAGGCTAGCAGCGTCGACCGGCTGATCGGGACCGGATCGCCGCGCTGCCGGCGTTGACACGCTCACGCCGCACGCCTCTCGGCCGCAACGCCGCGGCGCCCGCCGAAGAAGTAGTAGTGCCCGGCACCGAGCGGCTCATACTCCGCGACGACGGAATCCGGGGCAAAACCGGCCTCGACCAGCCGTTGGCGGACGTCGGTGTCGGCGAAGCCCGTCCAGAATGGCTCGCCGTTGTTCCGCACCTGCCAGTCGTTCGTAACCTGCTTCGGAATGGACAGGCGCGACGGCTGGTAGGGCACGTCAGCCGACAGGAACACGCCGTGGGGCGCAAGGATCCGGTGCACCTCGGCGAAGATTCGCGGCAGCTGGTCGTGCCAGGTTTCGTGAAACAGGATATGCGAGACGACCAGATCGAAGTATCCATCCGGGTAGCCCGTCCGTTGGGCGTCGGCCTGGCGATAGTGCACGGCAAGGCCGGCGTCCTCGGCCCACAGGTGCGCGAAGCTCAGGAACGGCGCGGACAGATCGAGCCCGTGTACCTCGGCATCGGGAAACGCCTCGCAAAGGCCCAGCGTCTCGATGCCGGGACCGCAGCCGAGATCGAGGATGCGCCGCGGCTCGAGATCCGGGTAGCGGCGCCGCACCACCGACGCGATATATCGGCCGAGTCCGGGCTCGCCGACCGGTGCGTTCGCACTGAGACCCTTGGCGGCGCGATAGAGCTCGATCGTGCCGAAGTAGATCAGGCCTGCCATGAGGTCACGCTCGTGCGCGGCCGCGAAATAGCCGCCCGGCTGCCTGTGGATCTCGACGTCGGCGATCGGCTTCGGGATCACTAGCGCAGGATCGAGCGTGAGACTGCCGCGCGGCTCGACGGCGCGCTCGGCCGCGCGCGCCTCGAAGACGGGCTCGAGCCGGCGACAGGTCTCGCCGACGGCCTGCCACATGAGTGTCTGCGAGGCATACACCATGGAGCCCCAGAGCTGGAACAGCGGATCTGCCTCGAACAGTGGCCGCGCTTCCGCGCGGTCGCGAGGCGCGTGCCCGTGAGCGGCCTCGTAGGCCGGCCGCAGTATCTGCTCGTAACGCGCGGCGAGGTGCTCCTCAAGTGCGCCATTGGCGAAAGCTTTGAGCAGGCCCACGAAGCGCTGACGCGAGCCTTCATCGGCAGTGGGGCGATAGAGCTGCTTGAGGGGAGCGGTGTTCATGGCCTCACTCTACCCCAGCGGTCGCGCTCCCGTCACCGATCCGCCGCCGCTGCGCGAGCCAGGCATCGAGCGCGTTCGCGAAACGCTGACGGTCACTCGCGTCGAGCGCCGGTGCGCCGCCGCGGACGAGTCCGGCACCGCGCAGCATCTCCGTAAAATCGCGGATCGACAGCCGCTCGCGCACGTTCTCGAGCGTGTAGCGCTCGCCGCGTGGTGTCAGTACCAGGCCACCGCGTTCGATGACGGCAGCGGCCAGCGGCACGTCGGCGGTGACGACGAGATCCCCCGCCGTCAGCCGCTCGAGGATGCCGCGGTCGGCGGCATCGAAACCACCATCGACCTGCACGCTGCGCAACCACGGCGACGGTGGTACGCGCACGGGCCTGCCGGCGACGAACGTGACAGGCATCCGGGCGCGGTCGGCCGCGCGAAACAGGATGTCCTTGATCACGTTCGGGCAGGAATCGGCATCGACCCAGATGGCCATGCGCCGATTATAGGGACGACGCGCCCGAGTCCCCTGACCCCCCGATCCGGAACCGCTCGGCATGCGGCCGGGGAAACGGACGCGCCGCGTCGATGCTAAGCCCGCGCCGGCACCCCGTCATCCTGTCGTCAGAACACTACAGTGACGGCGCGCTCGGTTACCATGCGCGGCAGTTCGCACGAGGTATCCATGGGCCGCATCTTCGAAGTCAGAAAGCATGCGATGTTCGCGCGCTGGAACCGCATGGCGAAACAGTTCGCCCGTATCGCCAAGGACATCAATATGGCCGTCAAGGCGGGCGGACCCGATCCCGGTTCCAACCCCACGCTGCGTCGCATCATCGCCAATGCGCGCGCCGTCAACATGCCGAAGGACAAGGTCGAAGCAGCGATCAAGCGCGCGCTGGGCAAGGACGCGACGAATTACGCCGAGGTCCTATACGAGGCCTATGCGCCGCATGGCGTACCGTTGCTGATCGAGACGGCGACCGACAATCCGACCCGCACCGTCGCCCACGTGCGCGCGGTCATCAACAAGGGCGGCGGCAACCTAGGCAGCTCCGGCTCGGTCGCATTCCAGTTTCGCAAGATGGGCGTGTTCCGTCTCGATCCGGCGGGGATCGACCAGGATGAACTCGAGCTGGACCTGATCGATCACGGACTCGAGGAGATGGGCGAGGGGACCGGCGAGAAGGGCGAACGGCAGCTCGTGATCCGTTGCGCATTCGCGGACTTCGGTCGGCTACAGGAGCGGCTCGAGGCTCGCGGGCTGACGCCGCTGTCTGCCGAGCACGAATACCTGCCGCAGACACCGACCGCGCTGCAGGAGGAACAGGCCCGCGAGGTGCTCGAGCTCGTCGACAAGCTCGAACAGGAAGAGGACGTGCAGCGCGTGTTCCACCCGCTGGTCTGAGCGGCCGGCAGCCGGTAACGGTCCAGCAGGCAGCTCTCCCGCGGCCACATCGCCGCCACCTGCGCCACGAGGGCTTCCGCCATCGGCTCGTCGGCCCGCTGGGCTGTCCGCGGATTGCGGGGGTCGACCATTGGAGGCGACTGCGGTTAGGCTAGGCCCAACTATCGGTCGGGATTTCGTTCCGTTGTCGTCCAACGTCCACAGCCCCTACCGGCTGTTGCTCGAGCTCGGTCACTCGGCGCTGCAGCGCATGCGCGCGCGCGGAGCCGGCGCCCGCTCCGCCGAGGCGCTGCAGCTCGAGCAGATGCGCGAGACGTTCCGCCGCTATGTCTCGCCGCGGCTCGCCGACCAGATCCTGGCGGACGCCGACCTGCGCGACAGCATCCTGACGCGATCCGACCATCGAACGCGGGCCGTCGTGATGTTCGCGGACATGCGCGGCTTCACCCGCTTGTCGGAGAAGCTCGTCCCCCAGGAAGTCGTGTCCTTGCTCAACGAGTACTTTTCTCTGCTCACCGAGATCACCTTCCGCCACGACGGCACGGTCTTCAACATGGCCGGCGATTGCCTGATGATTGGCTTCGGAGTGCCGGTCGAGCAGCATGATGCGCTCGAGCGCGCCGTACGCGCCGGACGTGAAATGCTCGACCGCTTCGCGTCGCTGGCCGCCGACTGGCACCGACGCTACGCGATCGAGACCGGGCTCGGCATAGGCATCAACGAGGGTGAGGTCGTGGCCGGCAATGTCGGCTCGCGCGAGTACATGAACTACACCATCATCGGCGACACCGTGAACATTGCCTCGCGGCTGTGCCAGCGTGCGCGCTCGGGCGAGATGCTGTTCTCGGCGAGCGTCAAGGGCGGGCTGGACGCACGCGGGTTCGAGGTTGGCGCGATGGAACTCCCCGCTATGTCGCTGCGCGGCCGCGAGCGGCCGATCGACATCTACTGCGTGCCGCTCGAGCGGCGCTCGCCCGAGGTCGCGTACGGCTGACGCGTCGCGCGGCAGCAATCCTTTTACTCGTAACGGAGCGCCTCGATCGGATCGAGCCGGGCTGCCTTGCGCGCCGGATAGAGCCCGAACACGATACCGACGGTAGCGCTGACCGCGAGCGACAGCAAAATGATGTCGGTGCGCGTCTCGCTGACCCAGCCGAAGCGGGCCGCGAGCAGTTCGCCGATGCCGATGCCGAGGACGACGCCCATCGCGCCGCCGATCGCAGCCAGTGTCAGCGCCTCGATCAGGAACTGCGCCATGATGTCGGCCGGCTGCGCGCCGACGGCCATGCGGATGCCGATCTCGCGCGTCCGCTCCGTCACCGACACGAGCATGATGTTCATGACGCCGATGCCACCCACGACAAGCGAGACAAATGCAATCGAGGCCAGCAGCGTCGACAGCGTCTGCATGGCCGAGGTCAGCATGCCGGTCATCTCGGACATGCTCATCGTCGAGAAATCGTCCTCGTCGTCAGGCCCGAGCCGGTGACGCTCGCGCAGCAGCGAGGCGATGTCGCGTCGCACGGTATCGATGGCCTCGGTAGTGGCCGCACTGACGTAGATCGGCCCACGTACGTAGTTGCTGAGTCCGCCCTGGATGCGCGCCGAGAACGTCGACAGGGGCACGAAGATTGCATCGTCCTGGTCCTCACCCATGCCGCCCTGACCCTTGGATTCGAGCAGGCCGACGACGATGTAGGGTGCGTTGCGGATACGGATCACCTGTCCGATCGGGTCGGTGCCAATCCCGAACAGTTTCTCGGCCACGGTCTTGCCGATCACGGCGTTCTTGGCGGCTCCCGCCTGGTCGCTCGCCGAGATCGACGAGCCGCGCACCGTGCTCCAATTGCGGATCAGGAAATACTCCGGCGTCGTGCCGTAGACGGTCGTGGTCCACGTCGCCGATTCGGAGATCACCGGCGATTGCGTTCGCGACAGCGGCGCTGCGGCGCGGACGTTCGGAACCTCGGTCTGGATCGCGCGCAGATCGTCGAACGTGATCGTTGGCTGCGAGCCCATGCCACCGCGCATGCCACCCGAGCTCGAGGAGCCCGAGAAGACGAGGATCACGTTGGTTCCGGCGCCTTCGATCTGCGCGCGGATCCGGGACTTTGCTCCCTCGCCGATCGAGACCATGCAGATCACGGCAGCAACGCCGATGATGATGCCGAGCGCCGTCAGGAACGAGCGCATCTTGTTGCGCCGCAGGGCGCGCTGCGCGAGGCGCAGGGTTTCACCGAAGGCAATCATGAACCCAGCTCCGGATGCGGATCGGTAGGGGTCTGGAGCGCGTCGGTGACAATGACACCGTCGCGCAGGACGAGGCGCCGCGCCGCGAAGGCAGCGATGTCGGCCTCGTGGGTCACGTAGAGAATCGTGATGCCCGACGCACGCAGTCCCGAAAGCAACAGCATGATGTCGTGGCTCGTGCGCGTGTCGAGATTACCGGTCGGCTCGTCGGCGAGCACCAGCCTCGGCCGCGTGACGATCGCCCTAGCGATCGCCACGCGCTGCTGCTGGCCACCCGAGAGCTGCGATGGCTGATGCCCGGCACGCTCGGTCAGCCCGACGCGCTCCAGGGCCTCCAGCGCGCGCTGCCGACGCTCGCGCGGCGGCACTTTCGCGTAGATCATCGGCAGCTCGACGTTCTCGACTGCCGAGGTTCGCGGCAGCAGATTGAAACTCTGGAACACGAAACCAATCACCTCGTTGCGCACCCTGGCGAGCTCGACCCGCGAAAGGTGCGCGACGTCGCGACCGGCGAGCCGATAACTGCCGCCGCTCGGCCGGTCGAGGCAGCCGATGATGTTCATCAGCGTCGATTTGCCAGACCCCGATGCCCCCGTGACCGCGACGAACTCACCGCTGTCGATGTCGAGATCCACGTCGCGCAGCGCGGCGAACTCGGTGTCGCCGGACTGGTAGATCCGGGTCAGGCCGCGCAGCTCGACCAGCGCCACCCGGAGTCGACCTCAGAGGATGCGCATGCCGCGCATGCCGCGCGGCGCAGTCGCGGCGCCGCCGACGGTGCCGACGATGACGGTCTCGCCCTCGGCCAGCGCGCCGTCGAGAATCTCGGTGAAGCGGCCGTCCGACAGTCCAGGGCGTACATCGCGCGGCTCCGGCACGCCCTTGACCAGCACCCAGATCTGCCGCCTGCCATCGCCGCGTTCGCGACCCGCGCCACTCGCCATCCCGGCGGCGGTGTCGGGCCGGAATCGGAGAGCGGCATTGGGCACGCGCAGCATGTTCCGGCGCTCCTCCGCGATCACCGTGACCGTCGCGGTCATGCCCGGCTTGAGCTTGAGTTCGGGATTGGCGACGTCGATCACGGCGTCGTAGGTGACGACGTTCTGCACGACCTGCGGCGCGTTCCGAATCTCGCGGATGCGGCCGCGGAACGGTTCGCCCGGATAAGCGTCGACGGTGAACGTGGCTTCCATGCCGGCGCGCAGGCGTCCGATGTCCGATTCGGCGACGTTGGTGTGCACCTCCATCGCCCGCAGGTCCTGCGCGATCGTGAAGATCACCGGCGCCTGCAACGATGCCGCGACGGTCTGGCCGACGTTCACGGCGCGCGAGATCACGATGCCGTCGGTCGGCGCGAGGATATCCGTGTACCGCAGGTTGGTCTGCGCCTGCCGCAGCGCCGCGAGCGCCTGATCGAGCTGTCCCTGCGCCTGGACGACCGCGGCCGCCGCGGCGCGCGCGTTGGAGACGGCGCTGTCGCGATCGGTCTCCGAGATCAGCCGCTGCCCGAACAGCTGCGTGGCGCGCTGCGCCTGCCGCTCGGCCTCCTCGGCCTGGACACTCAATCGTTCGAGATTGCCGCGCGCGGCCGCCACGTTCGCGCTGGCCTGGGCCACCGCGGCCTCGAACAGCGCCGGGTCGATCTTCGCGATTCGCTGGCCGCGTTTGACGACCGAGTTGAAGTCGGCATAGAGAGACTGGATGCGCCCCGAAACCTGGCTGCCGACCTCGACCGTGACCACGGCCGAGAGGCTGCCCGAGGCGCTGACGCGCGCCACCACGTCTCCCCGGTCGACAACCGCTGTCTCGTAGGCGGGCGGCTTCTCGCGGGCCAGCGTGCATTGGTACAGCACGACGGCCGCGAGCAGCGCGACCCCGATCGAGAGCCAGGTGCGGGGGCGTTTGAGGGTTTCCGACAGCGCCATGACGCCAGTGTAGACCGGCAGAGTCGCAGCGAGTTGCCGATGACGGGTCAAGAACGGCCCAGGCCACTGTACGGTGCGCGGACTCAAGTTCGAAGCAGGACGGCCGATGCATGGCAGAGCCGAAGACAATCATCCATGCCGACACGATCGACCCCGAGCCTGGCCGTCCGCAATCCCTCGTCGGCCCTGACGCAATGGCGCGCCCACCTCGAGGCGATGCTCGGCGCACCGCTTGAGCTGCCGCAGCTGTCGCCGGGCGCCGCCGCGATCGCCGCGATGGCCGCGGACGGCGACGCGAACACCGCGGTGCTCACCCAGCTCGTACAGCGCGATCCCGTAGTCGCGGCCAACGTGCTGCGAGTCGCCAACTCGGCCGCGCTGGCCCCGCGGGTACCTATCCTGACGCTGCAGCAGGCCATCGGCTGGCTTGGTCTCGGCGAGATCCAGTCAATCGCCCTCGCAGTGGCCGTGCGCGGCCAGCTCTACGTGGCCCATGGCGAGGAAAAACGGCTGTCCCTCCTTTGGCAGCAGGCCGTCGCCACGGCCTGCTGGGCGCGCGAAGTCGCGCGTTTCGGCAGTGCCAGCGGCGAGCTCGGCTACCTCTGCGGTCTGCTGCTGCGGATTGGTCGCGCATCGGTGGTGGGCTGCCTGGCCAGGATAGGGCAGACCGAGCGCAGTCGCCTGACGGCGCCGGAACGCAGCGAACTGATCGACACGTTCGAGAGGCGCGCAGGGCTCGCCCTCACCCATGCCTGGCGCCTGCCGGAACCGGTCGCGATCACCATCGAGCACTTCGACGACGAGGGCTATGCGGGCCCGTGGTGTCTGCAGGTCCGGCAGGTGCGCCTTGCCGAGATGCTCGCTGCGCGGCTGCTCGAGCAGTCGCTCGCACCGCTCGCCGGCGAGCGCCTGCAGCGCACGCTCGACGCGCTGCGTCTCGGGGCGGCGCAGCTGACCGCGCTTGAGGCGAGGGCCGAGACCGTGCACGGCGCTCTGGCGGCACTGGCCTGAGACGCCAGCGGGCGCGGCCAGGGATTCAGCGCGCCGGCGCCGCGACCGGCGGCTGCGTGATCTCCATGCGCGTACCATCCGGGTCGCGCGCGATCATCGAGCGCAATCCGCCACTGAGCTCGAGCGGCGGCTCGAGGATCTCGGCGCCCAGGGCGACCAGCCGCGCGTGGACGGCCGCTACATCGTCGGTCGTCATGACCAGGATGGGCGTGCCGATCAGCGTCTTGCCACGTGTGAGCGCACGCAGGGAGCGCAGCCGGCGGTTGTGCACTTGCGCAAGGCCGATCGTGCCGCCGTCGATGCGGCCAGTGGATAACGTATTGTCGCTGACCAGCCGCGCGAATGTCAGCTTCGTGCCGGGCGGTAGCCCGAAGACCTTCAGCGACCCCGCGTCGGTTACCTCGACGCGACGATCGTTGCGGAAGCCGAGCGCCTCATAGAAGCGCACGCTGTGCTCGAGGTTCGCGACCAGCATCGTGACTCGGCGGGCCACCGCCTTGCTGCCGGGCACGACCGTTGCTGGATCGACGTACACCGGCGGCGGCACCGCGACCGAGCCTGCCGTCTGCGCCGCCGCGGTGCAGGGCAGCAACGCGGATGCGACCAGCAAAGCGCCGGCCGGCGCGCGCCTCAGAATTTCCATGAGGCGCGCAGACCGATCTGGCGCTTGAGCTGCGGCGCGACGATCACGGTCTGATAGATGTTCGGGTTGCCCGCACCGTCCTGCGGCAGGTCGAACTCCAGGAAGCGCGCACAGGCTGCCCAGCTGTCGTCGTCGAACAGGTTCTTGACGAACAGCTCGACGCGCACACCTTCCTTCTCGACTCCGGCGCGGCCATTGGCTAGCACGTACCCCTTGCAGATGGCGAAGTTGTCCAGATCGACGTAGGTCTTGCCGAAGTAGTTCGCATCGCCGCGCACGTACCAGTTCCAGTCGTCATTGAGGGGCGCGGTGTACGTACCGTTGATCGAGCCCGACCACCCGGGGAAGCGCGGGTTCGAATTGCCGGTGATGTTGGCCGATCCGGCGATGCTGGCGACGGTGACGAAGAAGCCGGTCTGCATCTCGCTCTTGGCAAAGGTCAGGGAACCACCCACCTGGAGACGGTCGGTGACGGCCGCGGAGGCCTCGAACTCCGCGCCCCAGATCCTGACGTCGAGCGGCGCGACCACGTTCGAATTCTGCAGCGCAGGCGTGCCGTCGGCGTTGCGCGCAGGCTGGCCCGCGACAGCCTCGCCGGGCACGGTCGTCGCCCCGCGGCAGCCAGGCGTGACGCCCGGAATGGCCGGACTGTTGTCGCACGTGAAGTTGATCGGGTAGATCTGCCGGCTCTTCTTGTTGTCCCAGAGCCCGTAGTAGAAGGCAGCGTTCAGACTCGCACGGCGATCGAGGAATCGCTGCTTCCAGCCGATCTCGTAGCTGTCGAGGATCTCCTCCGGCACCTGACCGACGACGCCGAGCGCGTCGAACTGCGCGCGCTCACGTGCATCCGCGTCGACGACTAGCTGGTTGATCTCGCCCTGGATTACGCCACGCGCGAACGAGGCATAGACGTTGAGATCGTCGTCCGGCTGCCACTGCAGGATCACGCGCGGCAAGAAACGGCGCGTACCGAGCGTCTGCGGGTTCGTCAAACCGCGCCGGAAGGTGTCCTCCTGTTGGCGGCCCTCGAGGTTGACCGTGAACTGCGCGCCGAGATCGATGGCCACGGCGGCGAATACGGCGTCGTTCTCGACACGATCGGTGTTCGCAAGCGTATTCGGAAACAGCGCGAAGGCGTTGGACGCCGGACCCGGACGGCAGCTGCCGATGGTGGGACCGGGGATCGTATCGACGCAGAGAAACGCCGCATCGCCGCCGGTGGCCGAGGCAAGGAACGACTGCTCATAACGGTTGACGCCGAGCAGCCAGCGGAACCGTCGGTCCTGCGGCGAGGTCAGGCGCAGCTCGTACGACTTGTCCCGGCTCAGCTGCGGATCGCGCGAATAGGCGTTGTCGAATCCGGTGAAGTTGAAATCGCGTACCCAGTTGGCACGCAGCGTATTGTTGCCGTACACAGCATCGATCGCCCAGCCGCCGGCAAACTCGTAGCTGCCCTTGAACGAATAGCGCTCGACGCGGCGCTCCAGCTCGATCTCCTCTAGCCGCGGCACCTTGCCCGCGATGGCCGCCGGCTGCTCACGCTGGATCAGGTTGGGCAGTAGCCAGTTCACATCGCCGGTCGAGGCCAGTGCCCGTGCGCTGGTAACTTGGGTATTGCTGTCGATGATGCGCGTGGTGCCGAGCACGGAGATCGCGCGGCCCTGCTCGGGCACGTTGCCGCAGAACCAGAGCATCGGCGTGACGACCTCGCCGGCGTTGTTCGTGTAACTGCCACTGCAGGTGTTGTTGAGGCGCCCCGGAATCGCGCCGCCAGCGGCCGGACCGTCCTCGTCGTAGCCGATGAACCCGCGCGCGAGCAGCGTCATACCGTCGATGGGCGTAGCCTTCAGTGCGAAGCTCAGGGTGTCGGAGGCCTGAGCGCCGAGTTTGCCGCCGTCGGAGGCCGTCCACATGCCGCCCGTGCTGTACTTGCGTGCGGCGATACGGAACGCGAGCCTGTCCCGGACGATCGGACCAGACAGCGCCGCAGTGACTTCGACGTCGTCGTACTGCGCGTAGGATAGGCCAATGTCGCCGGTGTACTCGCTCATCGACGGCTGCTTCGAGATGTAGTTGATCGCGCCGCCGAAGGTGTTGCGGCCAAAGTAAGCCGACTGCGGACCTTTGACCACCTCGACACGCTCGATGTCGTCGAGCGGGATCGAGTGCGTACCGCCCAGCACGTAGATGCCATCGACGAACAGGGTACCGAGCTGGAAGGTCGGCACCTGGCTGTTGACGTCCATGCCCCGGAAGCGGATCGAAGAGTTCACGCGGCCTGGAATCGCGAGACCGAGCGAGTGATACTGGACGCCGGCCGTCTGCAGCGTGATCTCCTCGAGTCGCGTCACGCCGCTCTTCTCGAGCTGCTCGGCCGTGAAGGCCGTTATCGCGATCGGGACCTCCTGCAGGCTCTCTTCGCGCTTGCGCGCGGTGACCACAACTTCTTCCAGACCCGACTGGGCCGCCACGGGAAGCGGCACGGCGAGTGCGGGCACGAGCATGGAAAGCAGCAAAGCAAACCGCCAGCAGACCATCTGACAGCCCTCCCCCGAGACCGTCCGAGTCTGCGACCCTGGCCAACAAAGCGCAAGCCATGTGCTGAGGGTAGAACCTGGCTGCTAAAATATGCTCCTGCGACGCCATCCCTGAGCATTAATCAACCCTCTGCAGCAGAGCCAATCGTCGCCGCCCATCGCCTTCCGTAGGGTCGCAGCCACAGGCGCGCAGGCGAAACGCCGCTGTAGCGCAAAGTCGTCGACGGCCTGCGTGTTGTTGCTGATGTGGCGCCTCGCACCGCAGACTCGGAGATCGTCAAAACGACCATCACCTCTCCCTGGCTGGTTGCACGCGATGCCGTCCTGCCCCCGCGCCGGACAGTTCCCGCGTTGCGGGCGACCCAAGATCCCATAGCGGCTCGGGTTGGCGAAGGTCTGAAACTCGAGCGGATCGACACGCGCGAGACGACCCCGCGGTAGCGCTCCGTCCAGCCGGAGACGGCGCGCAACCGCTGCGCGCTCTGCTCGAGATCGCGCACGGAAACGGCGACTACCTGCAGCCCATGCGTAGCAAGCGTCGGCGCGCACGCCCGGCATCGCAGAGAGCAAGAGCGCGGGCGCGCCTGTCGCCGCGCGCCGCGGCGCGGGCAGCGCGACACCGAGGCTTCTCTTTTCGTCGTTTGCACTTATGATCGGCGAGCCGATGCCCACTCTACAAGGACAGGGAGGCCGTCATGCGATTTATCCGTTCCATTGCGCTGGGGCTCGTGGCGACGACGCTCGCCGCCGGCGCCGTCCATGCTCAGCAGAACTTCGACCAGGTCATCAAGGCTCGCAAGGGCCAGTTCGAAATCTTGGCCCACAGCATCGGCATCCTCGGCGGGATGGCGCGCGGCAACGTGCCGTACGACGCCGCCGCAGCCAAGGCCGCGGCCGACAATATCGCGACGGTGACCCGCCTCAATCAAGCCGCGCTGTGGCCCGCCGGCTCGCACAACGGCACGATTAAAGGCACGCGCGCGCAACCGAACATCTTCGACAACGTTGCCGATTTCACGGCGAAGTGGCAGGAACTGGGCAAGCGCGCCGCGGCGCTGCAGAGCGCGGCCGGCAACGGGCTCGAAGCGCTGCGGCCGGCCGTCGGCGCGGTCGGCGGCGCCTGTCAGGACTGCCACGAGAAGTATCGCGCGCCGGCGAACTGAGCGCCGTGTCCGCAGCGCTGCGGGCCACGCTGCTCGTCGCGGCCCTCGCCGTGATCGCCGGCTGGGTCCTGACCCGACCCGCCGGCATCGAGCGGAACCTGCTCGCGGGCGTCACCGGCGACGCGAGCCGCGGAGCGAGCGTGTTCTGGGCGGGCGGCTGCGCTTCTTGTCATGCAGCCGAGGGGGACGCGGCCGGGGCTGTGGATCCGGCACGGCCCCTGCTCGCCGGAGGACATCGGCTCGAAACCGAGTTCGGTGTGTTCGTTGCGCCCAATATCTCCCCCCACCCCGTGCACGGCATCGGAGCGTGGACACTCGCAGAATTCGCCGACGCGATGCTGCGCGGCGTGTCCCCGGACGGGCGTCACTACTACCCTGTCTTCCCGTACACGTCGTACGCAAAGATGACGATCCAGGACGTCGCCGACCTCAAGGCGTTTCTCGACACGCTGCCGTCGTCGGATCGCGCCGATGAACCGCACCAGCTGCGTTTCCCGTACTCGGTGCGCCGCGGTATCGGCCTATGGAAGCGGCGCTATCTGACGACCGGCTGGGTAGCGCCTGCTGAGGGCGAGCGCGCCGAGCGCGGCCGTTATCTCGTCGAAGCGCTGTCCCATTGCGGGGAATGTCATTCACCGCGCGACCGGTTCGGCGGCCTCGACACGCGCCGCTGGATGGCCGGCGCACCGAATCCGTCCGGCAGCGGCACGATCCCGAACATCACGCCGGCGAAGCTCGACTGGAGTGCCGGCGATATCGCCTACTATCTCGAAACCGGATTCGATCCCGATTTCGACAGCGCTGGCGGATCGATGGCGGCGGTCATCAGGAATCTCGCGCGGATCAGCGCCGACGATCGTGCGGCGATCGCCGAGTACGTCAAGGCGCTGCCACCGCGACAATGACGCTCAGCCGGTGGCGAGCGGCCGGCCAGCCTTAACGAGCGGGTCGACGAGGCGGCGAACCGCGCAGGGGCGGCTAGCGCCGCTCTCGACTCCAGCGCCACTCGCGCACCTCCGGCATATCGATGCCGTGACGCCGAATGTAATGATAGTGCTCGATGCGCTTCTCGTGCATGAGCTGTTTGAGGTAGGCCGCCCGGACGGCGAGACCGGGTACGCGATCGATGACGTCGGCGACGAGGTGATAGCGGTCGAGATCATTGCGGACCGCCATGTCGAACGGCGTCGTCGTCGTCCCCTCTTCCTTGTAGCCGCGCACGTGCAGCTTGCCGTGATTGCGCCGGCGATAGGTCAGGCGGTGGATCAGCCACGGATAGCCATGGTACGCGAAGATGATCGGTCGGTCGCACGTGAAGATCGAGTCGAAGTCGCGGTCCGTGAGGCCGTGCGGGTGCTCCTCGTGCGACTGCAGCGTCATCAGG
>CAZAWM010000005.1:11073-29133 GCA_964488605.1 uncultured Steroidobacteraceae bacterium | reverse complement strand
GCGACCCCCTTATTACCTGATCGGCGCCTATGCAGCGGACGTCGCCGCGCTGATGGCCGAGACGCTCGCGGGACTCGAGGTGCAGCGCGCTTTCGTCGTGTTCGGCGACAACGGCTGGGACGAGCCGACGCCGGCCGCGCCGTTTACGGTGTTCGATGTGCGCGACGGCAGAGTCGAGGCACGGCGCCGGTCGGCCGCCGACTTCGGACTGCCCCAATGCGCGCCGGCGGATCTCGCGGGCGGCACGGCCGCCGAGAATGCCGCGGCGCTCGCCGCGACGCTGCGCGGCGAGGATCGCGCTGCGCACCGCGACGCGCTGCTGCTCGGCGCGGCGCTGGCGCTCGAGGCCGCCGACCAGAGCCGCGACCCGCGCGAGGGCGTCGCGCGTGCCGCGCGCGCGATCGACGACGGCTCGGCGGCGCGCGTACTCGCCGCAATCGCCGACTTCGGTCGTCGTCCGGCGATGGAGCGCCGGCCGTGAGCGAGGACTTCCTCGCCACCATGCGCGAGGCCAGTGCCGCCCGAGTCGAACGCGCGCGGCAGCTGCGCAGTGAGGTCGCGCTGCGCGCCTTCATTACGCGGTTGCCACCGCCGCCGTCTCTGCGCCTCTCGAGTGCGGGGTTCGACCTGATCGCCGAACTGAAGCTGCGCTCGCCGGCGGTCGGCCAGCTCGGCGTCGCCGCAGCCTGGGACGTTGCCGCGCGGGTGCTGTCCTACGCCGAGGCCGGCGCCGCCGCGGTGTCGGTGCTGACCGAGCCGAGCCGCTTCGACGGTTCGATGTCGCACCTCGAGCAAGCGGCGCGCGCGCTGTCGTTGCGCGAGGCGCCGATCCCCGCGATGCGCAAGGATTTCCTTGTCGACCCTTATCAGGTGCTCGAGGCGAGAGCAGCCGGCGCCGGAGGCGTGCTCGTGATTCTGCGCATGCTGCCGCGCGCGCCGCTCGAGGCGCTGATCGACGCGGCGCTGGCGCAGGGACTATTCGTGCTGCTCGAGAGTTTCGACGAGCTCGATCTCGAACTCGCGGCGGCGCTGATTGAGGCCCGCAGCTCGCAGCGCGCGCAACTGCTCGTCGGCGTGAACTGCCGCGACCTCGTGACGCTGCAGGTCGTGCCAGGGAGGCTCGAGATGCTGGCCGCGAGTCTGCCCATTGGCGTGGCGCGCGTCGCGGAGAGCGGCGTCAGCACGCCCGAAGACGCCGCGCGCATAGCCGCGGCTGGCTACGATCTCGCTCTCGTCGGCAGCGCGCTGATGCGGGGCGATGACCCGGGCGCACTTGCCGCTGCGATGCTGCGCGCTGCGCGAGCCGCGCGCGCCGGTGGTCGGCGATGAGCGTGCGCACCAGCGGCTGGGTCAAGGTCTGCGGCCTGACGACCGCCGAGGCGGTGAGCGCCGCGCTCGAAGCTGGCGTCGATGCGATCGGCTTCGTGTTCGCGGAGTCGGTACGCCGTGTCGAGCCACAGCGGGCATGCCGACTCGCCGAACCGGCGCGCGGGCGTGTGCGCTGCGTCGCCGTGACGAAGCATCCGGATGAGGCGCTGCACGAACGCATCGAGCGCGACTTCGCGCCCGACATGTTGCAGAGCGACTTCGAGGATTTCGCTAGACTGCGGCCGCGTACGCGCGCGGAGCTGCTGCCGGTGGTCCGCGCGGGGCGTCCGATACCCGATCCGCTGCCCGCGCGGCTGCTGTTCGAGGGGCCCGTTTCCGGCACGGGCCGCGTCGGGGACTGGGACGAGGCCGCGCGACTGGCTGTCAGGGCGGAACTGGTGCTGGCAGGCGGTCTGCGGCCCGAAAACGTCCGCGCAGCCATCCGCCACGTGCGACCCTACGGCGTCGACGTCTCGAGCGGCGTCGAGGTCGAGCCCGGCGTGAAGTCGCCGCAGAGGATTCACGATTTCGTCAGGGAGGCGCGGGCGACCTTCCGGGAGTTGAATGTATGAATGCCGTCAGTACTGCCGAAAGCGAGCAGCTGCTTGCCACCGAGATCGCTGGCGGCTTTCCGGACGCGCGCGGGCGTTTCGGTCCGTTCGGCGGCCGCTATGTGCCGGAGATGCTGATCCCGGCGCTCGAGCGGCTCGAACGGGGCATCCGCGAACACCTGCACAGCGAGGACTTCCAGGGGCAGCTAGGGCACGAGCTGCGCACCTGGGTGGGACGGCCGACTGCGCTCAGTCATGCGCCGCGGCTGTCGCGGCGCTGGGGTGCGGAGATCTGGTTCAAGCGCGAGGATCTCGCGCACACCGGCGCGCACAAGATCAACAATGCGCTGGGTCAGGCGCTGCTCGCGCAACGCCTCGGCGCGCGGCGTATCGTCGCCGAGACCGGTGCGGGCCAGCACGGCGTTGCGAGCGCTGCGGCCTGCGCCCGCCTCGGTCTGCCCTGTATCGTCTACATGGGAGCGATCGACATGGAGCGCCAGGCACCGAACGTCGGGCGCATGAGACTGCTCGGCGCCGAGGTCCGCCCGGTGACGGGTGGCGACAAGACCCTGCGTGCGGCCATCGACGAGGCACTGCGCGACTGGGTCTCCGATCCGCTCGGCACTTTCTATCTGCTTGGCTCGGCCGTCGGTCCCCACCCCTATCCGTACCTCGTCCGCGAACTGCAGGCCGTGATCGGTCGCGAGGCGCGGGCGCAGTACCTCGAGACCTGCGGTCGCCTGCCTGACGCCGTGTTCGCCTGTGTCGGCGGCGGCTCGAACTCGATCGGCATGTTCCATGCCTTCATCGCCGACCGCAGCGTCGAGATCGTCGGTGTCGAAGCTGGCGGTCGCGGACCCGGTCTCGGCGATAATGCGGCGAGCCTGTCCTATGGGCGGCCGGGTGTGCTGCAGGGTAGCTATTCGCTGCTGTTGCAGGACGCCGACGGACAGATTCAGGAGACACATTCGGTGTCCGCAGGGCTCGATTATCCGGGCGTCGGTCCGGAGCACGCGCTGTTGATGGCAGCCGGTCGCGTCCGGTACGAGTCGGCAAGCGACGCCGAGGCGCTCGAGGCGCTGCGCGAGTGCTGCGAGATGGAGGGCATTCTGCCGGCGATCGAGACCGCGCATGCGCTGCACGGTGCGAAGCGCTGGGCGCAGCGGCATCCCGGCCGCAGTGCGCTGATCTGTCTATCGGGGCGCGGCGACAAGGACATGCCGACGCTGCAGGCGACGATCCTCTCCGGAGTGCGCCGGTGAGCGCCGTCGCGACGCCCGATAGTGCTGCGCTTGCTCACGCGGCGCCGCGCGATCGGCTCACTGCGGCGATACGCTCGGCCGCAGTGCGCGGCACGCCCGCGATCGTGGCGTTCATGACCGCAGGCTACCCGAGCGCCGCGCGGTTCCGCGACGATCTGACGGCGGTCGCGTCGGCGGCCGACGTCGTCGAGATCGGAGTCCCGTTCACCGATCCCATGGCCGACGGCGTGACTATCCAGCGCTCGAGTCAGGAAGCACTTCGCCAGGGTGTCAGCTTGCGTTGGATCCTCGCCGAGCTCGGCGCGATGCAGCGTCCCGCAGCGCCGCTCGTGCTGATGAGCTACCTCAATCCGCTGCTGCAGTATGGTTTCGGGCGTCTCGCGACCGACGCGAGCGCGGCCGGCGTCTGTGGCTTCATCGTGCCGGACCTGCCGTTCGACGAGGGAGAGGAACTGCGTGAAGCGCTCGGCGCGCGCGGCGTTGCGCTGGTACAGATGGTCACGCCGGTCACGACGCCGCAGCGCCTCACGCAGGTCTGTGCCGCGAGCGAGGGCTTCGTCTATGCCGTGACGATGACCGGCACCACTGGCAGGAACGTCGACGTACCGGATACCGTGCTCGAGTATCTGGCCGCCGCACGCAGGGCCTCCCGACTGCCGGTTTGCGCCGGTTTCGGGATCCGTTCGCGCGAACAGGTTGCACGTCTTGCCGGGCATATCGATGGCGTGATCGTCGGCTCGGCGCTCGTCGAGGTGCTCGAGCGCGGCGAGGATCCCACGGCGTTCCTCCGCGGGTTGCGAGCAGGCTGACAGTTGGTAGACCCTCTGCTGCAGCAGGCCGTCGTCCCGGTCGTCGCCAGCGTCGCGATCATGCTCGTCGCGACGTGTGTACTGCTGCACTATGAGGCGCTCGCCTGGCTGTCGGGTACCCTGCCGAAGCTACGGATCCGCCGCCGGCCGCGAGTGCTGCTGCTGATCTTCGCGATCCTCACCATCCATAGCATCGAGATCTTCCTGTTCGGCCTCGGTTACCTATGGCTGCTGCAGGATCCCGTGTACGGTTCCCTGCAGGGCATCGGCGCGCTGGACCTTATCAACTGCGGCTATTTTTCCGCCGTCGTCTACACGACGCTTGGTCTCGGCGATATCGTGCCGCAGGGCCCGATCCGCATCCTCGCCGGGCCCGAGGCGCTGGCTGGCTTCGTGCTGATCACCTGGTCCGCGTCGTTCACATTCATCGAGATGCAGTCGTTCTGGAAGCGCCCGGCATGAGCCGACGCTCGGTCCCGCTCGGGCTCGCCGTGCTGCTCGGCGCGCTGTCGATGCTCAGCCCATTCTCGATCGACACGTTCTTCCCAAGCTTTCGCGCCATGCAGGCTGAGTTCGGCATCGGTCCTCTCGAAATGCAGCAGGCGCTGACGGCTTATCTCGTGCCTTTCGCGTTTACGGCTCTCCTGCACGGACCCCTGTCGGATGTGCTCGGGCGCAGGCCGGTCGTGCTCTGGGGCATCGGTATCTATTCCTGCGCATCGCTGTTCTGCGCCTTCGCGCCAAGCTACTCGACGCTGCTACTGTTCCGCGCCGCGCAGGGCATGACTGCCGGTGTCGGTATGGCAGTCGGACGCGCCGTGATCCGCGACCGCTTCGACGGTCCCGACGCGCAGCGGCTCATGAGCGCGGTCACGATGGTATTCAGCGTCGCGCCGGCCGTGGCTCCGGTGGTTGGCGGCTGGATCCACGTCTGGTTTGGCTGGCGCGCGGTATTCGGGTTTCTGGCGCTGTTCGGCCTGACCCTGTGGGTTGCGGTGTTGATGCTGTTGAACGAATCGTACCCGCCGGCCATGCGTGTACCCCTCCATGCGGGCTCGCTCGCCGCGACCTCGTGGCGGATTGCGCGCGATCCGCGCTTCCTGCCGCTGGCGCTGGCCGCGGGATTGAGTTTCTCGGCAGCCCTCCTATACGTCGGTTCTGCACCCGCGATCGTCTTCGATCACTGGCGCCTGCCCGAGACGGCTTTCGCGGCACTGTTCGTACCGATCGTACTTGGCTTCATGAGTGGGGCATGGGTCTCCGGCCGGCTCGCCGGGCACTGGCAGCCGCATCACCAGGTACTTATGGGCTATGCGGTGTCGATCGCGGCAGCGGCCGCCGCGATGCTGTTCAACGCCAGCCTCGATGCGCCGCCGCGTCTCGCGCAGCAGGCATCGATCGCGCTGATCTCCTTCGGTATCCAGGTTTCGTTTGCGCCGATCACGCTGCGCATGCTCGACATGTTCCCTCGCGTGCGCGGCTCGGTCGCCTCGGTCCAGTCCTTCGTCGGCTTGTTGCTCGGCAGCACCACGATCGGATTCATCGCCCCCTTGCTGCAGCGCTCCATGCTCTGGCTTTCGATCGGATCGGTTTGCGCGTCGTTGACATCGCTGACCCTGTGGGGCATCAGTAGCCGCCGGAGGTAAGGCCGGTGCTCGAATCGGTACACCACGTGAACCTGCTCGTGCGCGATCTGGAGCGTACGCGCGAGCGTTTCGCCGCCACGTTCGGCATCGCGCCGGGACCTGTGGAGGCATTGCCGGGTCGCGGCGTGATCGCCTCGCGTCTGCTCATCGGATCGACGTGGCTGGTGCTGGTTCAGCCGACCGATCCGGCAGGCCTGCCCGGGCGCCGTCTCGCCGAGCGTGGGGAGGGAGTGTTCCTGATCTCTTTCGGCGTGCCCGATCTGGACAGCGCCATCGATTCTCTTGCGACGCGCGGCGTTCGCTTCACGGCGGCGGCGCCTCGTCGTGGACTGGACGGGTGGCGTGTCATCGACGTCGAGCTCGGCGGGGAGTTCGGCGTCGATCTGCAGCTGTGCGAGGAGCGCAAGCCGTGACCGACGGCAGCCTGATTCGGATCGATCGTCGCTTTCGCGGCCCGCCCGACTCGGGCAACGGAGGCTACGTCTGCGGCTGTCTCGCGCGGCTCGCCGACGAGACGGTGCGCGTGCGGCTGCATCGGCCGCCGCCGCTCGACGTGATCATGCACGTACTGCCGCGGGCGCCGGGCGTGTTCGAGCTGCGATTCGGTGCGGACCTGATCGCCGAGACTGCTCCGAGCGAACTCGATTTCGATCTTGGGCTGGACGTCCCGGCGTCTCCAGGATACGAAGCGGCTCTGCATGCCTCGCAGCAGTTCGCCGGATTTCGCGCCCACCCTTTCGATGGCTGCTTCGTCTGCGGCACCCGTCGTGGCCGTGGCGACGGTCTGCGCATCTTCGCCGGCCACATCGACGGCGCGCCATTGGTCGCGGCGCCCTGGCTGCCCGATGCCTCGTTGGCCGCAGCGGACGGCAAGGTGGCGCCTGAGTTTATGTGGGCGGCGCTCGACTGTCCGGGCTGGTCCGCGGCGTCGCCGGACGGCCGCCTCATGCTGCTCGGCGAGTTCACCGCGCATGTCGATCGTCGTGTGCACGTCGACGAGCCCTGCGTCATTGCCGGCTGGGTCATCCGGCGCGAGGGGCGCAAGTGCGAAGTCGGCACGGCGCTGTTCGATGAGGACGGCGAGTGCTGCGCGCGCGCGCGGGCCTTGTGGATCGAGCCAAAATCCGCAAGCGGTTCCGCGGGACCGCGCTAGCATCAAGGAGCTGCGAGCGAGCGCAGCAGGAGCCGCAGATTCGCGAGCGGGAGCGGCTCATGGAGCAGCAGCAGACTCAGACGCAGCAGCGTATCTGGATTGCTGAAAGCGCATCGGGCCGCTGAGGATCGGCCCTAGCGGTACCGAATGTAACACCAAAGGGATACGCATGCACCGGTGATCGCGAGCAGCCAGCCCGCCCACGCAGGTTCGCGGTCAACCGCCAGCCAGACGAGGCCGCCGAGCAGCAGCGCCGTGCCAATGGTCACGCGATCGCGGCGTCGATCCGAGCGCTCGATCGTGCGCTGCAGGCGCTGGATGTTCTCGTCCAGATCGCGGCTCTCGACCTGCAGGCGCAGCGTGCCGTCCTGTGCGCGCTGCACGGCGCCGCGGATCAGCGGCGGCAGCGCGCGTGCGGCCTGAAAGAGTTCCGGTAGCTGCGCGCGCAGACTGCGGATCATGGCCGCGCCGCTCACGCGCTCCTGCATCCACTCGCGCAGGATCGGCGCTGCCGTCTGCCAGATGTCGAGTTCGTCGTAGATCTGGCGCCCCAGACCTTCGATATTCAGCAAGGTCTTTTGCAGCAGGATTAGCTGCGGCTGGATTCGCATGTCGAAACGCCGCGAGATTTCGAACAGGCGCAGCAGTATGGTGCCAAAAGAAATGTCGCGCAGCGGCTTGTTGAAAATCGGCTCGAGCACCGTGCGGATCGCGGACTCCATCTCGTCGACGCGCGTATCGGGCGGCACCCAGCCTGACTCTACATGCAGCTCGGCGACGCGGCGGTAGTCGCGATCGAAGACCGCGAGGAAGTTCTCGGCGAGATACTGCTGGTCGCGCGGGTCGAGCGTTCCAACGATACCGAAATCGACCGCCGCGTAGCGCGGCTTGGCCGGTTCATCGACCAGCACGAAGATGTTGCCTGGATGCATGTCGGCGTGAAAGAAGTTGTGCCGGAACACCTGGGTAAAGAAGATCTTCACGCCATTGACGGCAAGCAGCGGGATGTTGGTGCCAACCTCGCGCAGACGCGCCATGTCGCTGATCTGCACGCCGTAGATGCGCTCCATCACCATGACGTTGATACGGCACCAGTCCCAGTACACCGCCGGAACGTGCAGCAGATCGCTGCCGGCGAAATTGCGCTTGAGCTGGGCGGCGTTCGCGGCCTCGCGCATCAGGTCGAGCTCGTCGAGGATGGTCTTCTCGTACTCGTCGACGACCTCGTCGAGTCGCAGCCTGCGCGCTTCGCCCGAATTGCGTGTTGCGATCCCCGCGAGCTCGTGCATGACCTCGAGGTCGCGCTCGATCACGGCGTGCATCCCGGGGCGCAGCACCTTGACGACGACGTCCTCGCCGGTGGGGAGCCGTGCGGCATGGACCTGGGCGATCGATGCGGCGGCCAGCGGCTCGGTCGAGAACTCCGCGAACATCTCCTCTATTGGCCGGCCGTAGGCCTCCTCGATGATGGCGCGGGCCGTGCCGGCATCGAACGGCGGCACCCGATCCTGTAACTTGGCCAGTTCGACGGCGATGTCGTCAGGTAGAAGGTCGCGACGGGTCGAGACGGCCTGCCCGAACTTGACGAAGATCGGGCCGAGCTCCTGCAGCGCGAGGCGCAGACGCTCGCCGCGGCTCGCGCCATGACGGCGCTCGAGCCAGGTCCACGGCGAGAGCAGGAAGACGAACCGCAGCGGTCTGTAGAGTCGCGTCTCGCGGACGAATTCGTCGAGCCCATGGCGCACGAGCACGCGCTGGATCTCGATCAGGCGCAGAAAGACGCGCGGCTTCATCCCGCGTCCCCGGCGCGTGGCTCCGCCCGACGGGACTCGACCGCGGCGAGCCTGGCCTCGAAGCGGTCGACGTCCTCGCGCAGACGGTCCACTTCACCGAGGAAGACATCGGCCTCCGCGCGTGGCACGAGATCCCGGCTCTCGTGGGCAAGGTACTCGGCTACATTGCGCACGGTGGTCGTGCTCGCGCGACGACCGAAGTCGAGCAGGCTGCGCGCGACGCGCGCGAACTGGTGCGCCACACCGTCGCCGAACAGCGCCGCGAATTCCTCCTCGGCGTCGGGACGGAGCAGTTGGCCCAGCCGCTGGAAGCGCTCGGCGATCTCCGCGTCGCCGCGGATCCGCACGTCGCCGCGCTGGATCACGACTTCGGGGGCACCCCCGGCGAGCGCCATCAGACTGATCGGCGAGCCTTCGATCTCCGCATCGCAGGGCGGCTCGGTCATTTCATCGCGTACCCGCGTGACGCGCAGTGAGTGACCGAGCGACTCGACCACGACCCGCAGACCAAGCGTGCTGACGACGATGGCGAAGCGCCGGCCGGCGAGTTCGGCGCACAGGTCCTGCGCTGTCGGCGAGGAGCCGAGATTGCGGTTCAGCAGGTTCTCGATCGTGGCGGTCAGCATCGAAGTGGCGACTCAGTCCCGGTAGCCGCGATGCACGGCGACGATGCCACCTGCGAGATTGTGGTAGCGGCAGTCGACGAGCCCCGCATCGCGGAGCATCGTCAGCAGCGCCTCCTGGTCGGGATGCCTGCGGATCGATTCGGCGAGGTAGCGGTAGCTCGCGGCGTCGCCGGCCACGAGCTGGCCAAGCAGGGGCAGTACGCGGAACGAGTAGGCATCGTAGATGGGCTTGAGAGCCGGCACAGACGGCTGCGAGAACTCGAGCACGAGCAGCTGGCCACCCGGCTTGAGCACGCGGCGCATCGAGCGCAGCGCTGCCGTCTTGTCGGTCACGTTACGCAGGCCAAAAGCGATGGTCACGCAATCGAAGCTGCCCTCCGCGAACGGCAGGCACTCTGCATTGGCCTGTACGTAGTCGATCCCCTGCACGATGCCCGTGTCGATCAGTCGATCGCGCCCGCGGGACAGCATCTGCGCGTTGATGTCGGTCAGCACGACCCGACCGCCCGGCGAGACCTGGCGCAGCAGCCGCTCGGCGATGTCGCCGGTGCCGCCCGCGACGTCGAGAGCCCGCTGCCCCGGCCGCAGGTGCGTCAGCGACATCAGGAAATCCTTCCAGAGGCGATGCAAGCCGCCCGACATCAGGTCGTTCATGAGGTCGTAGCGCGGCGCGACCGAGTCGAACACGCCGCGTACTCGGCGCGCCTTCTCGTGCCAGGGAATCTCCTCGAAGCCGAAGTCCGTGCGGTCGTTGCGGGGCGGGTGTGTCACGGACTGTAAAGATAGCACAGAAGAGGTCTAAGCAGTTGTTTTCTAATCGAAATTAGACTTCTCCGCGCCGCTGCCGCGGGCTTCTGCCACTCGCTCGAGGTAACGCCGCCAGAGCGCCTCGCGGTTGCGGCCGACCTCGTACAGATACGTCCAGCTGTAGAGGCCGCTGTCGTGGCCGTCGTCGAAGATCAGCCGCACGGCGTACTGGCCGACCGGCTCGATGCCGCGCAGCCCGACGTCCTGTTTGCCGACGACGAGCGTCTCCTGGCCCGGCCCATGGCCCTTGACCTCTGCCGACGGTGAGTGCACGCGCAGGAACTCGAAAGGCAGTTCGAAACGCGAGCCGTCATCGAAACTGACCTCGAGCAGTCGGGACTGCCGGCGAACCTTGATCTCGGTGGGCGTAGGCTGCATGGCTGGCGTCGGAAAGGCGGAGAAACCGCGCTGAGGATTGTTGCGCATTCTCCGGATTCGCCGACACCTGTCCACGGTGACAATGCAGCGAGTGTCGCCGATACTCGGTAACGCTATCGGCACGCAGCCGGACGGGGGCTCGAGGGATGAAGCCGACGGACACGTCGCATCCGGACTATTACCACAAGGTCGTCGACTGCCAGTGGGCCTGCCCGGCCCACACCGACGTGCCGGAGTACATCCGGCTCATCGCGCAAGGTCGGTTCACCGATGCCTACATGGTCAATCGCGCGTCGAACGTGTTCCCAGGCATTCTCGGCCGGGTCTGCGATCGACCCTGCGAGCCGGCCTGCCGGCGTGGCCGCGTCGAGAAGAAGCCGGTGGCGATCTGCCGGCTCAAGCGCGTCGCCGCCGACCACAAGGACGAGTACCGCTCGCGCCTGCCAGCCATCCCGCACATCAAGAACGGCAAACGCGTGGCGTTGATCGGTGCTGGCTGCGCCTCGCTGACGGTCGCCAACGACCTGATGCCGCTCGGTTACGAAGTCACGATCTTCGAGCAGTGGGGCGAGCCCGGTGGCCTGATGCGCACCAACATTCCCTCGTTTCGCCTGCCGGCCAGCGTGCTCGACGACGAGATCGGCGCGATCATCGAGATGGGCGTGGATCTGCGGCTCAACACGCCGGTACGCAGCCTGCGTCAGCTGCTGGACGAGGGCTGCTACGACGCGGTGTTCATCGGCAGCGGCGCACCCAAGGGCAAGGACCTGCACCTGCCGGGCCGCGACGCAGCCACGGCCAACGTCCACATCGGCATCACCTGGCTCGAATCGGTCGCATTCGGGCACGTGGACCGCATCGGCGAGAACGTGCTGATCATCGGTGTCGGCAACACGGCGATGGACTGCTGCCGCACCAGCCTCAGGCTCGGCGCCAGGAACGTCAAAGTCATGGCGCGCAAGCCACGCGCCTTCTTCAAGGCAAGCGAATGGGAGCTCGAGGACGCCGAGGAAGAGAACGTCGGGATCGTGATCAACCGCGCGCCGAAGCGCTTCGTCGTCGAGGACGGCAGGCTCAAGGGCATGGTGTTCGACATCATGGACTACGACATCGACGCGCAGGGCCGCATCACGGCCGAGCGTGTCACCGGCGAGGAATTTTTCCCGGCTGACGATGTGATTCTCGCGATCGGTCAGGAAAACGCGTTCCCCTGGATCGAGCGCGATCTCGGTATCGAGTTTGACAAGTGGGACATGCCGCGAGTGGATCCGGTGACCTTCGAATCGACGCGCAAGGGCGTGTTCTTTGGCGGCGACGCTGCATTCGGACCGAAGAACATCATCTGGGGCGTCGAGCACGGCCACCAGGCCGCTATCTCGATCCATCTGCACTGTCACGGCTTGCCGCTGACCCAGCGCCTGCCTCCCGGCGTGAACCTGCAGAGCCGCAAGATGGGCATGCACGAGTGGGCCTATGCCAACGATTACTCGCCGCTCGAGCGGCGCCTGATGCCGCACGTCTCGCTCAAGGAGCGGTTCAAGAAGCTCGACATAGAAGTCGAACTCGGTTTCACGGCCGAACAGGCGGCGGAAGAGGTGCAGCGCTGCCTCAATTGCGACGTGCAGACCGTATTCGACGCCAAGCTCTGCATCGAATGCGACGCCTGCATCGACATCTGCCCCGTCGACTGCCTGACCATCACCCACGATGGCGAGGAAGCGGATCTGCGCTCTCGGCTCAAGGCTCCGGCAAGGAATCTCGCGCAGGCGCTTTTCGTCAGCGAGCCGCTCAAGCAGACGGGCCGCGTGATGGTCAAGGACGAGGATCTTTGCGTGCACTGCGGCCTGTGCGCCGAGCGCTGCCCCACGGCTGCGTGGGACATGCAGAAGTCGATCATCAAGTGGCCGCATGCGGCCGACCAGCCGTCGGCGAGCGCCGCCGCCGCGTTGAAATCCGCCTGAAAGGGGGCGAACTGCACACGAGGCCCCTCGAGGAACACCATGTCTCCTGCTCCTTCGCGCGTCAACGACTTCGTGATCAAGATCGCCACCGTAAACGGCACGGGCTCGGCGAGCGCCAATACGCTGCTGATGAAATCGATCTTCCGCAGCGGCATCCCGGTGATGGGCAAGAACTACTTTCCGTCGAACATCCAGGGATTGCCGACCTGGTACGAGATCCGGGTTTCCAAAGATGGCTACGTTGCGCGCTCGGGCAAGGTCGATCTGATGGTCGCCATGAACGCCGAAACCTATGGCCGCGACCTGCGCGAAGTCGCCCCCGGTGGCTACTTGATCTACGACTCGACCTGGCCGCGTCCAGCGCTGCTGAAGCGCGAAGACATCACGGTGCTCGGCGTGCCGCTCGCGAAGCTCTGCAACGAGAATTTCAAGGGGGTTCGCACGCGCATCCTGATGAAGAACATCTGCTATGCTGGCGTCCTCGCGGCGCTGCTCGACCTTGACGTCGAAAGGATCCGTGAACTACTAGCCGAGACCTATGCTAGGAAGCCGGCGCTGGTCGACTCCAACATGCAGGCCATCCAGCTCGGCTACGACTACGCGAGACAGTACTTCCAGTGCCCCTTGCCGCTGCGCGTCGAGAAGATGGACCGCACGGCAGGGCACATCATGATCGACGGCAACACGGCCGCCGCTCTCGGTGCCGTGTATGCCGGCGCAACGGTGGCAGCCTGGTACCCGATCACGCCGTCGACCTCGCTGATGGACGCCTTCAAGAGCTTCGCCGACCGGCTGCGGGTCGATCCGGAGACCGGACGGAACAACTTCGCCTTCATCCAGGCCGAGGACGAACTGGCGTCGATTGGCATGGTCCTGGGCGCGAGCTGGAACGGCGCCCGCGCTTTCACCGCGACCTCAGGCCCTGGCATCTCGCTGATGAATGAATTCCTCGGACTCGGCTACTACGCCGAGATCCCCGCGGTGATCTTCGACGTGCAGCGCGTCGGGCCTTCTACGGGCATGCCGACTCGCACCCAGCAGTGCGACATCATGGCCTGCGCCTACGCCTCGCACGGCGACACCAAGCACGTCTGCCTCTATCCGTCGAACCCGGAGGAGTGCTTCTACATGGCGGTGCAGGCCTTCGACCTCGCCGAAAGGCTGCAGACGCCGGTCATCGTCCTGTCGGATCTCGACATCGGGATGAACGACTGGATGTGCCGCGAGCTCAAGTGGGACGACTCGTGGCAGCCCGACCGAGGCAAGGTGCTAGGCCGAGAAGAGCTCGAGAAGATCGACAGGTTCTATCGTTACCTCGACAAGGACGAGGACGGCATTCCCTACCGGACGTTCCCGGGCGTGCACCGCAAGGGCGCCTACTTCACGCGCGGCTCCGGTCACACGCAGCTGGGCACCTACACCGAGGATTCGGCCGAATACCAGCTCGTGCTGGACCGCCTACTGCGCAAGTTCCAGACCGCCAAGCGTTACGTGCCCAAGCCCGTGATCGAGCAGGATCCGCGCACCGACATCGCGATCGTGACGATCGGCAGCTCCGACGGCGCCGTGCACGAGGCGCTCGACATCCTCCGTGCCCGCGGCGTGCAGCTCAACTACATGCGCGTCCGCGCCTTTCCCTTCGGCGAGGAGGTCGAGACGTTCCTTGCCGATCACCGGCTGCTGTTCGTCGTCGAGCAGAACCGCGACGCCCAGCTCCGGTCGCTGCTGACCCTGGAGACGCGTGTGCCCAAGGAAAGGCTGCGATCGCTGCTGCACTACAGTGGCTTGCCCGTCTCCTCGAAGTTCATCGTCGAAGGCGTGCTCGGCGAATTCGGAGAAGGCCGGCGCGCCAGCCTCGCGGGAGTCCAGTCATGACCTTCATTCCGAAGCCCAAGGTTGCACATCCCAGCCTGCCGAAGAACGCGCTCGGTCTGACGCGGCGCGACTACGAGGGCGCGCTGTCGACGCTCTGCGCGGGCTGCGGCCACGATTCGATCACCGCTGCGGTCATCGAGGCCTGCTGGGGCATCTCTGCCGAGCCGCACGACATCGTCAAGCTGTCGGGCATCGGCTGTTCGTCGAAGACGACCGCCTACTTCGTCAGCGGTGGCCACGGCTTCAACTCTGTGCACGGCCGCATGCCTTCGATCGCAACCGGCGCCAACGCGGCAAACCGCAATCTGTACTACATCGGCATCTCGGGCGACGGCGACACGCTGTCGATCGGTCTCGGGCAGTTCTGCCACGCGATCCGGCGCAACGTGAACATGCTCTACATCATCGAGAACAATGGTGTCTACGGACTCACAAAGGGACAGTTCTCGGCCTCAGCTGACATCGGCTCGAAAGCCAAGAAGGGCGACGTCAATGTCCAGCCCCCCATCGATGCCGTTCTGCTCGCGATGCGGCTCGGCGCTGGCTTCGTCGCGCGCAGCTTCTCGGGCGACAAGGCGCAGCTCGTTCCGCTGATACAGGCGGGCCTCAAGTATCCTGGCTTTGCGCTGATCGACGTGCTCTCGCCATGCGTGACTTTCAACGATCACGAGGGTTCGACCAAGAGTTACGCCTATACGCGCGAGCACTATGAGCCCGTGGTCAACGCGGACTTCGTGCCAATCGAACGCGAGATCACCGTCGATTATGCAGCCGGCGAGACCCAGTCCGTGGTGATGCACGACGGCAGCCAAATCCGATTGCACAAGCTCGATGCGGCCTATGATCCCGGCGATGCCACCCGTGCGCAAAACTACGTGCTCGAGCGTATGAACAGGGGGGAGTACGTCACCGGACTGCTACACCTGCGTGACGCGGACCACGAGTTTCACGCCGTCAACCGGACGCCGGACGTGCCGCTCAATCAGCTGCCGTTCTCGAAGCTGATTCCTGGTGCAAAAGCGCTCGAGAAGCTGCAGATGCGCTACCGCTGAGCGCTGGTCACGGCGTGACAGTCGCGCACGACCAGCCTAGAATCGGCGCCACGCGATTTCGCGCGTTGCTTGCACATGGAGCATCGAATGGGCAAGGGAGATCGTCGCACCCGCCGCGGCAAGATCTACGCGGGTAGCTTCGGCAAGAGCAGACCCAAGGATCCGAAGAGAGGCGCAAGGGTGGCGGCCAAGAAGAAAACCGCCAAGAAGTAGCCAGACGACAGGCACAGGTCAGTCAACGGCCCGCGGAGCCCCCCTTCGCGGGCCGTTTCGTTTCCCTGTCTGCGGCATCACGCGGGCAATGGGGACTACGGTTGCGCGCTCAGCGGCCCGCTGCGGCAGCCGCCCGTGTCCGATGCGCGGCGGCGGCGCGCGTGAACAGCACGACGCCGATGAGCAGAGCGAGCGCACCTGCCGCGAAAGGTGCGCCTGGGAAGTACCAGCCGCCGTCGGTGCGCGTCGCGACGTGGATCAGCTGGGTCATCGAGAACGGTACGACGATCGCTGTGAAGCTGACGACGGCGCTGATGGCGCCTTGCAGTTCACCTTGCGAATTGGCCGGCACTGCCCGCGACATGATGGCGCGCACCGATGGCATCGTGAGACCCAGCAGCGAGGCCGGCACGATGACGACGAACATCCACCCCGGACTCGGCGCAAGCGCATAGCCGACGAAGCCGATGGCCGCGCCGGTCAGGCCCAGCGTGGCGGTGCGGTACTCGCCGAGCTTGCGCGTCAACGGACCGACCAGGCCGCCCTGCACGAGCGCCGTGCCGAGACCGAGCGCGGCCAGGGACAGTCCGACCGCACGCTGGTCCCAGCCGAACTTGAGCATCGTGACCCAGGCCCAGCTCGACGGCAGCGTGTCGTGCCCGACCTGGTACAGAAACAGTACGACGAGCAGCGCGATCGCGCCTGGGATCGGCCGCAGTGCGCGCAGCGCGCCGAGCATATTGGCGCGGCGCAGCGTGAAGCGGCGCCGATTGCCGGGAGCGAGCGTTTCCTTCAGCACGGCGAGCGCGATCAGGAAGTTCAGCGCGGCGAGACCGGCGGCGAAGAAGAACGGCACGCGCGGGCCATAACCACCTAGCAGGCCACCGATCGCCGGGCCGACGATGAAGCCCATGCCCCACGCGGCGCCATTGAGGCCGAAGTGCCTGGAGCGCTCGGCTGGCGGGATGATGTCGGCGACCACGGCATTCGCAGTCGCGAAAGTCGCGCCGGCGACTCCGGCGATCAGGCGACCGACGAAGAGCCAGGCGAGCGTCGGCGCGAATCCCATAATCAGATAGTCGATCGACAGCGCGGCGAGCGAGGCCATGAGGATCGGTTTGCGGCCGAAGCGATCGGAAAGATTGCCGAGGACAGGCGAGAACACGAACTGCATGATCGCGTAGGACGCGGCGAGCCAGCCGCCGATCGGCGCTGCTTCGGCTAGCGTGCGGCCGGTCAGCTCCATGATCAGCTGCGGCGCGACCGGAACCACGATGCCGAGACCCATCGAGTCGATGAACAGCGCCATCATGACCACCGGCAGCATGCGTCGCCGTGGATCGCTATCGATGGCTGTAGCCGAGGATACGGTTCTGCTCATGCCCGATGACCCTTCGCAGCGCGCAGCGAGCCGACGATCTCGAGCGCCGAGCGGTCACAGGGCGGCAGATCGACATCGGTGTTGCCGATCGGCGTCGTGCGCTCGCCCCAGCGGACGAGGTGTGCGCAGAAGGTCAGGCCACCGCCGAACGCTGGCATCAGCAGCAGCGCCCCGGGGCGGATCAACCCAGCCTCAAGCGCCTCGCATAGCGCGACCGGAACGGTTGCCGCGGACATGTTCCCGTAGCGCTGCACGTTGACGAAGACGCGCTCCATCGGTAATCCGGCGCGTTTCGCGACCGATTCTATGATGCGAAGGTTGGCCTGGTGCGGAATCACGAGGTCGATCTGCTCGGCACCGAGCCCGGCGCGCGTCAGCACGTCTTCGCAGGCGTGGCCCATGCCCATCACCGCCCGCTTGAAGATCTCCTGCCCTTCGAACTGCCACTGCGTATCGCCGAGGATGCGACCCTGGTTCGCGTAAGCGCCGCCCATGCCGTGAATCCGCAAGATCTCGCGCGCATCGCCATAGCAGCCGAGGCGTTCGACCAGCACGCCTTCCTCGCGCTCTTTCGCCTCGAGCACGACCGCCGCCGCACCGTCGCCGAACAGCACCGCGACGTTGCGGTCGCTCCAGTCCATGAACGGCGAGATGATCTCAGCGCCGACGACAAGGGCACGGCGCGCGACACCGCTGCGGATCATCGCGGTGGCCGTCGACAGGCCGTAGAGAAAGCTCGTGCAGGCCGTGTTGACGTCCATGGCCGCGCAGCCGGAGGCGCCGATTCTCGCCTGCAGGCCGGAGGCCATGTTCGGGCACTGGTCGTCGTAGCTGGTCGAACCGAAGACGATCAGGTCGATCTCCCGCCCCTCTAGACCCGCACACGCCAGCGCGCGCGCGGCGGCGACCGACGACATCTCGGCCAGCGAGACGTGGGAAATGCGGCGCTCGCGTATACCGGTGCGTGTCGTGATCCATTCGTCGTCCGTGTCGAGGAAGGTCGCGAGGTCCCCGTTACTGAGTACGGCCGGCGGCAGGCATTTGCCCCACCCGGTAATCGCCGCATGAGCCACGTATCCATCCCCCCGGTGACCAGGTCCTTAGCCGGTCCAAATCGCTGCAGCATACGCGGCCGCCGTCCGGCCTGCAGTCGTCGCCACGGGTGTCGTTCCACGTTACGGCCAG
>CAZAWM010000005.1:0-11063 GCA_964488605.1 uncultured Steroidobacteraceae bacterium | reverse complement strand
CCGCTGCAATAAGGCGCAGGCACCCTGGCAGATTTCCGTAATGTCCCTGGCATCTGACGCGCAGGGAACCTGGATCATGTGGATGCCGCCGCTCGAGGACGCCTGGTCCGGCAAGGTCGAGTTCTACGAACTGCTGTTCGGCACCTGGACGGTGTACGCATTCCTGGTCTGGATGTGGCAGAACGTGCTCAAGGAGCCGCTCGAGGAGTGGCGCTACGCGATGATCGTCTTCCTCGGTGCCACGGCGTTCTGGATCAACCACTATTTCCTGAACGCGCCGAAGCCGACGTGGCTGGTCCTGATCAACGTCTACACGGTGCTGTTCTTGCTCGCCTACTGGAAGATCGCGATCAGCGGCAGGGCGCGTAGCCTCGCCTGGAAGCTCGGTGCCCTCGCGAGCGCCATGGCCTTCACGATCGCATTCATCGCCTTCGAGCAGCTCGCCCGTTACGGCGTCGAGCACTGGAACATGCACGAGTTCTGCTGGATGACCTTGTCGCTGTTCGGCTTCGTCTGGCTGATTCGCTGGCGCGGCCGGACTACGGTGGTGCCGAAGCGGCTCGATGCTGGTGGTCCGCCGAGGCCGCAGTGGCGCGGCGCCGGGGGCAGCCTCTAGCGTAAGCGGCCGCGTCGAGTCATCGGAGCCCGGCTGTTGGGTCCTCAGCCGAGCGCGCCGAGCACCTCGAGCGTCACCCGCTCGGCCGATTCCAGCGCGGCCTCGACGCCGCGGCTCCCGACGGCGGTGTGCTCGCCGGCGAAGAACAGCCGCTCGTGCGGCTGAGCGAGGATGCCCTGAAAGGCCCGGACCTGACCCGGCTGGTAGATCGCCCAGTCGCCCGCCGCAAACGGATCGGCGGTCCAGGAATGGACTGCGGCGATCTCGAGCTTGCCCTTCGACGCTGGGCGAAGTCGCGCGAATTCGTCGAGGATCAGCCGCTTGCCACCCTCGAAGCCGAAACGGTCGATGAAAAGACCGTTCGCGCCCCGGCACCAGACTGTCAGACTCGTCACCTCGTCATGGTTACCGAAGAAGCGCTGCGCGAGCACCATGCCGAGCGGACCGTTGGTCCACATCGACGGCGATAGTCCGTCCTGCTCCCAGAACGGCTTCTTCGGCACGACGTGAAACTGCGTGATCGGAATGTAGCCGAGCGTCTCGATAGCCTGCAGTTGAGGTGGCGGTGGCAGCGGATCGATCGCCACGTGACGCAGCGTCGAGTACGGCATCGTGCAGACCACCGCCTTCGCGCGATAGCTCGTGCCATCCGCGCAGCTTACCTTGCTGCCGCCCGGGCCGGTCTCGATCGCAACGACGCGCCTGTTCTGCAGCAGATCGCCCCTGAGCCGCCGCGCCATCGCCTCCGGTAGCCGCTGGTTGCCGCCCTTGATCATGCCGAGCAATGCGCCGCCCGCCGCCGGCGCCGCGTTACCGGCGCCGGTGGGCGGCGGCTGTGCGCCGCTCGCGGCATTCGCTGCGCCCGTGCGCGAGAAGCCCATCAGCGTGCCGCGGTTGACCGCCTGCCAATGGTCCGAGTAGGCCTGCATCAGCAGCGAGACGTCGCGCGAAGTCGTGCCATAGGCGATGTTCGTGTCGTAGCCGAGACGGATCATCGCGTCGTTCGCGCCGGTCGACGTCAGGAACTCGTGAACGGAGATGTCGTACTGCGAATACTTCGGGTCGTACCAGTTCTCGAGATCCTGGAATGGCATGTGGCGTTTGAATATCGCATCCGCCCAGGCCCAGGGCGGCTGTGATTTCATCTCACCCGTGAACGGATTGCGCGGATGCGAGGGCCAGTCCTTGAGCGGTACGTGGCGGCCGTCGATGAACAACTCCTGGTCTGCGCGGTTCGCCATCAGCTTCGGTGCGAGGTTGACGATCTCGACACCAACTCGCGCCGCCATGTCGATCGTCCGCCCATAGGCATTGGCCAGCGAGTTGAAGCCGACCTCCGGGTGGCCTGGCACGTCGAACAGCGTGTAGATCCGCCCGCCGACCCTGCGCCGGCCTTCGAGCACCAGCACCCGCAGGCCGTTCTCCTCGAGCGCCAGCGCCGTGCCGAGTCCGGACAGCCCGGCCCCGATCACGATGACGTCGGGTTCGCCGGCGCCCGCAGCGTGGGCGGTGCTGCGCAGGCTCTCGGCGACACCGAGTGCGGTGCCGACGGCGGCGGCGGAGGAAGCGACGAACTCGCGGCGATTGATGGGCATGACGTACTCCAGGGGATGGCAGCTCGTTATGGATCAGGGCGAAAAGGCAGGCAACCCGACCCGCCTAGGGGCGCCGCGCCACGGACGGCGACCTCGAACCCGCCCCCCGTGCAGCCAGCCAGATTGCGAGAGCGAGTACCGGCAGCGCTACGTAATAGCCACTCACGATTCGCAGCACTGCCGGGAAGTCCTGCCAGCCCCATCGCGAGTAGAACGCGACCAGCAGCAGCCCGTACAGCGCGAGCAGTAGCCAGCTCGTAGACCGCCGCCAGCCCAGTCCGAAGGACTGCGTGATGAAGAAGACGCCAGCGAGGCCGAAGCCGAACATGTGCCAGAGACCGTCGGCGTTCATCAACGCGACGACCACGCCGTGCGCGAGCACCAGCAGCTCGAGCGTCAGTGTCCACCAGCGATTGACGTGGGCGCGCGTGTAGATCAGGGCGCCCTGGGTCAGCAACAGGAACATGTAAAGGAAGCCGAACGCATGGCCCGGCGTGAAGACCATCGGGTGATACCAGAACGTGTAGATCGTCGCCCAGGCGAAGTAGTACCCGTGATAACGCCGGGCCACGTCGCCGGCCTCGCGGACGAACCCACCGCAGATCCGGCCGAGCGCGATGCCGCGACGGCGGTTCTCGATCAGGATCACGAGGAGCAGCAGCAGGATCACCGACCACATGGCCGTCCATTCGGGCACGTCCTGGGCAAGCCCGTCGTAGAAAAGCTGCGTTTGTGCAAAGTGCAGAACGATGAAGCCCGCGGTGACGCCGAAAATCGTCACGTTGATTGGCTTCAGACGATCCGTGTATCTGAGTCCGGCGTGCTGCGCGCGCCAGATCAGTGCCCAGATTGCGACCTGATGCAGCACATAACCGGTCCAGGCGGTCGCCCGACTCCAGAAGTCCGGCGCGGCGAGCTGCCACGGGTAGATACGAGGGCCACCGGGTTCACGCTACGCGAGCACGAAGTCCGTCAGTGCCGCGTTCGCATACCAGATCAGCGCGCTGAGGGCGAAACTCGCGGCGATCGCGAGCGCGAGCGCCCGGCCCGCGGCGGGCGCGTTCGGCGCTGGGGAGATGTCTATGGTAGTCGGCATCGCAGCAGCTTGCGCTCGGTGATCGAACCGATCAGCAACTCGCCGCCGAACGCCGCACCGACGCTGCCGGCCGAGATCTGTTCGCCGAGATTGAGGTAGACCTGTTCCGGGCGGATCTGCGCCGGATCGGCGCGGTCCTCGAGGCGGAAGATCTGCGTCGGCGCAGGCTGCGTGGTGTCGGCGAAGTGGCGCACCAGCGACAGGATCTTCGCGTGGGCAGCCACCCAGATTCGGCCGTCGCCGTCGACGTTGATGTTGTCGGGAGCACTGCCGAGTTCAACGTGACCGAGCGGGCGCAGCTCGCCCGTGGCCGCATTGCGCGCAAAGACCGCGATCCGGTTGCCCGAGGTCTCGCTGACGTAGACGCGAGCCCCGTCGCGACTGATCGCAATACCGGAGGCCGCCTTGAGACCGCTCGCGGCGACACGCATCGTGCGGCCGTCGAAATACACTACGGTCGAGAGGCCGCGCCGGAACAGCAGTTCGGTCGCGCGCTCGAACCCGTTGCGCGCGCCGGTGTCGTTGGCGACATAGAACTGGTTCGGACCGACGGCGACGATCGCATTCGGATCGACGAGCAGCGCGTCGCGCACGCTGCGTGCCGCTGCGAAGGCGCCGGTCGGGCCTTGCTCGAAGATTTCCACCGTGTGTCCGCCGCCGGCCGGGTGATTGATCGCGAACAGCCGCAGCGCACCATCGCCCGCGCGGTACAGCGACAGGCCGTGAGGACGGAACGCCGGCGGGTCGGCGAGCAGTGCCGCGCGGGGTCGTGCCTGCGGCACGTTGAGGTCGAGCAGCATCACGGTGCCCGTGACAGCTCGGCCCTCGATGAGCCCGCGGCGATCGAGGATCGAGAGGTAGGCCACGCCTCGCGTGCGATCGATCTGCACGTCCTCGGCGCTCGCTTCCAGCGGTTGCGTCTCGCAGCTGGCGGCGAAGGCCGGTTCGAGCCTGCGGAACTGTCCGCCGTGGCGCAGGAAGTCGACGACGACGATCGATACGAGGACGATCATCGCCAGCAGGCCGATGCCGATGCGTTTGAGCCAGGTCATTTCACTGCGCGGTCCCCGGAGCGTTCGGCCATTGTAGCGCGCGGGTGCCGGCTCAGACTGTACGCCTCGGAGGGAAGGAGAAGCTCTCATGGCCCAGCGTATCGATCGACGGCAGTGGCTTGCCGCGGCCTCCAGTGTGACGCTCGCCACGCTCGCCGACGGCGCGAGCCATGCCGCCGCGGGATCCGCCGCCGGCCGGCAACCCGGTCGCGGTCTCGATCTGACGACCCCGGCCGGCAATGTCACCGCCTATCTCAAGCTACGCGCCAGTACCGTCACGCAGGATGTTTACTACTGGTTCACCGGTACGCTCGATCTCGCGGTTCCTGGCGAGCCGGTGCGCCCCATCGTGCAGGTCGAAAGCTTGATCCTGCGCCGCACCGAACGGCTCGCCGAGCGGGTCTGGGACGTCATCGACTGGGAAGCCGCGCTGTACCGCGACCTCGCCACGGGTGAGTACCTGGAGCCCGGTGCCGAGATCGTCAACCCGCACACCGGCCGCAAGGTCCGGCCGCTGCACTACCGCGAGGGTCCGGTGCGCTTTCGCTTCACGGAACGCGAACCGCGCATCCTCGGTTCGCGCGACGTGATGCCGGATACCGGCAAGCCATTCTCGTACCCGTGGCGTATCGTCGCGGGCGATCTTTACATGACCAAGTCGAGCTACATCCGCGCGCCCAACTGGCTGCAGCCCGATGCGTGGCCTCTCGAGTCCTCGGGCCCGGAAGTCATCGTCGCGACGCACTCCACACTCAAGGGGCCTCTCGCTCTCGTCGACGACCCCGGCATCGCCTGTGCGCCTGCCGACTTCTCCTATGCGGCGATTTCTGGCTGGCTGCCGTGGATGCTCATGGGCCAGATGCCCGGCCATGTCATCTGGGCCGAGTCCGGCCGCAAGCTCATGAGTCTCGACGAGGCGCCGGCGGCGCAACTGTCGATGCTGCGCCGGATTCACCGACAGTGGTTCGCGCGACCGGAGCCCTGGGCCGAATTCACGAATATGTACCTGCAGTATCGGGAGCAACGCAAAGCAGTGTCCGGCATCTGATCGCACGCGCCATCCGTCGCGCGCGGCGTCGCTGCGGAGCGATGATTCGCGTCCCCGTTACCGCGAGGGACCACGACAATCAGACGTCGCTCAGAACCTCTCGAACACGGACCCGCACCCATACACCTTGTCGTCAAGCCCCGAGTGCCGCAACGCGTCCCAGTAGGTCACCGCATTGATGGCGAGCACCGGCTTGCCAAACCACTGCTCGGCCTCGGCGCACAGTTCGACCGCGGCCAGATTGGTGCCGACCTGAACGATCGCATCGACGTCGTCGCCATCGAGCTCTTGCAGCGCGGCAATGATCCGCTGTGGCGTGGTGTGCGCGATCAGCACCGGGGAGGCGCACTTGAGTCCGATCAGGCGCCGGACGTCGTAGCCGGCTTCGATGAAGTAGTGACGAACCTGCTCGTCGCCGCGCGGCTGGTGGGGCGTGAGCACCGAGATGCGCTTCGCACCGAGCCGTCGCAACGCGGTGTCGGTCGCGGTCGATCCCATCGAGACGCCGACGCCAGCGCGCTCGCTGAGCTCCCGCTGCAGCGCGTTGGCAGACTCGACTCCGCCCCAGAAGGCCTCGAGCGCCACGCCCATGATCACGTGTGTCGGCTGGCAGGTGACCACCTGGTCGATTGCCTCGCGCATGCCGTTGCGCATCGCCGCGACGTGCTCGAGGAAGGCCTGCTCCGTGGTCAGCGGCCGTTCCTTGATGCTGATGCGGCCGATGTGATTCGTGACCCCGCGTGGCCGCAGCCGCTCGCACTCGGGCTGGCAGCTCGTATTGGTGGACGGGACGACGATGGCGATGCGGCCGCGGTATCCGAGTTGGTCGACCATCTGCTGCGGCACTCCTTGGACGTTGGCGCACTCAAATCGATTTGGTTGTGCCGCCGTCGACCGTGATGGCGGTACCGGTGAGGTGGCCGGCGCGTTCCGAGGCGAGGAACAGCACGTGCTGCGCGATCTCGTCGGCGGTGCCGAGCCGGCGCAGCGCCGCACGGTCGAGTTGAGTGGCTTCGATCGCGTCGGCACTGCATCCGTTGCGATCGGCGGCGGCACGAATCAGTCGTTCCCAGCGCGGCGAACGCACCGGGCCTGGATTGACCGCATTGACGACGACCCCATGCGGACCGACTTCCTCGGCAAGTCCACGGATGATGGCGAGCAGCGCGGCGTTGGCGGCTGCACCCGGCAACATGCGTGGCTCGGGTTGCCGGCCGGAATGGCCGACGATGACGACGATACGGCCCCGGCGCCGTGCGACCATGCGCGGCGCGACCGCGCGCAGGACGCGAATGCTGCCGAATAGCTTGGCCTCGAGGCTCGCGCGCCAGGCGTCGTCGCTGATCTCCCAGAACAGGCCGCCCTGCGCCGCACCTGCCGCGGCGATCAGTACGTCGATCGGGCCCAGCTCGTGCTCGACCGCCTCGATGGCCGCATCGGTGGACGCCGCGTCGGCGACGTCGCAGCGAAAGGCCAGCGCCTGCTCGGCGCCACGGTCACGGACTTCGGCGGCCACCCGCTCCAGCGCGGCGAGGTCCCGGCCCAGCAGCGCGAGCCGCGCGCCTTCCGCGGCGAGGGCGTGCGAGGTGGCGCGGCCGAGCAGACCACTCGCGCCGACGACCACGATGAGCTTGCCGCGCAGCGCCAGATCCATGCAGCCGGTCCGCGATCTCAGCCGAGCTGCTGCCGCGCGAGTCTGGCGCCGGCGCCGAGCGCGCGCAGCTTGCCACGAGCGAGTTCCGCCGACAGTGGGGCCATGCCGCAGTTCGTGCACGGCAGGAGGCGATCGCGGTCGACGTGTCGCCTGGCTTCGAGGATGTTCCGGGCGACCTCTTCGGCCGACTCGAGTCGACCGGGCAGCACCTCGACCACGCCGACCAGCAGCTGCTTGTCGGGCAGCAGACGCAGCACCTCGTGTGGCACACGCGAGCCGGCGAACTCGAGCGAGACCTGCTGCACGCGGCTGGCGTTAATCCAAGGGAAGATCTGCTCGTACTGGCGCCAGCTCTCGCCCAGCGAGTTCTTCCAGCGAATGTTGGCCTCGATGCCGTAGCCGTAGCAGATGTGCACGACCGTCGTGGCCCTGAGCCCCTCGATCGCGCGTTCTAGCGCCGGCAGGCCCCAGTCGCGGACTTCTTCGAGAAACACGTTGAACGCCGGCTCGTCGAACTGGATCACGTCGGCGCCGGCGGCTTCGATCTCGCGGGCTTCCTCATTGAGCAGTTCGGCGAAACGCATGGCCATGTCGGCGCGCCGGCCGTAGTAGCCGTCGGCCAGCGTATCGCAGATCGTCATGGGCCCGGGAAGCGTGACCTTTAGCGGCGAGCGTGTCTGCGCGCGCATGAAGGCGGCATCGGCGACATGCACGGGCACAGGCCGGCGCAGCGGCGCCGTCACCGTGGGCACTTCGGCCTCGTAGCGATCGTTGCGGATGCCCATCCGCGTCTTTCGGTTCCAGTCGATACCCTCGATCTTCTCGAGGAAGCCGTGCACGAAATGCACGCGGAACTGTTCGCCGTCACCGACGATGTCGATACCGGCCTGCTCCTGTTCACGCAGCCATTCGACCGCGGCTCGCTCCTTGCCACGCTGCAGCGCCTCGCCTTCGAGGCGCCATGGGGCCCAGAGCCGCTCGGGCTCGGCGAGCCAGTCGGGCTTGGGGAGTGACCCTACGATGGTCGTTTCGAACACCGGGCGATCGTAACAATGCCCTCGTGCGCTTCCTGGCGCGTGGAGGGCGCCGCTCGCCTGGCGGATTGGGACGGCTGGGCCGGGCGGGGCCCGCTGGGGTCATCGTCCCGCCGGGCGGGCTGAAGCCCGCCCGGCATTCCCTGGATTATAGAAGTTCCCTTCGTGGCTTCCTTGCCTGCGGCCGATCCCTGGCCGCTTGCGTTTCCTGCGCCGATCAGTTCGGCAGGAGAACCTGGTCGATGGCGACGATGCTGCCGTTGTTGGCCTTGCTATCGCCGATGACGCGCGCATCGTTTACGCGCAGCCGGCCACGGACGAGCTCGAACTTGACCGTATCGCCCTCGAGCGTCTGGGCGCCACTCTGGCGCTTCATCTGCTCGGCGGTCAGGGCCTTGCCCGGAACGACGTGGTTGGTCAGGATCTGCACGAGCTTATCCTTGTTTTCGGGCTTCAGCAGTGCCTCGAGCTGATCGGCGGGGAGCTTGGCGAAGGCCTCGTCGGTCGGGGCGAGAATCGTGATCGGGCCTTGGGCCGTCAGCGCATCCTGCAGGCCCGCGGCTTCGATGGCCTTGGCGAGCGTGGTGAATCGACCCTGCTGCTTGGCGACCGAGAGCACGTCCTTGCCCTTCATGTCGTACGAATCAGCGACGGCGGTGACCGAGGCGGCGCCCAGCAGGGCGACGGCGACGGCCGACTTGATCAGAGAAACAGCCTTGATGTCCATTTCCTCAACTCCTTGTGGCCCCGGTCCGGTGCTACCGGACCCGGGAGCGATGTCTTAGGGGGGGGCGCGAGAGATAGTGACAGGCTGTACAAGATCTGTCAAGCTTTTGTACATGATCAGGCTATACAGAAAGTAAAAATGGCGGCTGAACAAGCACTTGGTGGCGGGTATTTCTCGATCAAGGCCGTGGCGCAGGCTACCGGGCTCACGGTAGAGACCCTGCGCGCCTGGGAGCGGCGCTATGAAGTCGTACGCCCCGCCCGTGACGGCTCGGGTCGTCGCACCTACACGGCGTCTGACGTCGCCCGCCTGCGTCTGCTGCGTACGGCGACCGAACTCGGTCACGCCATCAGCCGTCTGGCGCAGCTTAACGAACAGGAACTCGCCAAGCTCGTCGCGGACTCCGGCGGCCATGCCCGCACCAACAGCGCGCGTGGCCAGGCCTACGTCGAGCGTGCAATCGATGCGACGCTGCATTCCGATCCGATGGGTGTCGAGGAGACGCTGACCTCGGCGATCGCGCTGCTGCCCCCGAACGAGGCGATCCACACGGTCGTCGTGCCGCTCGTGCGTGAGATCGGCGACCGCTGGCATCGTGGCGAGGTCTCGATCGCGCAGGAGCACATGGTCACGGACATCGTGCGTCGGCTGGTGATTTCCGCATCGCGAGGCTACCTGCGCGCGGACAACGCGCCTTGCCTCGTGCTCGCGACGCTCTCCGGCGAGCGCCACGAGATCGGTCTGCTGATGTGCAGCTGGCTCGCGGCGATGCGTCGTTATCGCACGCATTACCTCGGCGTCGACTGCCCGCCAGCGGAGATCGCGCGCTTCGCGCTCGAGGTCGAAGCGAGCGCGGTGCTCGTCTCGATGGTCATGCCCGAGAATCACGTCCCCGTCCTCGAGCAGCTCGACGAGCTTGCCGCGCAGCTGCGTGGCCGCTGCGAGATCTGGATCGGCGGCATGGCTGCGCGTGCGCTGACGCCGGAGCGGATTCCCGCTGGCTGCGTGCTACTGCCGACCTCATTGGACTTCGAGCAGCGACTCGACCTGATCGGCATCACAGTGGGCTGAGCGGCCACGCTGCGACGCCGGTCGCGGCCAGCGCCGTGCCGCGCTAGAGTCGCCCCATGGCGAAACGGTTGCTTTGTTGGCTCGCGCTCTCCGCCGCGTCTGCTCTCGTGCCCGCCGCCGCGGCCGAAGGCGTGACGGTGCGCGTCGCTGCGGGCGCGATCCTGCAGGACTGCGCCGATTGTCCGCAGATGGTCGTCTTGCCAGCCGGACGCTTCACGATGGGATTCGACGGTGGCGAGGAAGGGCGGCCCGAAGGTCCACGTCGCGAGATCACGCTCGCAAGACCCTTCGCGCTCGGCCGCTTCGAGATCACGCATGCCCAGTACGCGGGCTTCGTGGCGGCGACGGGCCACGATTCGGGGCCGGGCTGCTACGGGCCGCTCAAGGCCGGCGACTCCGGCGCCTGGACTTGGTATGACGCGGCCACCTGGCGCGACCCCTCGGGTGGCTCCGGCCTCCGACCGGCCTCGGAGGAGCCCGTCGTCTGCGTGAGCTGGCGCGACGCGCAGGCCTATGTCGCCTGGCTGTCGAAACGCACGGGCCAACGCTACCGCCTGCCGACCGAGGCCGAGTGGGAGTACGCGGCGCGCGCCGGTTCCACGGCCGAGTTCCCTTGGGGCGACGCCGCCGATGACGTCTGTGCCTGGGCCAACGTCTACGACGCTGCAGCGCGCGACGTCGCACGCCGCACGGTGCCTGCGAACTGCCGCGACCGTCATCCTGGTGTCGCCCCGGTCGGCGCCTATCCGGCCAACGCTTTCGGGCTGCACGACATGATTGGCAACGTCTGGGAGTGGACTCAGGACTGCTATCGCGCCCCTTACCCCGCAGTGCCTGTCGACGGCAGCGCGGTCGAAGTGGCCGGGTCCTGCGACCTGCGCGCGGTGCGCGGCGGTAGCTGGCGCAGTCACGTGTATCGTCAGCGCGTCAGCTGGCGCGGACGTGACCCAGAAGACCGCAAATCGGATATTTTTGGCTTCAGGGTCGCACGCGACCTGCCTTGAGTGCCGGCCTCATCCATATAGAGGTTGTTCTGGTCGCTGCTCACACGGCGGTCTGCGGCATCACGAGCCGTTGACTCGTGCGACGCGCGCGAAGATACTGAGCCCGTCGAGGTGTTCCGCGCCTGCGCCAGGACGGCGAGGCCGCGGAGTGAAACGGGAAGCCGGT
>CAZAWM010000004.1:0-29818 GCA_964488605.1 uncultured Steroidobacteraceae bacterium | reverse complement strand
TGATCGCCAGCACCTCGAACTCCGGTGACAGCAGCGCGAACGCGGTGACGATGAGGACGACCGCTATCAGTGCGAGCACGCCACGCCGTGGACTGACCGATGCCCTTCGGTTCGTGGCCGCGAACACTCTTTTCCTGATCAGGCTGCGCATACCCCTCCCCTGCGCAGTATCGCCGAAACGGTCGAATCGTGAACGCCGGCCGGATCCTCCGGGTGGTAACGGGGCGGTCACCGGAAAAGCCTGTCCGCGACGAAAGGATTGTGCGCACGCTCCGCGCCGAACGTCGACGTCGGACCATGTCCCGGCAGGAAGCTCACGTCGTCACCGAGCGGGAACAGACGCTGGCGGATCGAGCGCAGCAACTGCTCGTGATTACCCTGCGGGAAATCAGTTCGGCCGATCGAGCCGGCGAACAGCACGTCGCCGACGATCGCGAAGCGCTGGCCGGGATGGAAGAACACGACATGTCCCGGCGTATGGCCGGGGCAGTGCCGCACTTCGAGCGTTTCCTCACCGACCGTGACCGTGTCGCCGTCATGGAGCCAGCGGGTCGGCGTGAAGCTCTCGCCGTGACTGAAGCCAAACATGCGCGCCTGCTGCGGCATCTGCTCGATCCAGAACCGATCGCCCTCGTGCGGACCCTCGATCGGCACGCCGAGCCGGCGCGCGAGTTCGGCGGTGCCGCCTGCGTGATCGAGATGCGCGTGCGTGAGCAGGATCTTCTCGACAGCCAAGCCCTCCTGCCTGACCACATCGAGGATCTGCTCGAGATCGCCGCCGGGATCGACGATCGCGGCGCGGCGCGTGCGCTCGCACCAGATGACGGAGCAGTTCTGCTGAAACGGCGTGACGGGGACCACGGCGATCTGCATGAGCCGCATTATGCTAGCCTCCTCGCATGCTCGTCGAACGGATCTGGGCCGACAACGACTACCGGAATTTCCACTACCTGGTGGCTTGCCCCGAGACCGGCGACGCGCTCGCGATCGACCCGCTCGAGTGGCGCCGCTGCCTCGCGGCGGCTCGCGCGCGTGGCTGGACGATCACGCAGATCCTCAACACGCACGAGCACCGCGACCACACCGGCGGCAACGACGGCCTGCGCGCAGCGACGGGCGCCAGGCTGATCGCCCATGCCGGCGCCGCAGGCCGCATCGGTGGCGTCGATCGCGGACTCGTTGCGGGCGACATCATCAAGGTCGGACGCCACGTCGAGCTCGAGTCGCTCGACACTCCCGGCCATACGTTCTCGCACGTCTGCCTGCTGTCGCACACCGACCAGCCGGCCCTATTCTGTGGCGACACGCTGTTCAACGCCGGCACCGGCAACTGTCACAGCGGCGATCCCGCGCTGCTCTACGACACGTTCTCGCGTCAGCTCGCCGCGCTGCCCGACGACACGCTCGTCTATCCCGGGCACGAGTACTTCGCGCGCAATCTGGCCTTTACCCTCGATCGCGAGCCGGGCAATCGCGATGCCGCCGAGCTCGCCGAACGCACCGCGGCGCTCCCCGCGACCGAAGCTCCAGTCACGACGCTCGGCGAGGAGAAGCGCATCAACGCGTTCTTCAGGCTGCACAATCCGCAGATCATCGCCCGGCTCCGCGAGCGCTTTGCGGACCTGCCCGAGCATCCGGACCCGAAGACCGTGTTCATTCGCCTGCGCGAGCTGCGCAACCGCTGGTAGTCAGCGCCGCGGCGCGAACAGGTCGAGCCTCAGTCCGGCGGCGGTAGTGGCCGTGACCAGGCGTCCACGCCCGTAGATGCCGTCGAAAGCGCCGAGATCGCGCACGCCGAAAGCGGCACCGCGCGCCAGGATCGAGTCGAGCTCTGGCACGAAGTAGGTCACGGAGAGGATGCCGCGCGCCGGTGGCTTTGCGCGCGGATAGAGATTGCGGCCCGTGACACCCTCGTACTGAATGAGCTCGAGCCGTCCGTAATCGATCTTCGCGTCGCCCATGATCCGGATGTCGAGCTGCGCGCCGGGCGGCAGGCCGACCGTCTTCTCGATCGACGGTCCGCCGAGGCGGTTGTGCGCGATCTGCTCGAGTCCGAGCAGATCACGCAGGAACTGCGCCTCACGCGCGTTGTCGGGGGAGACCACGACGAGCTGCGGCGCGACGCCGTAGCCCTTCGGACTCACCGGCTCGGGACGATCGGGCACTTCGAGCAGCACGAGATTCAGGCCGTCGGGCCCGAACATGTGCACCTCGTACAGCACCGTGCCGCTCTGCGTGGCCATGCGCCCCACCGTAGACCGGAACTGGTAACCCGCTGCCCGCAGCTGGTCGTAGCGCGCCTCGATATCGCGCACGGCTATATCGACGCTCTTCGGCACGAGGTCGGTCGGTGCGGCGTCCTCGCGCACCGCGGCGCCCGGGACACGGTAGCGCACGAGATGCAGACCGCCCTCACGGACACCGGGCGTCCGCAGCAAGGCCTGATCGACGATATCCTGCGCAGAGATTCCCCAGGCGGCGGCAAGCCCCGAGTCTTCGCCGACGCGGCGCTCGAGGATCTCCATGCCAAAAAGGTCTACCCAGAGGCCGAGCGCTTCGTCCATCTCGGCGACGCTGATCACGGCATAGGCAAACGCCGACGGATCTACCGCCATCACCGGATTCACGGCTGCCACGCCCGCCATCCGGCGATGCCATGCTCACCGCTCGGCATGAGCCCGCACCACCGGTTCGAACAGATCGACGCGCAGCCCCGCCGGCGTTGTCGCACTCGCGATCCTTCCCGTCCCGTAGACACCATCGAAAGCACCGAGATCGCGGACGCCGAGCGAGGCACCGCGCGCGATCAGGGAGTCGAGCTCGGGAACGAAGTAAGTGACCGATAGCATGCCGCGCGCCGGCGGCGTGGCGCGCGGATAGAGATTACGGCCCGCGACGCCCTCGTACTGCACGATCTCGATCCGCCCGTAATCGATCCGCGAATCGCCCATGATGCGGATATCGAGCTGGGCGCCGCGCGGCAGACCAACCGTCTTCTCGATCGCCGGCCCGCCGAAACGGTTGTGCGAGATCTGTTCGAGCCCGAGCAGGCTCTGCCAGAAACTAGATTCGCGCAGATTGTCGGATGCGATCACGACGACCTGCGGCGCGACCCCGTAGCCTTTCGGGCTGACCGGCTCGGGATGCGCGGGCTGTTCGAGCAGCACGAGATTGAGCCCATCGGGGCCGAGCATGTGGGTCTCGAAGACCTCGATGCCCGAAGCGGTGACGAGTCTATTGACCGGCGAGCGAAACCGGTAGCCCGCTACCGAGAGCTCCTCGTAGCGCGCCTCGATGTCGCGTACCGCGATATCGATGCTCTTCGGGACGAGGTCGGTGGGCGCCGCGTCGTCGCGTACGGCAGGCCCCGGAATGCGGAAGCGCACGAGGTGCAGTCCGCCGTGACGCACACCGGGCGTCCGCAGCAACGCCTGGTCGATGATCTCCTCGGGACGAAGGCCCCAGGCCGCAGCGAGTGCCGCATCGCGCCCATCGCGCCTCGTGACCAGCTCCATGCCGAAGCGATCGACCCAGAGCCCGAGCGCCTGGTCCATGTCCGCAACACTGACCACGACGTAGGCGTAAGCAAGCGGATGGACGGCCATCGTCGGCGCGGGCTGCGGCGGTTCCGCGCGGGCCGGACCGCGCGTGCGCGCGGCGGCCGAGGGACCGCCGCCGCTCATGCAGGCCGTGAGCCATACCCCGGCCAGAATCGATCCGATCAAGGCGAGCCGACTTCGGCGCATCGGTCGACAGTATCCGGCACCTGCGCGAAAGGCGCAAAATGCGTCATGGATCCGAGTCTGTACCGACGCATCGTGCTGTTCGCGCTGACGGCCGCGCTGGCCTGGGCGCTCTACGTGATCCTCGCGCCGTTCTGGAGCGCGCTGGCCTGGGGCGTCTGTCTCGCCTTGCTGCTGGCGCCGCTGCAGGCGCGGCTGACGCGCGCGCTGCGTGGCCGGGCCGGAGCCGCAGCCGGACTGATCACCGCGCTGACGCCGCTCGTGCTACTTGCGCCGCTGACCCTGCTCGCAGTGAGCTTCGCGAACCAGGTCGGCGTTCTGATCAGGATCCTGCGCGAACAGGCCCCGCTCTGGCGCGGCGATCCGTTCGCGCAGCTCGAGCGCTGGCCCACGCTCGGCCGCCTCGCCGGCTGGGTGCGCGACAACGTACCAGGGTCTTCGCAGCAGATTCAGGACTGGCTCATGAACGGAGCCGAGAATGCCCTGCGTACCGCGGCGAGGCTCAGCGGCGGCCTACTCGCCGGCGCAGTCGACACGCTGCTCGGATTCTTCGCGATGCTGTTCCTGCTGTTTTTCCTGCTGCGCGACGGCAGCACGATGCTCGAGCGGCTGCAATCTCTGGTGCCGCTCGAAGGCACGCGCCGCACCGCCCTGCTGAAGCTGATCGGCGACACGACGCGCGCGGTCGTCTTCGGCACGGTCGCGACGGCGCTGCTCCAGGGTGTGCTGGTCGGTGTCGGCTTCGCGATCGCCGGTCTGCCTTCGCCGGTCGTGTTCGGCGTGCTCGCCGCTCTGCTCGCCCTGATGCCGGTCGGCGGCGCCGCGGTCGTCTGGGTGCCGGCCGCGCTCTGGCTGCTGGCGACGCAGGAGTGGGGCGCGGCGATCTTCATGATCGCCTGGGGCGCCGGTGTCTCCTCGTCGGACAACTTCCTGCGGCCGATGCTGATTTCGGCGCAGGCACCGGTGTCGACGCTGGCCGTGTTCATCGGCGTGATCGGCGGCGTCTCGGCCTTCGGCGCGGTTGGTCTGATCATCGGTCCGGTGCTACTCGCGCTGATCGGCGCCGTGGTGCGCTTCGTCGACGTGGAGTACAACCCGAAGCCGACCGCGTCGCCGGCGGACGCGGCACGCGGTTCCGATACACAGGCGGGCAACTGATAGAATCCGCGAGCTTCCGTGGATCTTTCGCCCATCCTCAACCCGCTCAACGACGCGCAGCGCGAAGCAGTGACCGCGCCCGTCGGTCCCGTACTCGTACTCGCCGGCGCAGGCAGCGGCAAGACGCGCGTGCTCACCCATCGCGTCGCCTGGTGCGTGCAGGCGGAGGGCGCCTCGCCTCACAGCATCCTCGCGGTGACCTTCACGAACAAGGCGGCCGGCGAGATGCGCGCGCGCATCGAGCAGCTGCTTGGCCTCCCTGGCGCAGCGCTCTGGATCGGTACCTTCCACGGTATCGCGCATCGGCTGCTGCGGCTGCACTGGCGCGAGGCCGATCTGCCGCAGACGTTCCAGATCCTCGACGGCGACGACCAGCTGCGCATCATCAAGAAGCTGATCAAATCGCAGGGCCTCGACGACACACGCTGGGTGCCACGCGACGTGCAGTGGTTCATCAATAGCAACAAGGACGAGGGCCAGCGGCCGAAGCACCTCAAGGACGGCAACGATCCGACGCGCCGCCAGCTCATCAAGCTCTACGCGGACTACGAAGAATCGTGCCAGCGCAGCGGTGTCGTCGACTTCGCCGAGCTGCTGCTGCGCGCCTTCGAGCTGTGGGGCAACCACCCCGAACTGCTCGCGCACTACCGGCGACGCTTCCGTCACGTACTCGTCGACGAATTCCAGGATACGAACGCGATCCAGTATGCCTGGACTCGACTGCTCGTCGGCAGCGAGGGCGCGCCGTTTGTCGTCGGCGACGATGATCAGTCGATCTACCGTTGGCGCGGCGCGCGCGTCGAGAACCTGCAGCGGTTCCGTAGCGACTTTCCTCAGACCCGGCTGTACCGGCTCGAGCAGAACTACCGCTCGACGGCCACGATCCTCGATGCCGCTAACGCGCTGATTGCCCACAACAACGGCCGTCTCGGCAAGAACCTCTGGACCAGCGGCGACAAGGGCGAACCGATCCGGCTCTACGCGGCGTTCAATGAGCGTGACGAGGCCGAGTTCGTCATGCAGCGCATCCGCGAATGGGTACAGCGCGGCGGGCAGCGGCGCGAGGTCGCCGTGCTCTACCGCTCGAACGCGCAGTCGCGCGTTTTCGAGGAAGTGTTCATGTCGGCACGCATGCCGTACCGCGTCTATGGCGGCCTGCGTTTCTTCGAGCGTGCCGAGATCAAGGATGCACTCGCCTACCTGCGGTTGATCGCGAACCGACACGACGATACCTCGTTCGAGCGCGTCGTGAACCTGCCGACGCGCGGCGTCGGCGCGCGCAGTCTCGAGATCGTCCGCGAGCACGCCCGCGGTGCCGGCTGTTCGCTCTGGCAGGCCGCCGCTGCCTGCATCGGCAGCGATGCGCTCGGGACTAAAGCGACCGGAGCGCTGCACGGTTTCATGCAGCTCATCGAGTGGCTCGCCGGCGAGACCCGTGCGATCGCACTGCACGAAGTGGTCGACAAGGTCATCGAGACCAGCGGTCTGCTCGAGCACTACCGGAAAGAGAAGGCTGAGCGGGGCGAGGCCAAGGTAGACAACCTGCTCGAACTCGTGTCTGCCGCAAGGGGTTTCGAGCCCGAGAGCGTCGACAGCGAAGCGATGACGCCGCTCGATGCCTTCCTCGCCCATGCGGTGCTCGAGTCGGGCGAAGCCCAGGCCGCGGCATGGGAGGACTGCGTTCAGATGATGACGCTGCACACGGCCAAGGGACTCGAGTTTCCGGTCGTATTCATGGTCGGCATGGAAGACGGTCTGTTCCCGCACCAGCGCTCGATCAACGACATCGACGGTCTGGAGGAAGAGCGTCGCCTCTGCTACGTCGGCGCGACACGCGCGATGCGTCAGCTCTATATCACCTACGCCGAGCAGCGCCGGATGCATGGTATCGACAGCTACGGCCAAGTCTCGCGATTCGTCAATGAGATTCCCGAAGCGCTCATCGAGGAGGTACGCCCGCGCATCAGACTGCAGCGGCCGATCGGCGAAGTCGCCGGCGCCGGACGCACAGCCAGCGCGAACCGCCTCGGCGGCCATGCTGCGCGCGAGGACCTCGCACCGGGCATCCGCCTCGGTGCCCGCGTGCGGCACGCGAAGTTCGGTGACGGAGTCGTGCTGAACATCGAGGGCCAGGGCCCGCACGCCCGCATCCAAGTCAACTTCGAGAACCAGGGCAGCAAGTGGCTGATGCTGGCCTACGCGAACCTCGAAGCCGCGCGATGAGTGCGCGCGGTCTGCTGCTCGCGGCCTGCCTCGCGCTCGGCGCGGGCGCGGCCGCCACGGCCCGGGCGGAGTGGATCCAGCGCGAGGCCGCGATCATGGGTACGCGCTGCGTGGTCGAGCTCTGGAGTACGGACCGCACGGCCGGCGAACGCGCGATCGAGGCCGTTTTCTACGAGTTCAGACGCGTCGATCGCGTCATGAGCACCTACAAGCCCGATAGCGAGATCTCGGCCGTCAATGCGCGCGCTGCGCGCGTGCCGGTGCGCGTCTCTCGCGAGCTCTACGACCTCATTGCGACCTCGATCGAATACTCGAAGCTGACGCGCGGCGCCTTCGACATCACCTATGCGAGCGTCGGCTATCTGTATGATTATCGCGCGCACGTGCATCCCGACGACGCGAAGATCGCTGCGGCGCTGCCCGGTATCAACTGGCGACACATCGAGCTGCTGCCAGAACGCACCGCAATACGCTTCCGCCAGCCCGGCGTGCGCATCGATCTCGGCGGCATTGGCAAGGGCCATGCGGTCGATCGTGGCGTCGAAGTGCTGCGCCGGCTCGGCATCGAGCGGGCGATGGTCAACGCCGGTGGCGATACGCGTATCATCGGCGATCGCTTCGGCCGGCCGTGGATCGTCGGCATCCGGCATCCCGATGACGCAAACCGCGTCGCGTTGCGACTGCCGCTGACCGACGTCGCGCTGTCGACCTCCGGCGACTACGAGCGGTATTTCGAGGAGGATGGCGTCCGCTATCACCACATCCTCGACCCGACCACCGGCAAGTCGGCGAGCAAGGTCCGCTCGGTGACGGTCATCGCGGCAACCGCCACGCGCAGCGACGCGCTGACCAAGAGCGTGTTCGTGATGGGCGCGCGGGAGGGTATCGAGTTCATCGACACGCTCGGCGACGTCGATGCCGTAGCGATCGATCCAGACGGCAAGGTCTACTATTCGCGGGGTCTCGCGCCTCCTTAGGCCGCGGCTGGCGCGGCCTTGGCGAAGTCCGGATAGCGCCCGAGAGCCAGCAGAAGCAGACCGCCGGCGACAAACATCAGCGCGGCGACGAGCAGGATCGCATCGTAGCTGCCGGTGCTATCGCGGACGGCCCCGTAGACGGCCGGCGAGGCCGCCGAGGCGATGCCGAAGGCCATGTAGAGAGATCCATATATGCGGCTGTAGTAGCGCATGCCGAAGTAGCGACTCGCCAGATACGCGACCAGATCGGTCTCGGCCCCCGACGCCAAGCCGAGCAGCACGCCTGCGAGAACGGCCAGCCCCATCGTCGGCGCCTCACCGGCCAGCAGCGTGCAGGAGACCGCCGGCAGACACAGGATCGGCAGTACCACGAGCGGCGCCCAGAATCGGTCGAGCAGCAGTCCGGTGACGATGCGCCCGGCGAGAATCGACAGTCCGAGCAGGCTCATCACGAGCGCGGTCTGCTCGCCCTTGAAACCATGGCTCTTGAGCATCTGCGGCAGGTGCACGAGCGCGCCGCCATAGGCGAACGATACGCAAACGATCGACGCCACGAGCAGCCAGAAGCGCGGTCCACGGACCGCCTCGGCCAGGCTCATGCCGACGAGCGCCGAGCCCCCATCGGCGACCGCGACGGCAAGCTCCGGTGGGCGCTCGGCAGGGCGCGGCTCCCGGAACCAGGCCAGAGCGACTGGCAGCGCGACACCGAGCGGCAGCAGCGCCAGCAGCGCGTAACTCGTTCGCCAGCCGACGGTCTCGATCAGCTTGACGGTGAGGATGGGCAGCACGAGGGCAGCGATGCTGGTGCCGACCAGCGTCAGACCGAGCGCAAGCCCGCGGTGGCGGAAGAACCAGAGGTTCACGGCTCGCGACCAGGTGACAGGCGTCGAGCCGATCCCGACGAGACCGATCAGGAACCAGAGCGAGTAGAAGCCGGCCAGCGAGTCCGGCGTCAGCGACAGTGCACCGAAGGCGATGCCGAACGCCACCGTCGAGAGCAGGGCCACCGGACGGACACCGAACCGGTCGGCCAGCGAGCCGAACAGCGGCGCGAGCAGCGCGCCGAGCACGCCGTAAATCGTCACGCCGAGGCTGATGTCGCGGAGCGACCAGCCGAACTCCTGCTGCAGCGGCGAGATGAAGAATCCCATGGTCTGGAACGGAATCGGCGAGGCGCCGCAGGCCGTGCCGAGCAGCGCTGCCACCAGGACCTTCCAGCCGCGACGGAACTCGCCGCTGCCAGACCGGGAATCCGCACGCATGCAGCGAGCATAGCAGGCGGGCTCTCGCACGGCGGCGCATCGGCTTCCGCGGGCGCTTCCCCTGTTCCCGGCCTTGCGTCGGATGTACCCTTGCGCCTCCATGAAGATCGTGATCCTCGGCGCCGGGCAGGTCGGGCGCACTGCGGCCTACCAGCTCGCCCGCGAGGAGGCCAACGAGGTCACGGTCGTCGATATCAACGAGGAGATCCTGCGCGACCTGCAGGACCGGCTCGACATCCGCACGGTCGCCGGCCACGCATCCTATCCCTCGGTGCTAGAGTCCGCCGGCGTTGCGGATGCCGACATCCTCGTCGCGCTGACCAGCAGCGACGAGGTCAACATGATGGCCTGCGAGGTCGCCTACACGCTCTATCGGACACCAACCAAGATCGCGCGGATCCGCGCCCGCGAATACACTGCGCATCCGAAACTGTTCAGCGCCGAGGCGCTCTCGGTCGACGTCTGGATCAGTCCCGAACAGCTCGTCACCGAGTACATCGAACGTCTGATCCGCTATCCGGGCGCGCTGCAGGTGCTGGACTTCGCCGACAACCGCGTACAGCTCGTCGGCCTGCAGGCGAGGCGAGGCGGTCTGCTCGTCGGTCAGCAGCTACGTACGCTACGGGAGCATATCCCGAACACCGAGGCCCGCGTCGTGGCGATCTACCGCGGCGGGCGTGCGCTGACCATCGAGGGCGACACGGTCATCGAAGACGGCGACGAGGTGTTCTTCCTCGCGGCGAGCGGCGACATCCGCAAGTTCATGGTCGAGATGCGGCGCGAGGAGAACCCGATCCGCAAGGTCGTGATTGCCGGTGGCGGCAACATCGGCTTCACGCTCGCGAGGCAGCTCGAACAGACCAACCAAGTGAAGCTGATCGAACGCGACGCACGTCGCGCCAGGCAGATCTCCGAGCGACTCGACAACACGATCGTGCTCAACGGCAACGCGGCCGACGAGGAGCTGCTCATCGAAGAGAACATCGACAGCTGCGACGTGTTCGCGGCGCTGACGAACTCCGAGGAGGCGAACATCCTCTCGGCCATGCTCGCGAAGCGCCTCGGCTGCGCCAAAGTCATGGCGCTGATCAACAAACCCTCTTACGCCGAGCTGATGGAAAGCGGCTCAATAGACGTGGCGATCTCGCCGCAGACGATCACGATCGGCTCTCTGCTCGCGCACGTGCGCCGCGGCGACGTCGTCCGCGTCCACTCGCTGCGGCGCGGCGCGGCCGAGGCGCTCGAGGCCATCGTTCACGGCGACGAGCGCAGCTCGCGCGTGGTCGGCCGGCGCGTCGAGGAAATCGTGCTGCCCGAGAGCGCGAGCATCGGCTGCATCGTCCGCGGAGACGACGTCCTGATGGCCCATCACGACACGCGCGTGCAGGCGGACGACCACGTGATCCTGTTCATTACCGACCGCCGTCACGTCGAGCAGGTGGAGCGCCTGTTCCTCGGCGAGACCGCGCTCGGGCGCCGCTGAGACGGCGTCGCGGACGCGCGGAGCCGAGCCATGCTTGCCGTCGCCAACGTCCTCGGTTCGATGATGGCCTTTTTCGGCATCACTTACGTGCTGCCGCTGGCCTGCTCGCTGATTTTCCGGGACGGCATGTGGATCGACTTCGTGCTCGCCGCCGCGATCAACGTCGGGCTCGGGCTCGGTATCGCCGCTGCGACGCGCCGGCACAAGCGCGAGCTCAAGCCGCGCGACGGCTTCCTGCTGGTCACGCTGTCCTGGGTGCTGATGTCGGGATCGGCCTCGCTGCCTTTCCTGATCGCGCTGCCGGGAACCAGTTTCACCGACGCCTACTTCGAGGCCGCCTCGGGCCTCACGACGACCGGCGCGACAGTGCTGACCGGCCTCGAGGATCTACCGCCTTCCATCAACTTCTGGCGGCACGTGCTGCACTGGTTCGGGGGCATCGGCATCATCGTGCTCGCAGTCGCCGTGCTGCCCCTGCTCGGCGTCGGCGGCATGCAGCTCTATCGCGCCGAGACGCCGGGGCCCGTCAAGGACGAAAAGCTCACGCCCCGGATCACCGAGACGGCCAAGGCGCTCTGGATCACCTACGCGGGCCTGACTCTCGTCTGCGCGCTTGCGCTGTATCTTGCCGGCATGAGCTGGTTCGACGCGATCTGCCACGCTTTCACGGCGATCTCGATCGGCGGCTTCTCAACGCACGACTCGAGTATCGCCTACTACGATTCGGTGGCCATAGAGCTCGTGCTGATCGTCAGCATGACGCTGGCAGCGATGAACTTCTCGCGCCACTTCATCGCGATCCGCCGGCTGACGCTGACCCCTTATCGCCAGGATCCGGAGGTCCGTGCGCTGCTGCTCGTGCTCGCTCTGAGCGTGCTCGGCATTGCGCTCCTGCTCACGCTCAGCGGCACCTACGGCAGTTTCCTGACCTCGCTGCGGCATGCGGCCTTCAACGTCGTCTCAATCGCAACGACCACAGGCCTTGTATCGCAGGACTACGAGCTCTGGCCGGCGTTCGCGCCGATCTGGATGCTGTTCCTGAGCGGCATCGTCGCGAGTACCGGCTCCACGGGTGGCGGCGTGAAGATGTTCCGGACGCTGCTGCTCGCGCGGCAGGCCGCGCGCGAGATGAAGCTGCTCGTTCACCCCTCGGCGGTGATCCCGATCCGTATCGGTGGCCAGGTCGTCCCGGATCGCATTGCCTACTCGGTGCTGGCCTTCATCTTCCTCTACTTCCAGACGATCGCGATCCTGACGTTCGTGCTGCTGCTGTCGGGCATGGATTTTCTACCGGCGTTGAGCACGATCGTGGCTTCGATCAACAATATGGGCCCCGGGCTTGGCCCGACTGGGCCTTCCGGCAGCTATCAGGTGCTGTCGGATTTCCAGACCTGGATCTGCACGCTGGCGATGTTTCTCGGCCGCCTCGAGATCTTCAGCGTCCTGATCCTGTTCACCTGGGCGTTCTGGCGCAAGTGAGGATTCTCGGATGAACGAGCCAGCCGACCGCGGCAGCGGTACCCCCGGCATCGTCTGGCTCGATGCACTCTCTACCGCGGTCGGCCTTGCGGTGTCATGGCTGACCGGCGCGATGGTGCTGCTGACCTTCGTGATCGTGGCGCTGCGCTATCTGTTCGACACCGGCTTCGTCTGGATGCAGGAGTCGGTCACCTGGATGCACGCCGCTGTGTTCATGTTGGGCGCTGCCCATGCGCTGCGAAGCGGCGATCACGTACGCGTGGATGTGTTCTATAAGAAGCTGTCGTCGCGCCGGCAGGGCTGGATCGACCTGCTCGGTACGCTGCTCTTCCTGCTGCCGTTGTGCGGCTATGTCCTGTTCGAGAGCCTGCCTTACGTGCAGCAGTCCTGGGAGATCCGCGAGCGCTCGCGCGAGGCGAGCGGGCTGCCTGGCCTCTACTTGCTCAAGTCGCTGATACCGCTCACGGCTGCGCTGCTCGCGCTGCAGGGTATCTCGGACATCGCGCGCGCCTTGCGGCGCATCCGTGGAGACTGAGGCGTGCTCGGCGCAGAGATTGCCGCCCTGGCGCTGTTCGGCCTGATCGTCGTGCTGCTGATGGCCGGCTATCCGGTCGCGTTCACGCTCGGCGGCGTGTCGCTTTTGTTCGCGCTCGGCGCCCGCGCCTTCGGCCTGTTCGATCCGAGCTACCTCGAGGCCCTGCCGAGCCGCATCTTCGGCACGATGAGCAATGAGACGCTCGTCGCCGTACCGCTGTTCGTGTTCATGGGGATGGTTCTGGAACGCACCCGCATCGCCGAAGACCTGCTCGAAACGCTCGGCCTGCTGTTCGGCGGCCTGCGCGGCGGCCTGGCGTTCGCGGTCGTGATCGTCGGCACGCTGCTCGCGGCCAGCACCGGCATCGTCGGCGCCACGGTCGTGACGATGGGTCTGCTCTGCCTGCCGACGATGCTCAAGCGCGGCTACGATCCGAAGATCGTGACCGGAGTGATCTGCTCTTCGGGTACCCTCGGACAGATCATCCCGCCGTCGATCATCCTCGTGCTGCTCGGCGACGTGATCTCGAGCGCCTATGCGCAGGCGCAGCTCCGCATCGGGAACTACTCGCCGCAGACGATCTCGGTCGGTGATCTATTCGTCGGCGCGCTGCTGCCCGGGGTGCTGCTGGTCGGGCTCTACGTACTCTATCTGATCGGCGTCGCGGTACTCCAGCCCGGGCGGATGCCACCGATTCCGCTTGTGGACCGGCAGGCCGCGCGACAGAGCGGCTTTGCGCTGCGCGTGCTGCGGGCGCTCGTCGCACCGCTGGTGCTGATCCTCGCCGTGCTCGGCTCGATCGTCGCCGGCGTCGCGACGCCGACCGAGGCCGCTGCCGTCGGCGCAGTTGGCGCCGTGACCATGGCGCTCGTCAAGCGCGAACTGTCGTTCGCGCGGCTGCGCGATATCATGGCCGGAACCGTGCGCATGAGCGCGATGGTGTTCATGATCCTGATCGGCGCCTCGGTATTCTCGCTCGTGTTCCGTGGCTTGGGCGGCGACGACATTGTGCACGAGCTGCTGACCGGTCTGCCGGGCGGCGCGCTCGGCGCCATGCTCGTCGTGATGCTGGTAATGTTCCTGCTCGGCTTCGTGCTGGACTTCATAGAGATCACCTACGTCGTCGTGCCGATCGTCGGTCCGGTGCTGCTCGCGATGGGCCTCGATCCGCTCTGGCTCGGCATCATGATCGCGATGAACCTGCAGACCTCGTTCCTCACTCCACCTTTCGGTTTCGCGCTGTTCTACCTGCGCGGCGTCGCGCCCGAGTCGGTCCCGACGACGACCATCTATCGCGGCGTCATGCCCTGGGTGGCGCTGCAGTTGCTCGCCCTCGTGATCCTCGCCGCCTGGCCTGAGCTCGCGACCTGGCTGCCAAGCGTGATCTACGGCGACTGAATGGCTAGCGCGGCGAGCCAGCGACGCAGCTTCTCGGCATAGCGCATCGATGCATGTGCGGGGCTCGTCGACGGCAGAGCGATCAGTGGCAGCGCGCGAACCGCGCCCGGGAGGCGTGGCAGCACGAGCCGCCGGTAGAGCGCGAGCGCCGTGCCCCCGTTGCAGCAGACGCGCTCGATGTGCCGATGCTGCGCGAAGAAGGTCGCGAAGTCGTTCACGACGAGGCTGCGCCGGTCGATGCTCGCGTCGAGGCTGCCCGGCCGGCGCGCACTCGCGATGACATCCCAGAGCGCAATGCGCCGTGCGAGCAGCCCGGCGACGCGCGACTCGTAGTCGGCGTCGGCCTCCACCCCGGTGAGCTCCGCCATGATGCGCCAGAACGCGTTCTGCGGCGCGCCGTAGTACTGCTGCAGCTCGAGCGAGCGCCGGCCCGGCAGGCTGCCGAGAATCAGCATGCGCGCATCGGGGCGTGCGCGCGGGCCGAAGCCGACGGCGTGAGGCCCCACGGCGGGTTCATGGCTACCGCGCGATGCTGGCATCGAAAGCAGACTCTACGGAGATCGTCATGAAGCTGCCATCCCGATTGCGTTTCGTCGCGGTCCCGCTGGCGCTCGCGCTGCTTGCGGTGCCGCTCGCGCGCGCCGAGTTCGCCATGCGCGACTTCCGCGGCTAGCTACGATGCCGCGGTGGACCACGGGCGCACCGCGGACGGTCAACGCCGCGCGGTGTGCGGCGTTGATCCCGGCATGTGTCGCCATCGATGCCGCCGCGCCGCCTGGCTCCCTGCCGCTGTGCTGCTCGCCACGCTGCCCGGACCGCTGCCAGCCATTGCGCCCACGCCCCCGCGATACGATCCGCTCGCAGTCGAAGGCGGACCGCTACCTGCGCCGCTCGAGCGCAGCGTCGAGGACCGCGCGAGAAACCGCCGTATTCCGCTGCGGATCTACCTGCCGCCGGTGCGCGATCCGGCGCCCGTAATCCTGTTCAGCCACGGGCTCGGCGGCTCGAACCGCGGCAATGCGTTCCTCGGCGAGCATTGGGCGAGACGCGGCTACGTCGCGGTGTTCCTACAGCACCCGGGCAGTGATAGCAGCGTCTGGCAGGACCTGCCGGCGGCGCAGCGCCACCGCGCGCTGCGCGACGCGGCCAGCGTCGAGAACTTCGTGCTCCGCGTCGGCGACGTGCCGGCGACCCTCGATGCGCTCGCCCGGTGGAATCGCACTGCGGACGACGCCCTGCGCGGCCGGCTCGATCTCGACCGCATCGGCATGTCCGGACACTCGTTCGGTGCGCTGACGACCCAGGCCGTCTCCGGGCAGCGCTTCGTGCGCAGTCGCCGCGATTTCACCGACTCGCGCATCGACGCCGCGCTGATGCTGAGCCCGAATGCTCCGACACGCGACGGAGGGCCCGTCGCCGCATTCGGCAGTGTGCGGATTCCCTGGCTGCTGATGACCGGCACCCATGATACGGCCCCGATCGGCAAGGCGACCGTCGCCTCGCGCCTCGCCGTCTTTCCGGCTCTCCCGCCCGGCGGCAGGTACGAGCTCGTGCTCGATCGGGCCGAGCACTCGGCGTTCACGGACCGGCCACTGCCGGGCGACCGCGAGCCACGCAATCCCAACCATCACCGGGCAATCCTCGCGATCTCCACGGCTTTCTGGGACGCGCATCTGCAGGGCGATGCCGCGGCGCGCTCCTGGCTCGAGGGTGAGGGGGCGCGGAACGTGCTCGAGCCCGCCGACCGCTGGCAGTGGAAGTGAGCGCCGCGTGAGGGTCGCTCAGGAGTGGATGTAGGCCTCGAGCTGCTCGATCGTACGGCGCTGCTCGTCGATGACCGCCTTGACGCAATCGCCGATCGACAGCATGCCGATGGGCCGACCCGCTTCGACGACGGGCAGGTGGCGGATGCGCCGCTCGGTCATCAGCCGCATGCACTCGTCGAGGGTCTGCTGCGGCGTCACGGTAACGACCGGGGTCGTCATGATCTGCGAGACTGGCGTTTCGCTCGACGAGCGGCCGAGCAGCACTACCTTGCGCGCATAGTCGCGCTCGGAAACGATGCCGGCGATGATGCCGTCGCGCACGACGAGCACGGCGCCGACACCGTGGTCGGCCATCGTCCGTATCGCCTCGAGCACCGGAGCGTCGGGTGAGATCGTATAGAGCGCGCGCGGCTTGCGCGCCAGCAGCGTGTCGACGGTCAACATGCCCCTTCCCCTCTTCTTCCCCTCAGCCGATCGATTCGTCTAGAGAGCTCCTGCGATGTCCTGCAGCATACCCTTGTCCTCGGGCTTCGTGCCTGGCGGATAGCGGCGCAGCACGCGCCCGTCGCGGGCGATCAGGAACTTCTCGAAATTCCAGCCGATGTCACCCGGAAAGCCATTGTCCGCCGAGGTCAGCCAGGCATACAGAGGGTGACGATCCGGGCCGTTCACCTCGATTTTCGCCGACAGCGGGAACGTGACGTTGTAGGTGGTGCTGCAGAACTGCGCGATCTGCCGCTCATCGCCCGGTTCCTGCGCCCCGAACTGGTTGCACGGGAAGCCGACCACCGCAAAACCCTCGCTCTTGAGTCCGCGATACAACTCCTCGAGGCCGGCGTACTGCGGCGTGTAGCCGCAGCGGCTCGCGACGTTGACGGCCAGCACCACCTGGCCTCGCAGCGGTCCGAGCAGATCCGCCGAGCCATCGATGCCCGTCACCGGAAAATCGAAGAACGCCTGGGCCATGTTCCGACTCCTGCAGCGACTCGTCCGGTCCGCCGATCCTGCACCTCAGACGCGCTCGACGGTAAGCAGCGTGGATTGCGCGCCCGTCACGCGGACCCGGGTCCCGACCGGTGCGTCCGGGCCGCTGACCTTCCAGACCGTGTCGCCGATCTGCACCTTGCCGGCACCGTCCCGAATCTCTTCGACCACCGTGAACACCTGGCCGACATACTGCAGCCCGCGCCGGTTCAGCGTCGGCTGTTCGTCAGTCTCGGGATGGCTGCGCTTGAATCTGCGATAGGCCAGCATCGCGACCAGGCCCAGTGCCGCGAACAGCACCCATTGCCACTGCCAGGGCAGCGGCACGACGACCAGCAGCAGACCGACGACGCCGGCCGATACCGCAAACCAGATCGCGACGGCGCCCGGCATGAAGGTCTCGACTGCGGCGAGCGCGAGCGCGCCGACGATCCAGTGCCACCAGGTGAGCTGGGTCAGAAAGTCGAGCATCAGCTCGCTCCCGGATTGCGCGGCAGCGGCGGCCGCGGCGTACCGCCACCCTGTGCGGACTGCTTCGCCATCGCCTCCTTGGCGAGCTCGGCGATGCCGCCGAGCGCGCCGAGCAGGCCCGCCGACTCGACCGGCAGCATGAACACCTTCTGGTTCGGTGCCGCGGCAAGCTCCTTGATCGCTTCGACGTACTTCTGCGCGACGAAGTAGTTGATCGCCTGCACGTCGCCCTGCGCGATCGCCTGCGAGACCATCGCCGTGGCGCGTGCCTCGGCCTGTGCGAGTCGCTCGCGCGCCTCGGCCTCGCGGAACGCCGCTTCCTTCTGCCCCTCGGCCTGCAGCACCGCAGCCTGCTTCTCGCCCTCGGCCTTGAGGATCGCGGCCTGGCGCAGACCCTCGGCCTCGAGCACGTTGGCACGCTTGTCGCGCTCCGCCTTCATCTGCCGTGCCATCGATTCGACGAGATCCGCCGGCGGCGAGATGTCCTTGATCTCGATGCGCGTGCACTTGACGCCCCAAGGCATCGTCGCGTCGTCGACTACCTTGAGCAGTCGATGGTTGATCTCGTCGCGCTTCGACAGACACTCGTCGAGATCCATCGAGCCGACGACCGTGCGGATGTTGGTCATCGTCAGGTTGATGATCGCGAGCCGCAGGTTGTCGACCTCGTAGGCGGCTTTGGCGGCGTCGAGCACCTGGTAGAACACCACGGCGTCTATGGACACCATCGCGTTGTCGCGCGAGATGACCTCCTGCCGCGGCACGTCGAGCACCTGCTCCATCATGTTCATCTTGCGCCCGACGGCCTCGATGAACGGCACGAGGATGTGAAAGCCCGGATCCATGGTCTTGCGGTAGCGGCCAAAGCGCTCGAGCGTGTACTGAAACCCCTGCGGGACCGTCAGGAACGCCTTGCTGCCGATGACGATCAGCGCGACGACGACGATGAAGATCAGACCCAGTCCTTCCATGCGACCCTGCTCCCGTATGGCTCCAGCACGATGATAAGCGGCTCCTCACCCGGTGAGCGAGCGCAACGCGAAGCACGCTTGGCTCCGGCCGACCGTCGCCGCGGAGCGCCAGGCCTGCCACCAGGAGTCGCAAGCTGACATTCTCGGGCCTACCGCACCGGCGGCGCCCGGCCGATGATCGCCGGCGGCGTGCAGCCCGATTCGCGTTCGTGATGGCCGTCAAGGTGCGCTCGCCACCGACCCCGCACCATCGCGAGAATGGCCGAACCTGCCCTGCCGCCCAGGTCCAGCACGCATGTCGAGGTCGCGCTCGACAACTACGTCGTCACGACCGACGACGACGTGCTCTGTACGACCGTCGCCGGCTCGCTTGCGGTCTGTCTCTACGACGCCGTCGAGGAGGCCGGCGCGATGCTGCACCTGCGCATCGTGCCGCCGAACCTCGAGACCGCGGTTGCGGAACTCACCGACGAGCTCCTGGCCAGCGACCTGCTGCTGCTCGAGCGATGCGGCGCGGCGCTGCAGGCGGCGTGTCCAGCGGCGCGGCACTGGCAGGCCCGCGTGATCACCCATCTCGGCGCCGAGCGGCAACTCGCCTCGAGTGCCCAGTTGCTGCTGGCCTTCGTCCGAGCGCACGCGGCCGACCGCGGCGTGCGGATCGTGGAGGTTCTCGAGGAGGCCGGCGCGCCGCTGCGGCTGCACTTCCGGCCGGCCATGGGCTGGGCCCGAATTGGTAGATAAATCAAGGCATTCTCGAGAATAAAACGACTATTGGTGCTATTTTTGAATCAATAGCGACTTCGCTATCGCCTCGAAATTCGGCGGCACCGCCGGCGGCTGCGGCCGCCACGTCAACCGCCGGCAACTGAGGGCGTTCTGGTCTGCAACGGGCCACGAGCCCCCTAAACGGAGAATCAGCCATGGGCAGAACGATCACCGTCGCCATCGCCTCCCTGTTCGCCGCAGGGCTCGCTATCGCCACTCCGGCGTTCGCCGAGGGCACACCGCGCCTCGACTTGCGGCAGCACAATCAGGCCGCGCGCATCCGTCAGGGCGTCGCCTCGGGCGAGCTGACCCGAGCCGAAACCCGCCGGCTCGTTGACGGTCAGCAGCACCTGCGCCGGCTCGAGCGCCGCGCGAAAGCGGACGGCGACGTAACCCCTCGCGAGCGGGCACGGCTCGAGCACGCCGCCGATGTACAAAGCCGGCGCATCTACCGGCAGAAGCACGACGCGCAGCACCGTCGCTGATCGGCGCAAAGCCGCGCATAGGGACCTTCGCGATCGCTGGCTGAACTTTCCCGATCGCTGGCTGTCCCAGGTGCGGCGAGTCACGCGATTCGCCCCCCGACAGGCCCATGGCGTTCCCCCTGCGCGATGGGCCTTTTCTTTTAGGATGGACACCGGGTCGGTCACCAGCGGAGGGGGACGCCATGCGCATCGGGGTGCCAAAGGAGATCAAGGTTCACGAGTACCGTGTCGGGCTCGTGCCGCAGGGCGTACGCGAGCTCGTGCGCGCCGGCCACGAGGTCATCGTCGAACATGACGCCGGCGTCGGCATCGGCTTCACCGACGAGCACTACCGACGTGCCGGTGCCACCATCGCCGATGAGGCAGCGACGGTGTTCGCAACGGCGGAACTGGTGGTCAAGGTCAAGGAGCCGCAACTGCACGAGTGCGCGATGCTGCGCCCCGGACAGACTCTGTTCACCTACCTGCACCTCGCCGCCGACCGGGCCCAGGCCGAGGCGCTGACCCGTTCGGGCGTCACCGCGATCGCCTACGAGACCGTCGAACTGCCGAACGGCAGCCTGCCGCTGCTGACACCGATGAGCGAGGTCGCCGGTCGAATGTCGATCCAGGTCGGCGCCTTCTGCCTGCAGAAAGCGAACGGCGGCTTCGGCGTGCTGCTCGGTGGCGTGCCCGGTGTGCCACCGGCCAAGGTCGTGATCCTGGGCGGCGGCGTCTCCGGGACGCACGCCGCGGAAATGGCAGTCGGGTTGCGTGCCGACGTGACGATCGTCGACCGTTCGGTGCCGCGCTTGCGCGAGCTCGAGCACATCTTCGGCAACACGCTGACCACGGTCTACTCGACGACCGATGCGATCGAAAAGCTGGTCGCCGACGCCGATCTCGTGATCGGCGCCGTGCTGATCCATGGTGCCGCTGCGCCGAAGCTCGTCACACACGAGATGGTTCGCTCGATGAAGTCGGGCGCCGTGATCGTCGACATCTCGATCGACCAGGGCGGCTGCGTCGAGACGAGCCGTCCGACGACGCACGCCGAACCCACCTACGTCGTCGACGACGTGATCCACTATTGCGTCACCAACATGCCGGGTGCCGTGCCGCGCACCTCGACCGTGGCGTTGACCAACGCGACGCTTCCCTACGTGCGCGAACTCGCCGACTTCGGCACCGCGAAAGCGCTCGCGCGCGATCCGGGCCTGCTGCGCGGCGTCAACGTGCATGCGGGTGCGATCGCCTACGAAGCCGTCGCACACGATCTCTCGCTGCCCTATCGGCCGTACGTGACCTGCTAGTGAGGGGGCGGGCACGGCGCGAGTCAGCGCGACGGTTCGGCGAGCGCGAGGTCGCGGCTGTAAGTGACGTTCATGACGTTGTCGTACCAGCCGCTGACGCGCGGGCTGACGAGGTGCTTGGTCACGTAGAAGTAGAGCGGCAGCACCGGGTGGCCGCCGAGCAGCAGGCGCTCCGCCTCCTCGAGCAGCGCGCGCCGCGCGGCCGGATCGACGCTCGCCGACGCGCGTCGCAGCAGTGCGTCGTACCGCGGGTCACGGTAGCGCGCGGTGTTGATTCCGAAATCGCTCTTGAAATACTGCAGAAAGCTGTAGGGGTCGTTGTAGTCGCCAATCCAGGCGAGCCGATACAGGTCGATGCGGCGCGCTTCGATATCCTGCTGCAGTACCTTGAACTCGACGGCCACGAGTTCGGCCTCGACGCCGAGCGCCTCCTTCCACATCTGCGAGACGGCTACGGCGATCCGGTTGTGGACGTCGCCGCTGTTGTAGCGCAGCTCGAAGCGCAGCGGCCGCGCGCGCGAATAGCCCGCCGCGGCGTAGAGTCGTTGCGCCTCGGCGATCCGCTCGGACATCGGCCGCGCGGCGTAGTCGAACGACTGGCTGGCGTAGTCGTACGTCCCGGGCGGCACCCAGCCATGCGCGGGCCGCTCGCCGACCCGCGTGACGTTCTCGACCAGGCGCTCGCGGTCGATCACCAGCGACAGCGCGCGACGCAGTCCGCTCTGGCTGCGAAACGGCTCGCGATCGAGATTGAAGCCATAGAAATAGGTGCCGAGCTGGGGGCCGATACGGAGTTCCGCGCCGTGCTCGGCACGAATCCGGTCGAACTGCGCCGGCGGCACGACTGCGGTCACGTGAATCTCGCCGGCGCGATAGCGTCGATACTCCGCAGCGGAGTCTGCATTCGAAACCCAGCGCACGGCACCGAGGCGGGTCGCCGCGTCGTTCCAGTAGTGCCGATTGCGCCCGAGATCGATGTGCGAGCCCTGCACCCAGCGCACCAGCGTGAACGGTCCGTTCGTCACCGCCTGGCCCGGCCGCATGAACTCGTCGCCGAGGCGCGCGAGAGTTCCGCGATGGACGGGGAAGGTCGACGGATGCGAGAGCAGGCCGGGCAGATAGGGCGCAGGGCTCGAGAGCGTCACGACGACCGTGCGTGAGTCGGGGGCATCGACGCCGAGCTCGGCAGCGGGCCTGCGCCCGGCGATGATGTCCGGTGCGCCGGCGATCGCGTCGACGATCTGCGCATATTGCGAGGCCGTGGCCGGATCGACGAGCCGGCGCAGCGCCGCGACGTAGTCCTCGGCGACGACGGCATCGCCGTTCGACCAGCGCAGACCCGCGCGGAGTGTGAACGTATAGCGCCGGCCGTCCGCGCTGACGTCCCAGCGCTCGGCGGCCGCGGGCACGGGCCCGCCGTCGCGACCGACGGCCGTGAGTCCCTCGAGCACGTCGCGCAGCACGTTCCCGGCCTCTACCGTCCGCGCGCGCTGCGGATCGAGCGAGTCGGGTTCGGGCCCGTTGCCGCGCACCAGAGTCGGCCCTGCCGTGCTTGCGACGTGTGCCCCATCGGCAGGCGGTGTGTCGGCACTGCAGGCCGCGAGGAGCCACAGCATCAACACGAACAGAGCGAGGCGCATCGCCACGATTATGACCGACGGTCGGCGCCAGACCCCGACGGACTTGGCGAATTCGCGCTTCTGTGGCCCCCTAGCGCCTCGGGACCGTTCAGACCGATCGAGGGGGCATCATGCAGTCACTGTTCGTCGAGGATGCGGTGCTCGGTCGCCGCGTGGCCATCGGTACGCTGCTCGGACTTGCGGCCGGCGCGACGCTCGGCGAGGCAGCATCCGCGCAAGTCTCGACCCGCGGGAAGTCCCGCAGCGCTCATCCGCCGCTCGATTTCGCCAATCCGACCGACAACCTCTATGCCTTTGGCAAGATCTGGTGCGGCTACGAGAAGCCCGTGATCGGTGGCTTCCATGGCCTGATGTACCTGCGCATGCCCGGCAAGCGGCTGCTGCCCGTGTTCGGCTATGCCGGCACCGGCATCATGCTCGCCGAATTCGATCCGCAGGGCTTGCTCCGGATCAAGTCCCGCGAGACCGGCTACTTCACCGACCTGCGCAGCGGCGAGGTGCTCGAGTACTGGGACAATCCGCTGACGGGCGAGCGCTGCGAGGTTTACCACTTCTACAACGACCTGATCGCCGGCACGCTGACTACCGAGGTACCGAAGTTCATGTACGGCGCCGAGGGCGACTCGCCGACCGTCATGAACGAAGGCACGGTGTTTCCGGACGCAGACGGCCGCTACCCGTTCCGGCTGCCGTTCGCGCGCTACGGCGACGATCTGATGCTCGAGTGGGACTATGCGCACGAGTACACCAACCCCGTGACACCCGAGGGCTGGCCGACCTATTCCACCGGGCCGCGCATTACGCCGTCCGAGCACTTCGTGATGTACGCCTCGCTTGCCGAGGTCGAAAACCGCGACCTGCCGACCGCGCGGATGCGTGCGGGCTTCTCCCGACTGTCGGAGTGCTGGCCGTTCATGCGCATGGGCAGGAGCGAACTGCGCGGCCTGACGCTGTTCGGGCGCATGCACTCGCACAAGGGCCTGCCCGGCACGGCCGAAGTGCCGCCCAAGGTGCTCGCCTACATCGAGAAGCACGCGCCCGAATACCTGACGCTGCCGGCCGGCTGGGAGTCCGCCTCGGGCAACAGGCGCGTCGAGACCTGGGGCGCGTTCGCCCAGGACGTGCCGCCCGAGACAGCCGGTTACGAGTGGAAGGCGAAGGCGCAGCGACCAGCCGGCTTCCGCGGGCCGCCGACCGGGCTCGGGCGACGCGGCTACGGCGACTGACCCTAGTGGGGCCGGCGGACCAGCATGAGCGGGCAGCGCTGGGAGCATTTTCCGCATGGTGCCGACATCGGCGTGCGCGGTTACGGCCCGACCAGGGCGGATGCGTTCGCGCAGGCCGCGCTGGCGCTAACAGCCGTCGTTGCCGACCCCGCCTCCGTCGAACCGCGCGAGCCGGTCGCGATCGACTGCGAGGCGCCCGACGACGAGCTGCTGCTCGCCGAGTGGCTCAATGCGTTGATCTGGGAGATGGCAACGCGCAAGATGCTTTTTAGCCGCTTCGAGGTGCATCTCGATGGCCAGCGGCTGCAGGCCGTGGCGCGCGGTGAACCAGTCGTCGTCGAGCGTCACCATCCGGCTGTCGAGGTCAAGGGCGCGACCTACACGGCGCTGCGGGTCGCCGAGCAAGACGGCGAGTGGATCGCGCAGACCGTCGTGGACGTATAAGCCCATGGATCTGAAATGTCTCGTGCGCCGCTCCGCACAGCAGTGGGAGATCCCGCAGCACGGCGCGATGCGGGTGCCAGCGATGATCTTCGCGAGCGAGAAGCTCGTGCGCGCGATGGACGACAAGGTCTACGAACAGGCCGTCAACGTCGCGACCCTGCCGGGCATCGTGCGCGCGTCGCTCGCGATGCCCGATGCACATTGGGGTTACGGCTTCCCGATAGGCGGCGTGGCCGCCTTCGATCCGGCCGAGGGTGGCGTGATCTCGGCGGGCGGCGTCGGTTTCGATATCTCGTGCGGCGTGCGCTGTCTGCATACCGGCCTCGCGCGAGCCGACGTCATGCCCGTGCAGAAGGAACTGGCGGGCATGCTGTACGACCGCATCCCAGCCGGCGTCGGCAGCACGGGCCGGATCCGTCTCGATGCAGCCGAGACCGACGCCATGCTGGCCGGTGGCGCCCGCTGGGCCGTCGAGCGCGGCTGGGGACGCCCGGAGGATCTCGAACGCATCGAGGAGCGCGGCTGCATGGCCGGTGCGATGCCCGAGAAGGTCTCGCCGAAGGCCAAGAGCCGCCAGCGCGAGGAAATGGGCACGCTCGGCAGCGGCAACCATTATCTCGAAGTCCAGGAAGTAACCGCCGTCTACGACGCGCCGATCGCGCGCACGTTCGGGCTCGCGCAGGGCGACATCGTCGTGATGATCCACTGCGGATCACGCGGCCTCGGCCACCAGATCGGCACCGAGTTCCTCAAGCGCATGGCGCTCGCCGCAGGCCAATATGGCATCCGCCTTCCCGACCGTGAGCTGGCCTGCGCGCCGATCGAATCGGACGTCGGTCGCGACTATCTCGGCGCGATGCGCGCGGCCATCAACTGCGCGCTCGCCAACCGGCAGATCCTGACGCATCTCGTGCGCGCCGTGTTCGCCGACCTGCTGCCACAGGCCGACCTGTCGCTGCTCTATGATGTCTCGCACAATACGTGCAAGGTCGAAGAGCATCGCGTCAACGGCGAGTTGCGCCGGCTCTACGTACACCGCAAGGGCGCGACCCGCGCGTTCGGGCCGGGCCATCCCGACGTCCCCGAGCCGCTGCGCGCCGCCGGCCAGCCTGTGCTGATCGGCGGTTCGATGGGCGCCGGTTCCTACGTGCTCGCCGGGACCGACGAGTCGGAGGCCCTCGCATTCAGCTCGGCCTGCCATGGTGCAGGGCGCAGCATGTCGCGCCACCAGGCCACGCGCACCTGGTCGGGGCGACAGGTCGTCGACGAGCTCGCCGCACGCGGCATCCTCGTGCGCAGCGCTTCGCTGCGCGGTATCGCCGAGGAGGCCCCCGACGCCTACAAGGATCTCGATGCCGTCATCGACTCCGCCGATCAAGCCGGACTCGCGCGCAAGGTCGCGCGCCTGACGCCGCTGGTCTGCATCAAGGGCTGAGAAGCATGAGCGGCGACGCTCCCATGGGCACCGGGCTGTCGCGGTTCATTTGGGAAACGCGGTATCGCCATCACAGCGCGACGGGTGCCGAGCGGAGCATTGAGGAGTCGTGGCACCGGGTCGCGGCCGCGGCCGCGAGCGTCGAGACCGACCCGGCCCGCTGGACGGCGCAGTTCCTCGGCATCCTGCGCGACTTCCGTTTCCTGCCGGGCGGACGCATTCTCGCAGGCGCCGGTACCGGCCGGGCAGTGACGCTGTTCAACTGCTTCGTGATGGGGACGATCGACGACTCGATCGCCGGAATCTTCGATGCGCTCAAGGAAGGAGCGCTGACCATGCAGCAGGGCGGCGGCGGCGGCTACGACTTCTCGACGCTGCGTCCGGCCGGAGCGCGTGCGCGCACGACCGGGATGATCGCTTCCGGTCCGGTGCCGTTCCTGTCGGTCTGGGATGCGGCCTGCCGCACGCTGCTGTCGACCGGCGCGCGGCGCGGCGCGATGATGGCGACGCTGCGCTGCGATCATCCGGACATCGAAGCCTTCATCGACGCCAAACGGGATCCGCAGGCGTTGCAGCATTTCAATCTCTCGGTACTGGTGACCGACGAGTTCATGCGCGCCGTACGGACGGCCGAACAGTGGCCGCTCGTGTTCCCGGCGCGTGCGCTCGACGATGAGAACCCCGCAGCCGCGGCGACCGTGATGCGCCGCTGGAGCGGTATGACCGAGGCCGAGCCCTGTCGGATCCTGCGCATCGTACCCGCCCGGGCGATCTGGCAGCGCATCGTCGCCGCCGCGCATGCCAGCGCCGAACCCGGCGTGCTGTTCATCGACCGCGTCAACGAGTGGAACAACCTTGGCTACCGCGAGACGCTGAGCGCCACGAATCCCTGCGGCGAAATGCCCCTGCCGCCGTACGGCGGCTGCAACCTCGGCTCGCTCAACCTGGCTACGTTCGTCCGCGACGCGTTCACTGAAACCGCGCGGCTCGACCTCGATGCGCTCGCGCAGACCGCGACCGTTGCGACACGCTTCCTCGACGACATCATCGAGATCTCGCGTTTTCCGCTGCCGCAGCAGCGCGAAACGATCCGCGCGGCGCGACGGATCGGGCTCGGCATTACCGGGCTCGCCGACGCGCTCGCGATGCTCGGCGTGCGCTACGACTCCGCGGCCGGCCGGGCGGTCGCAGCGAACGCGATGCGCACGATACGCGACGCTGCCTACTGGGCGTCAGTGGAACTTGCCCGCGAGAAGGGTCCCTTCCCGGCGTTCGATGCCGACCGTTACTGCAGACGGCCCTTCATCGCGGCGCTGCCGATCGACGTGCGCGCCGAGCTCACCGGGCACGGGATCCGCAACAGCCATCTGACCGCGATCGCCCCGACGGGCACGATCAGCCTGCTCGCAGGCAACGTCAGCAGCGGCATCGAGCCGATCCGCGCGACGCGCATCGCGCGGCGCATACGGCAGGCGGACGGCAGCTACCGGAGCGTCGATGCCGTTGACTACGCTTTCGCCCGCTGGCGCGAGCAGCACGGAGAAGGTGTTCCACTACCCGCTTCTTTCGTGTTCGGCGACGCAGTGAGCGCGCTCGATCAGCTGCGCATGCTGGCCGCCCTGCAGCCGCTGGTCGACAGCGGGATCTCGAAAACGGTCGCACTGCCCCGCGAGACCGGCGAACCCGAGGTCGCGCGGATCTTCGCGATGGCGCACGAACACGGGCTGAAGGGCTGCACGGTGTACCGCGAGAGCTCGCGTGCCAGCATCTTCGGCGGCGACTGTTCCGGCGGGGCCTGCCCGCGGTAGCGGCGACACTTTGCTCGTGTCACCATCATCTTAAGCTGGACGAGGTCGATCGCGTGCCGAATCTGCATGCCATCGCCGTGCTGGTCGTGACCGTCATGGCGTTCTATCTGTACACGCGGTCGTGGATCCGCATGGAGCTGGTCTCGCTGCTGCTGCTCGTCGCGCTGCTGCTGATCTTCTACGTCTCCCCGTTTGCCTCAGGTACCGACCGGATCACCGAAACGCAGGTGCTGCAGGCGTTCGGCCACCCAGCGCTGGTTGCGATCTGCTCGCTGATGATCCTCGGTCATGGCCTGACGATGACCGGCGCGCTCGAGCCCGCCGTGCGCGTGCTGGCGCGCATCTGGGGTCTGAGCCGCTGGCTCGGCCTGCTGCTGACGGTCCTGCTCGCCGCAATCGCCAGCGGCTTCATCAACGACACGCCCGTTCTCGTGCTGATGCTGCCGATGCTGCTCAGTCTCGCGCAGCGCACGGGCTATCCTGCGTCGAAGACGCTGATGCCCGTCAACTGTGCCATCCTGATCGGCGGCACGCTGACCAGCATCGGCACGTCGACGAACCTTCTGGTGCTGTCGATCGCCAGCGATCTCGGCATGCGGCCGATGGGCCTGTTCGACTTCACGCCTATCGCGGCGATGGCGCTGTGCATCGCGCTACCTTACCTGTGGCTCGTGATGCCGCGACTCCTACCCGGCAGATCGAACCTGCCCACCACAGCGGTGCGGCAGTATGACGCGCGGATCGTCGTCGCAGGCGACAACCCGCGCGTGGTCGGTAAATCCCTCGAAGATCTCGCCCGGCCACTTGGACGACCCTTGCCCGCGGTCGCCGTGCTGCGCGGCACGCTGCGCCTCGAAGCGCAGCCGACCGAAGTGCTGCAGGAACACGATGTCGTACTGCTGCGCGACACGCCGGAAGGACTGCGCGAGCTGTCGGCCGTACTGCGTACCGACCTCTTCGACCGTGATGGGGCCGGGCGTTTCATTCCCAGTGAAGACGGCCAAGCAGACATGAGCCTCGCCGAGGCGGTGATCGGCAGCGATTCACCGCTGATCGGGCGCACACTGAACGACGCCGAGTTCGCGCAGCGGCACGGCGTGGTCGTGGTCGGTCTGCAGCGCGGCACCGAGGCGCTGCTACGCGACGGCCGCGGGATCGATGACGTGCCGCTTGCAGCCGGAGACGTGTTGCTCGTGCACGGCGCCAACGACAGACTCGAACGGCTGCGCCGCGAACCCCATCTGCTGATGCTCGACAGCAGCCTGCAGCTGCCGCGATCGCCGCGTGCGCCGTGGGCGCTCGCCATCATGATCGCCGTGGTGGTCGCCGCCGCGACGCGCTTCCTGCCGATCCACGTCGCCGCCTTCATCGGCGTGATCGCGACGATCGTCACCGGCTGCCTGAAGCTCGACGGTCTTGGCCGCGCGCTGAGCCTCGAAGTCATCCTGCTGGTCGCCTCGAGCATCGCGCTCGGTCAGAGCCTGGTCAGCACCGGCGCCGCAGCCTGGATTGCCAACGGCGTCACGGCCGTCGTCGGCCTGTTCGCTCCCGCGTTCCAGATTGCCGTGTTCATGGCGTTCGCAGCGCTGCTGACCAATTTCGTCTCGAACAGCGCCGCAGCCGCGGTCGGCACACCGATCGCCATGGCCACGGCCGCCCAGCTCGGCGCGCCGTCCGAACCGTTCGTGCTCGCCATTCTCTTCGGCGCGAATCTCGCGTTCGCAACGCCGATGGCCTACCAGACCAATCTGCTGATCATGAATGCCGCACGTTACCGCTTCGCGGACTTCGTCCGCGCTGGCGTGCCCCTCGTGCTGCTGCTGCTCGTGACGCTGTCGGTTCTGCTGGTGCGACAGTACGGACTGTAAGCCGCGCGGCCCGGCTGTCTCGGCACCCGCCAGCCGAGCGTCGCGCAGCACCACGCAAGTGCCTCGACACATTCGAGCATGCCGAGATAGGCACGAACGATGACGCTTTCCTGCCTGATGGGCGACGTGCGCATCACGTCAGAAAAAGGCCTGGCACAAGGCCCATGGCCAGCAACACCAGAGTGCCGCACAGCCAGCGCAGTGGCCCCATACCGCGCCAGATGCGAATGGCTGTCGGGAGCGTCCGGGATACGCTGTCGCTGGTGACAATACGCATGGCGTACACCATGGCTCCCGAAGCGGCCAAGGTGGTCAATGCCGCTCCCCAGAGAAACCATAAGAGCTTGGTGGTCAGGCCGCCGAAGGTGCCAAAGTGCAGCGGATCGGCCATCTCCGCGATGCGCT
>CAZAWM010000003.1:0-32884 GCA_964488605.1 uncultured Steroidobacteraceae bacterium | reverse complement strand
CCCGCAGAGCGCGAGCGCGTCGCGTGGGCCAAGGCCGAGCGAGCGCTGCTTCCACCCCCCCCCCCCCCCGCTCGCGGTCGCTAGTAACGTGAGTACATCGCTGCGCGGTCGGCATCAGTCTGTTGCGAGGATGATGAGCTGCCTACAGCCAGCGATCCTTCGGTCTTGTCGCAGAGGCCCGCGATTGGTCTAATAACTCTAAGACGTCCGACTGACCCGAGAAACTCGACGACCGGGTACAAAGCCGCAGTGGCCGCATCAGCGGGGGAGGGTTCAATCACAGAGGCAGCGGCCGCTTGAAGAATCACCGTTGCGCTATCCCCCAACCGAAATGGTGACTGGATATTCTCGGCGACGCGAGCTTCCGCGTTGAAAATCGCGCGCTGATCGTCCGCGAAGAAAGTTCCAGCCTGCGCAAACCCATCATGATCTAGAGGCTATTCGTAATAGGTGACCAGTTGCTCAGGGGCGACGATGCTCGCACACGCGGCAACGCCGTCCGTCAAGATCGGATTCCTTCGCCGAGCGCTTCAGCGTCCAACGTGGTAACCGACACTGATTCCGACGCTCCTCGGGGACGCGGGGGAATAATTGTCCGCAAAGGCTTGCTCCAGCGCATAAGCAAAGTACTCCTCGTCGAGGAGGTTTCTTCCGAACAGAGTGACGTCCCAGCGCCCCCGGGGGGAGGTCCAAGATATCGCCGCGTTCAGCAGATCGTAAGCTGGCTGCTGCACTCGGCCACTCGGCGTGAAGTTGAAGCCTTCGTTGTAGTAATAGTTTCCGGAGAGCACGAAGGTTCCGGTTCGGGTCGCCAGCGTGTACTTCGCGCCGAGCACGGCGGTCCATTTCGGAGAGCGCACGGTGGGTTTGCCCGTGGCAGAAGCGGAGGAAAGATCGTTGCCACCAAGGATCATTGATGTTCCGAGGGCGCCGGGAACGATGAGACAAGTCGACTGCGGCGACAACGTTGCCGGATTGAGGCTCAGACAGGGTGTGTAGATCGGTGCATTCGGGAAGCGATCAAACTTGCCGTCGAGGTAGGAGACGGCAGCGCTGACGTTCAGCCTCGCCGTCGGGGACGCGGATAGCTCGAGCTCAGCACCCTTGATCGTCGACTCCGCCGCATTCACCAGCGCCGTAGTACCAAACCCAGTGACGCTCAGCACCTGCTGATCCTGCACCTCGTACAGGAAGACGGAACCGTTCAGACGCAGCCTTCGAAGCAGCAGATCCGACTTGAAACCCACTTCATAGGCGTCGACCGTCTCCGGACGCACGGGGGCCGCTCCGGGCGAAACAGTGTTGAACAGGCCACTCTTGAAGCCCCTGCTGAGCGAACCAAACAGCAGCAGCTCTTCCGAGCCGCGGTAATCGATCGAGGCACGCCAGGTGAGCTTATCGAAGTTCTCGGCCTGTTCTGGTAACACCAGTACGCCCGGTATGCTGGCCTGCAGTCGCCGCTCGTCGCGCGTGTAGCGCAATCCGCCCGTCACGCTCGTGCGGTCCAACAGTCGCAAGGTCGCCTGTCCGAAGGCTGCGTAGGATTGAGACGTTTCGATAGACACCAGATTAATGCCAGCCTCCGGAACGATGAGTGGATCGAAGCCCGCTTCGTCGTCGAAGTAGTAAAGGCCGGCGATCCACTCGAACGTAGGCGACGTCGGCGACTGAAGCTGGATCTCCTGAGTAACGGTCCGAGATGGTTGCTCGATGTCAAGTGACGAGAGCGGTACGGCCGTACCAAATTGCTGTAGGCGAAACCGACTCCTTGTTCTGCGGTAACTGGAAATGCCGACCAGATCGGCAAAGCCGACATGCTGGCGCAGATGAATCGAGGCGCCCCACTGGCTGTTTTCTACGCGATCGATGCTTCCCGAGGAGCTGCAATAGAAGCACACAAACTCGGTGCCGTCCGCAGCCGTCGAACCTTCGATGATGCCGAAATCGAGCCCGCTGGCCGGCTCGGACTCGGCATAATCGAACGACACCTTCACATCCGTCCCATCCCGCGGCTTCCAAACCCACTTGTTCCGGACCGACAGATCCGAAGCGCTATGGATCTCCCGGCCCGACAGGACGTTCTTGCCCCAGCCTTCACCCTGATCGAGATAGGAGATCGACAGGTTGGTGGCGAGACCGGATCCCACGGGTGTCTGTCCGTAAAGACTGGCTTCCACCTGGTCGAATTCTGCGTAACCGGTGGAAAGATCAAGCGTGGCGCGATCCTGCGGATCGCGCGTGATGATGTTGATGACACCGCCGCTCGCATTGCGACCGAATAGGGTACCTTGCGGCCCTTTGAGGACCTCGACGCGTTCGACGTCGTGCAGTCGAAAGATGCTTGCCGATGGCGCCGCAACGTATACGCCATCGATGAACGTGACCACCGAGTTCTCGTCTCCGGGGGCCGAATTGCTCGTCCCAATCCCGCGAATGAACGGTAGCGCAGACACGTTTTGCCTTGACATGTCGACGCCTGGGACAACGAGCTGCAGGTCAGTGGAGTTCGCTATGCCCACGGCTGCCAGCGTTTGCGCCGTTACCGTCGTGATCGCGATGGGCACATCCTGCTGGTTCTGCTCGCGCCGCTGCGCGGTGACCACCACCTCGCTGATCTGCCCCGCGGGCTGATCCGCTGCGGCGGCCTGCAGCGCCGAGAACTCGGCGGCGTTCGACACGCCCGCTAAGAGCACCATCGGCACCAATAGTCTGCCTATGCCGCTTCCGACCATATCGCCCCCGTTTTGCGGCGCCTGATGAATCAGCCGCGTAGCAAGCTGAATGCCTTATTGGTAGCGTACCTTACTCTTACGTACTACCTAACGCAAGCGGCGGGAATCGCACCCTCTAGCCGAGTGTCACGACCGCACCGTTAGAGCAGTACAGATACTTTGCCCTGTGGCACCAGGGAGTCGAGATCGAGCACGATGCGCTTGGAGCGGATCAGGAATCCCCCGCCGGCGCGCACGAGCTTGTAGCGATGCCGGCCCATGTACGTGGAGGTAAGGCCGCGCTTGGTTCTGAATGTAACGAAATTCGCCGTGACTTCTAGGTCTGTACCGCCGTCCGCGAGCACCCGGACGTTCGCGTAGAGGTGACGAAGACGCGAACGCGGATACTCGACATGCGCCGTTGGTTTAAGAAGCCGAATCACCCGCTGCTCCAGGCGACTCCGATCGTCTGCGATGAGGAAGAGCGCCTCGGATGCGCTGAGCGTCGCAGCTTCCGGCTCGCCGGTCGGCGCGATCTCGTAACGCGCGTCTGGTGCGAAGAGATCGAGCCATTCCTTGAGTTTCCACTCATCGAGCAGAGAGGCTTCGCGGTACAGGAAGTCTTCAACTTGCAACCGTACCAGCAACTCCTCGTTCATGCCTTCGCCTCCGGTGCGTTCATCATCTGATCCCATCGGAACCAGTAAGCGCGCATCTGCAGCTCGTTATCGTAATGCGGGTCCTCTCCTCGCAGGGTGTTCTCACCGGCATGGAAGCCCTTCGAGATATCGTTCCACTCGACGTCGCTCGTCTCGAAACCCTGCTGACAAAGCTCGAGAATCTCCACGTCGTCTGGCGTTGCGAAACCACCTGGGCCTAGGAACGACAGCACGCACTCGTTGCGGATGCGTTGCAGCACCGGTGATTCATCGGCTGGCCCGAACGACCATGCCCGGATAACCATGCGGTTGTGTGCGGTCGGCGTTACGGTCCGCATCAGAATGGTTTGCTGGTCGTTGATAATGGAATTCGGGAAGATCACCATGTTGCGGTTAACGTTCGCGATGCGGTCCGCCTTCTCGGGCCCTAGACGCCGCTCGAGCTCGTATTTCTTCGCCTCGATCTCGAGCCGCGCCTCTTCCCCCCATATGGGCAGCCACTGGGCTACAGGTCGTCCAGTCGGTATGCGTAATTCGAAGCACGCGTGACCATTGCCCAGACTCAACGCTCGACCGCGGATGTCGATGTTCGTTAGCCCCTTGCTCATGACCTTCATGTAGTCGACGAAAGTCGCGTGCGTCATGTGCAAGTGATAACCGTCGTAGCTATTTTCGCATATCAACTTGTAGTTTGCCTTTATCTCGTACTCATGGCATCCGCGCACCACCTTTAGTCCTACGGCCGAATGCTCCATGATCTGATCGAGGAGAGGACCTGCTCCGGCGAGGTGTTCGTCGAGCGAAGGCGCTTCCGGATCGAAGCAGACGAACCAGAATCCACCGCGCTGTTCGAGACGGGGCACCTTCTGCAAGTCGTAAAAGCCGTCGTCGTTGAAACGTTCACCGTATCCGTGGGTCGCGGCCTGCTCAAAGAGCTCGCCCGAGCTACGGTAGGCCCAGCCGTGGTACGGGCAGACGAAGCGCTTCCGGTTTCCCCGTGATTCGCGACACACCGAGGCGCCGCGATGACGACAGGTGTTGAAGAATGCGTTTACCTTGCCGTTTACGTCACGATTGAAGATCAGCTCGCGATCTATTACCGGGCGCACGATGAAGTCGCCCTTTGCAGGCAACTCGCAATCGTGTCCAAGCACCACCCATGTTCGCCGGAGAATACGGCGCTTCTCTTCCTCGAATACCTCGGGACTCGCGTAAGCGGAGCGGTGCACGAGGAAACGGCCACGCTCGGGATCCACCCAGAGAAACCGAGACCGATAGGCCGAGGCGTTTGGCTGACGTATCGCTGACATCGATTTTCTCCGTTCGAGGATCGTCGATCGGCTGGTGTGCGGTTCGCTGAAAACCCTCAGGCCACGTTTACTTCCCGGGCGCAGGCTTGCTTGAATTCGCCGAGCAGCCGCTCGCGGTGCTTCTCATAGGCCGCGATGGACAGATCCTTGACGTGCCCAAAGCCGCGGATCTCCTCCGGCATCGAGGCGAGCGTCAGAGCCGTCGTGTGATTGGCCGGAGACAGTTCCGCCAGGATTTCGCGAACCAGACTGATGTACTCGTCCACCAGCAGCCGTTCCCTGCGTCGCTCTGCCGTGTATCCGAATATGTCGAGCTTCGTGCCCCGCAACCACTTGAATCGCGCGAGCAGCCGGAAGACAGTCAGCATACGCGGGCCGAACGTGAGCTTGCGCGGTTCCCCGGTCACGGGATCTCGGCGCGCGAGAAGGGGCGGAGCGAGATGGAATCTCAGCTCGAAACTCCCATCGAATTGCTCCCGGACACGCCGCTCAAAATCGCCGTTCGTATACAGCCGTGCGACCTCATACTCATCTTTGTACGCCATCAGCCGGGCGAGGTTGCGAGCGACAGCCTCAGTAAGCTGAGTGCTAGGGCCGATGCGATTCCGCTCCACCTGTCGCACCTCTTCCACGAGCTCGCGATAGCGGCGCGCGTAGGCGGCATCCTGGTAGTCGGTAAGAAGCTGTTCACGGCGAGCGATGAGCTCGTCGAGCGAGGATGACAATCGGTCGGAACCGCGCGGTTCGGCGATGGCTCCGGCGAGCGTCCGCGTCTTCTCGAGGTCGTGCGCAGCGAGACGTCCCCAGTCGAGTGTAAGCAGATTGGCCTTTACAGCCACCCCGTTTAGACGTATGGCCTCTCGAATCGATTCCAAAGACAGCGGGATCGATCCTATCTGCATAGCGAAGCCGAGCATGAAGAGGTTGGTGGCAACGCTGTCGCCCATGAGTCGCGTGGCCAGCGAGGTACCGGCCACTACGTGCAGCCGATCCGTGCCGGTGACCGACTCGATGGTCCGCAGAAGATCCTCTGCTTTAAATTGGATCTTTTGGTTGGCCTGAAACTGCGCGGTGGGATGCACGTCGGTGTTTAAGACTGCGTGTCCCCTGCCCGGACGGATCGTTCGCAGCGCCTCCTGCCCAGAGGAGACAACGAGATCACAGCCTAGCAGCACGTCGCAAGACTCAGGCCAAAGGCGCGCCGTAAAGATGTGTTCGGGTGCGCGGGCCAAGCGAATATGACTGAGCACCGACCCGCCCTTCTGGGCCATGCCGGTGATGTCCATGACCGAACAGCCCTTTCCCTCCAGGTGGGCCGCCATTCCGAGGATCGCGCCGACGGTCAGCACGCCCGTGCCGCCGATTCCAGTCAGGAGAATATTGTAAGTCTCGCCCATCGGAGCGGGTGGCGGCTCTGGCAGATCCGCAAAAAGGCTCTCCGGTTCGGACCCCGAACGAGCAGATCCCGCCTTGCGGAGCGCACCGCCGTGCACAGTGACGAATGCCGGGCAGAAACCCTTTACGCAGCTGTAGTCCTTGTTGCAATTGGACTGATCAACTCGGCGCTTGCGCCCGAATTCAGTCTCGAGAGGCAGTACGCTGACACAGTTGGACTTGGTACTGCAGTCACCGCACCCCTCGCAGACGTCCTGGTTAATGAATACTCGCGTCGCGGGATCGGGGAACGTTCTGCGCTTTCTTCGGCGACGCTTCTCCGCGGCGCATACCTGATCGTAGATGATCGCGTTCGCTCCACTGCGAGTGCGCAGCTCCCTCTGCACGGCGTCGAGCTCATCGCGATGGCGAATCGTGGTACCCGGCGGCCACGTGACTCCCGCCGGATATTTGTGTGGATCGTCAGCTACTACGACTATCGGATCGACACCTTCATAATAGAGCTGGTTCGCAAGACTCCAGGGAGTCAGCTTTCCATCAACAGGCTGCCCGCCAGTCATCGCAACGGCATCGTTGTACAACAACTTGTACGTGATGTTTGCGCCGGAAGCTACCGCAGCTCGTACCGCCAGAATGCCGGAGTGGAAGTACGTGCCGTCGCCCAGGTTCTGGAACGTGTGCGAGGTCTCCGTAAAGGGCGAGAGGCCTACCCAGAGGCTGCCTTCGCCCCCCATCTGCACGGCCCACTCGGTCGGCCGGTCGGGCATGAAGAGCGAAGCGAGTGCGTAGCACCCCACGCCATTGAACGCGAGGCTGCCCTCTGGAACGCGGGTCGAAATATTGTGCGGGCAGCCCGAGCAGAAATACGCCGTGCGTACGACGCCGTTTGCCGGCCGCTGCTGCGTGCTGCCCGGCGCGGCCTCTAGATGCGCGGCGCGCGCGTCAATCTTCGAATCGGTCAGATGCAACGCCTGCAGACGCTTTGCGATCGCCCGAGCGACGACGTCCGGTGAAAGTTCCCCGTGGGCCGAGAGCAATGTCGCGCCAGCTTCGTCCGTCTTGCCAACGATACGGGGACGCTCGGACGCCGGCACATTGTACAGCTGCGATTTGAGCTGTTCCTCGATGACAGGCCGCTTCTCCTCGATAACGAAGATCTCGCTGTGACCGCGAATGAAGTCCCGCAGTCTCTGAGGCTCCAGCGGCCAGATCATTGCCGGCTTGTAGAGACGAATGCCAAGCCGAGCGGCTTGTTGATCGTCTATGCCAAGCTCCAAAAGCGCCTGGCGTACGTCGAGATACACCTTCCCAGCGCTTACGATGCCCAGAGTACGGCGCTCCGCGTCGAGAGCGACCTTGTCGAGTTCATTGGCCCGTACGAACGCCTGCGCGGCAGGAAGCTTGAAGTCAATGACACGACGCTCTTGCGCCAGCGGCAAGTAGTCGCGCGCGATGATGTTTAATCCCTCTGGTGGAAGAACCGCATCCTGCGGCAGCACGATGGGTGCGCGCTGCGAGTCAACGCTCACCGACGCAGTGAGCTCGATCGTATCGTTTACTGCCTTGAAAGCGGTCCATAGTCCACTGAAGCGCGATAGCGCAATTCCATAAATTCCGTAGTCCAGATACTCCTGCGTATTCGCTGGATACAGAATTGGCATCAGAGCGGCGATGAGCGTGTGCTCCGATTGCGCCGCCGACGCCGATGATTTGCCACCGTGATCATCCGCCGCGACAACGAGCACCCCGCCGTTCTTTGCGCTCCCTTCGAGATTGCCGAGCTTCAGTGCCTCGCAAGCTCGGTCTACGCCAAGGTGCTTGCCGTACCAAAGCGCGAAGACACCGTCATACTTTGCGCCTTTGAACCAATGCAGCTGCTGCGTGCCGCGGATCGAGGAAGCCGCCAGCTCCTCATTGACCGCTGGCCGAAAATGGACATGATGACGGTCGAGCTGTTCCCGCGCTGCCCATAGCGCCGAATCGTACACGCCGATCGGCGATCCTCGGTAACCGGTGACGAAGCCCGCCGTATTGAGACCCGCTGCTGCGTCCCGCCGACGCTGCTCAAGCGGCAGGCGCACCAAGGCCTGGGTGGAGGACAGAAAGATGCGTCCCCGCTCCTCGAGATACTTGTCGTCGAGGCGAACCGCAGTTTTAGTCATCGAACTTCCTTTTCAAGCTCGATGAAGACGGATTCGTCCTTCAGCACCACTCGATACGTCTTTAAAGGCACGGTGCACGGTAGGGCGCAGGGCTTGCCCGTTCGAATGTCGAACTTTCCTTGGTGCCAGGTGCATTCGACGATGTAGCCTTCCAAATCTCCCTCGTCGCTGAGCGATGCGGCGCCATGAGTACAGTGATCGTTCGTGCAGTAGAACTCATCGCCGACACGGTACACGGCGAGCGCAGGCAGTCCCTCCACGCTCACCTGCAGCATCGCGCCTGGCTCCAGGTCATCGCGGCCGCATAATCGGACCAGACCTCGGGAGCCATGCATCGCCCCGTCCTCGATTGATCGCTTTATAACCGCAACCGTCATGCGAGCTCCGCAAAAAGGCTTTCCGCGTTACCCCCGACGACCAAAGCCTTCTCAGCCTCGCTAATGCCTGATTCGGCCACCAACTCGCGTAGACTTCTTTGGCCAAGATCCGAGGGCCCGTCAGTGCCTCCGAGCAGTCGATCTACACCCATACGCTCCGTGAGGTAGCGCAGGTACTTTGGACCGAAAGTCACCGTGTCGTAGTAAAACCGACGTGCATAGTCGATCGGGGAAATCTCGAGTTGCCGACGCAGATCCGAAAAGCTCTGCCAGACCTGTTCGAATCGATCGAGGATAGCTCCAAAAGTACCGCCGCCGTGCCCGAAGACGAGTCTCAGCCGAGGGAACTTCCCCAGGACATCTGTCATGATGAGTGAAGCGATTGCCATGCACGTCTCCTGCGGGACGCCCACAACTGGCGCAAGGAGCGGCGAGCCCACGAGGCGGTCGACTCCAGCCGGACGAATGCCGTGCACGAACACGAGAAGCCGCTCAGCCTCTGCTGCCGCGAAAAAAGGCTCGAATCGCGGCGCGGCGATTGAAATACCGTCGACATTGCTCCCGACCAGCACGCCACGCAGCCCGTAGCGCATGCGAAAGCCTTTGAGCTGACGTACGGCGTGCTCGACGTCCTGGAGAGCGGCGACTCCCAAGCCAATGAATCGCTCCGGCGCCTCTGCGACGAACGCCGCGACGAGGCCATTCATGAAATCCGTAAAAGCATATGCAGACTGCGGTAGCAGGCCGTACGAAAGCAACTCCGGCAGAGGCGACACAACCTGGCGCGCGATACCTTCACGGTCCAGTACTTCAATGCGGCGGTCGGCTCTCCAGAACACATCGTTAAACCGCCGGTATTCCCTGCCTCCGATAGACAGGCTCACGGTTTGGCTATCGACCGGACTCATCTCCGGCCAGCTGGGTTCGCGCACACCCTTCGGAGGCGGTGGAAAGTCCCTCGGCACGATGTGCGAATGGAAGTCGATGATATTCACCTACTGCATCCACTGTCCGCCGTTGATGCTGATCACCTGACCCGTGATGAACGCCGCTTCGTCACAGGCTAGATACGCCGCGAGCGAGGCGACTTCACTCATTTCGCAGAAGCGCCCGACGGGGATCGCACTCACGATGTCACGAATGTCGATAATCCGATGCTTTTGATATGCAGCGCTATCCTGCTGAAGCATCTGCCGTACCTCGTCCGTGAGGATGCCACCTGGGGAGATCGTATTGACCGTGATGCCGTCCTTCGCGAACTCCCGTGCGAGTCCGGTCGTCAGCCCGTTCACGCCGCCCTTGGCCGCGTTGTAGGCCGAGTGCGAATAGAGCCCGGTGCGAACCGAGTCCGCGCCGATGTTGATGATTCGGCCGTGTTTCTGTGCGATCATTTTCGGCAGTGCGGCGCGGCAACACCACAGAACGGTCCAGAGATTGCGGTCAAGCGTCGCCTTTAGCGTCTCCGGTGTGTGCTCAAGGAACGGCCGAATAACGCCTCCGCCCGCATTGTTCAGAAGCACATCGACACGCCCCCATCGATCGACGGCTAAGTCAACAGCAGCCCGGGCCCCTTCCTCTCTGCTCAAATCCTGCGCGACCCATGTCACATCCGGTGCGCCAGCACTCATCACTGCTTCAGCCACGGCTGGTAGTGTCTCGCCGTTGACATCGACAAGCAGTACACGCGCGCCCTCGGCACCGTAACGCGTTGCCAACGCCACACCGAGCCCCCGCGCGGTGCCGGTGATGATCGCCGTTTTGTTCTGGAGCCTACGAACCGTCACCTTGGTCACACTTCGACGTTCCCCTTAGACGCGAAATTCGGTTTTGGGAAGGCTCCCCAGAGGTCGAAGTCATCCGGCGCTACCGACATCACTCGGGGCTCCCGCGCACCATGCTCGGGAAAGAGTTCCATGCCGAAGCTGTACTCCCACGTCATCCCGTCTGGGTCGAGGAAATAGATGAAGATGCTATCTGACGTTGGGTGCCGTCCCATGCCGAAGACGACCTCCACATTGTTTCGCTGGAATCGGTAGAACGCCCTGCCGATGTCATCGATATCGGTAACCATGAAATTGACATGATTGAAGTGTGCGGTACCCGTTCTCGATTGGCCTATACCCATGGAGTGGTGCAGAGGATTCGGGAATGCACGCAGCAGCGAGACAAAAAGATCGCCGACGTAATCCGAAACCAAGAAGCCCATGTTCTGTGTCACGGATTGCGTCGACGCTCGACAATCCGCCGCATTGATCACGAAATGACCAAGTCGCTCGATCTTCGCAAGTCGCTTCTGGAACGGAACGACAGTCTGCTGCATCTTCGAGTAGTACTCGAAGCAGGCATTCATGGAAGGTTCCCGGACGCGAAATACTGGCGCGAAACCGAGACCAAGGGACGCCGTCTCGTCGCGACTCACCCACTGTGGTTTCCAGCCGATGGAGTCGAAGTGGTGGTACGCGCGATCGACGTGTTCCTCGCTCTCGAGCTCCCACGCGGCTCGCTTGAACCCTGGCTCACCTTGATGTAACACGAGACAGTGGTGATCGCTGCCGCAGCGAAAGAAGCGCACGCTATCCGGGCCTTCCCCGCCAGGATCAAGGCCGACGATGTTCAACACGAAGTCAGACGTGCGGCCTATGTCCGACACATTCAGCGCGAGGTAACCAAGTCTGCGGTAGCGGAAAGGTGTGCGCATTGACTTGTCCCTTTGCTGTCTCGCTGCGCGAGCCTTTTATGCGGGAGCGAGCGGTACCTTGCGCGGCACTCAGCACAGCAAAAAAGTGTTAATGCGTACAATATACACAACGTATTAAACGATCTCAACTGGCCCACGAACCGCGTCGACCGCCGCGCTGGCGCAGTCGACCGGGCTTTTGTACCCGTGGTACCTAGCGGGCGCACCTGCTTCAACAGGAGGTACGACCACTGCGCAATCCGAGGAAGACGCTGCGAGCCTCTGCCCGCTGGCGATCGCATCCGACAGAACCTGCCTCTCAGTCCCACCGGATCTATCGAGCGATTGGAATTGCTGCGTGCTACGGACAACCGTCGATCCACTCGGGCGAGCGCTCGTGGCGCTGTGCCTCGCAGATCGCGTCCGCCTCGGCATGCAGTAGCCCGTTCGGCGTCGCCTAGACGCTCGCACGGACCACGTCGCCGACGTGCTCCTTACAGCTTCCGATCATCGATCCGCAGCGCACCCAGTACCGCAGTGCTGTCGTCTCCCATGGTGGCCTCTCCCCAGATCCGGATCGTGGTTGTGTGGTAATCCCCATTAACCAGACCGAAGCCACCACCTCGGAATGTGTAGAAGAAACGTAACGTCATCCCGTGTCGTGTGCAGGCTTGCGTGACAACTCAGCGAGTTTGAGGTAATTCCAGCGGCACACGCGCTCAGAATGATCAGGCCGGCCAGACTATCCTATCCAGCGGACAGTGAACGCCAGGGGTCTCGAGCAGAGCAGCAGCGGCTATATGGACGTTCCGACGGCCACGCCGCGCGATAGGCACTACCTCCGATACATAGACTGAGCGGCGCACCGAAAAGACCTCATCTGCTGATTGCCGCACGGATCAAGCGCCGCAGCACCTTGCCGTATGGCGGCCTGCCGGCGCGCATCAAGTCGAACCAGCCCTGCTCATAGACGGACTTTACGTTAGAGAAAGTCAGGAACCCCTCCCTGCTTACGTAGCGTCCCATGCCGCTCGCACCCACCCCTCCGAAAGGTAGATCGGTCATCAACGGATGCGCCATGACGTCATTGATGGTGACGCCGCCTGCCCATGTCTCCGCGAGGACACGACGTCTCTCCACCGGATCGTGGCCAAAGTAGTACAGCGCAAGCGGGGGTTCACGCTCGTTGACGAATGCAATCGCCTCATCCAGGGCGCTGTAGCCTTTAACAGGCAGTATGGGGCCGAATATCTCCTCGCGCAGGAGTGCACAATTCGCTGGTGCGTCAACGACTAGCGTCGGTGGGAAGCGGTACGGCGGCTCCGTGCGGTTCATGAGCTCTGGTTCAAGTTGCAGGACACGGGCTCCAGCTTGTCGCGCTTCGTCCACAAGCCTGCGTAGGCGCTTGAAGCCGCGTTCTGAGTTCATCGCCGTGTAGTCGGGATTGTCCCGCACCGTTGGGTACATGGTTCGGATCGCTGCCCACGCCAGTTCGATGAACTGGTCGACCCGCTCGTTTGGCACGAGCGCATAGTCTGGCGCCATGCATACTTGTCCGCCGTTTACGATACGCCCATTCACAATCTTGGGAACCGCTGCGGCGAGGCGGGCGGAGCGACCGACGATCACCGGCGCCTTGCCGCCCAGCTCGAGAGTGACGGGCACAAGGTGCTCAGCCGCGGCCGTCATGACGTGGCGAGCGATCGGAGCGCTGCCCGTGAACAGCAGATGCCCGAAGGGTAGGCGTACGAATTCACGAGCGATCTGGGCATCTCCTTCGATCACGACGACCTCACTCGGATCATATGCCCGGTCGATCATTTTGCGCAGCAGCGCGGATGATTGTGGTGCTTGTTCCGGCGCCTTCAGCATGGCGCGATTACCAGCGGCAAGCGCATAAGCCAGTGGACTGAAAGCCAAAGCAAACGGTGCATTCCACGGAATGACGATGCCGATTGTGCCGAGCGGCTGAAAGCAAAGATACGCGCGTCCACCCAATAGACCGAAGGGAAAGTTCGCCCGGCGCCGCTGCGGCTTCATCCATGATCGCACTTTGCGGCGCACGTCTTTAAGGAATGCAAGCGGAGCCATGATGTCGATCATGCGGCTCTGGATCTCCGACCGATGGCCGAAATCCGCGGTGAGCGCATCGACAATTTCGCGCTCATGATCCACAAGCAGCCCAATCGCCCGATCGATCCACTCGCATCGCCGAGCGGCAGATGGTGATCCCTCGACATAGAACGCCCGCCTCTGTCGTTCAAAGGCATCGGACAGCGCTAGAGGATTCGCAATTCGGCTCGACAGTCGTTCGATCGGTACCGTCATACGCCAATCTCGATGCATGCCGCCCCGCCGCCGCGCAGCTTCGGGCGCTTGGCACTGGCCTTCCCAAGTGAGTCCGCGGGCGTATGGTACGCTACATTACCTGTTTTTTGAAACGAGACTGCACTGAACCCGAGCCGCGCCTTTAGAGGCGGAGTCTGACGAGGGCCGACGGATGGCAGGGAATCGCGATGGAGGCGGGAGTGGAGCGGGTGATGGGAATCGAACCCACGTTAGCAGCTTGGGAAGCTGCAGTTCTGCCATTGAACTACACCCGCGCCGGTTTCCAATTCTATGCATCTTGTACAGGGCCGACAATTCTCCAGGAGCGGCGCGCATTGACTATCGTGGACCACCATCCCGGACTATGGCTTTGGAGCGCCCCTTGCTCGGCTTGCAGCCCGCATCGTGGACAGGGCAAGGCTGATGCTGGTCATCGCCGCAACGGAGTCTGCCACCTTTACGTCAGCCGACCCCGACGCCGCGACAGCGGACCCGGCGATGCGCAAGTTTGTCGCACTCGAGAACCTCGTGGCTGCATTCGTGCTCGTCCCAGCGAGAGACGTTGCAGTCCTCTGTAACCCCCTTGTTTATCCGGACCATTTGGAAGTAGAGGGTAAAGGGGATTGAGCTCGATCCGATTTTCGTAGCAGCCGTCGCTAGAGTTTTGCCGCCTCGCTGCCTGGATTCTGACCTCTGCGTGCGTACTCACTGGGGGTCAGGTGACCCAGTGAACCGTGTGGCCGGCGAAGATTGTAATGGTCCTGCCATTCGTTCAGCGTCGCTCGCACCTCTTCGATCGATTCGAACTCATGGGCATTCAAGCACTCATCCCGCAGCCGTCTATTGAACGACTCGATCATCCCGTTCTCGACCGGCTTGCCAGGTCGGATGAAGTCCCGCCTGACACCGTTCTGATAGCACCACTCGTCGAGCACTTTGGACGAAAATTCCGTTCCGTGATCGACACTTATCGCTGTCGGCAAGCCGTGCAGTCGTCTCACGTCCTGCAGCGCTTCGACGACGCTCTGCCCGGTCAGCGCAACGTCCACGTGCAACGCGATGCACTGCCGGTTCCACTTGTCGATCACCGTCAGCACCCGAAACCTGCGCTCCGATGTCAGCTGATCATGCACGAAGTCCATCGCCCAGTACTGACCGAGCCGCTCAGGCACCAGGGCGGGGCCGCGGTGCAAGCTCATCCGCTTGCGCCGACGCACTCTCATGCGCACCTGGAGCCCCTCCAACTTGTACAGCCGATGCACGCGGTTACGCCCATCCCGCCAGCCCTCACGCCGCAGCAGGACGTGGAGCCGTTCGTACCCGAACCGCGGCCTCAGCACCGCCAGCTCCCGCATCCGCTGCCGGATCGCGCTGCGGTCCCGGGCCTGCGAGCGGTGGTACCACGTCGCGTTAGCACAGGCCGATCCCGCGTCAGATCGGCCACCAGGCGCTTGAGCTTGCTGTTCTCCTCACGCAGCTGCCGCAGTTCGCGCAAGTCCGTCAGGCTCAGCCCGCCGTACTTCTTCTTCCAGACGTAGAACGTCGCTTCGCTGATGCCCATCTGCCGGCAGACATCCCCGACCGGCGTGCCGCTCTCCGCCTGCTTCAGCGCATACAGGATCTTCTCTTCAGAGTTACTCGATCGCTTCATCAACTTCGCTCCTTGATCCCATGCCAAGGGCCGAAGCCAGCAATCTACTCCAGTTCCAAACGACTACGAAAAATCGGGACCACGTCAGTCAGCGACTGACGCGGCGCAGCGCCGATCCATTCAGGCAGGCAAGCGATCGAGCGCGAGGTTCCGCGCGGTGGCAGTCGCCGCGCGACAGCCGCAGCGGATACCTGGGCAGTTCACTCCTTCTCGACGTAGATCGAGACGTTGTTCAGAGTCGAACTCTCCACCTTGAGCGCGAAGTCGGCTGCACGGGAGCGCTTCTTCACCAACACGTCCTCGCCGTCATCGACCTCGGCACGATAGGCGTCTTTCGGTAGCTGTGCGCGGAAAGCCTCACGAATGGTCTTTGCGATCTGGTTCTCCTTGAGCCCCGGCGCGATCGCGACCTTGACCAGTCGCTTCTCGCCGCCCGGGTGTACGCTGGTCCACCATGACGACCGGGCGGGGCGAGGCATTGATCGAACTGAAGCTGCGCGAGATCCGCCAGCTGTTCCACCACCTCGATCCCGCACCGTTTGCCGAGAAGGATCTCGACCCCGCCGCCGAGGCCTGGATCGAGGACTCGGTGCGCGAGCTCGGACCCGACAAGTCGGCGCGTCTGCGGATCTGGCTACCGCCCGAGCAGGCGGCTTCCAGGGAGGCCCAAGACCTGCCGACAGCGATCCAGAATTACTTCGCCGCCCGACGGCAGCAGCTGCGCGTCGAGCTCAAGCGCCAGTTGCGCCGCGCCCTGACCAATCTCGTCATCGGCCTCGTGTTCCTGTCAGTCTGCCTGACGCTGCGCCAGTCCCTGCTGGCCAGTGCACGGCTCGAACTGCTGGCGGAGGGTCTGCTGATCATCGGCTGGGTGGCTCTCTGGCGTCCGGTCGAGAACTTCCTCTACGACTGGTGGCCGGTCGCGCGTCGGCTCCGGCGTTTCGGCCGAATCGCCGCGATGCCAGTGGAAATTCGCGCCGAGCCGGCGACCCAGCCGCCCAGCTGACGGCGGCACTTGACTGGAGCACTGCGTCTCGCCGATTGTCGTTGCTATGACCCAACAAGTCGCGCAGCTGCGATCCGACCTCGATCCGCTCGCGACGCTGGACCCCGCCCTGCTCGACGCGCTGACCCGTGATGCGCACGAAATGGTGTCCATCGTCGACCTCGACAATCGCATCCTGTTCGTCGGCGGCGCGGTCCGCGAGATCACGGGCTTCGAGCCCTACGAACGTGTCGGTCGTCGCACGACCGACTTCGTACACCCCGACGACGTCGACTATGCGAAGCAGCGCACCCGCGCGTTCATCGAGGACCCGAGCCAGCCCGCCCGATCGGGCGTCCTCAACGTGCGGATACGGCACCGCGACGGCAGTTACCGCCACGTCGAGGTCGTCGGCACTCGGCTGATGCGACGCGGCGCGCCGGCGCTGATCGTGGTGCACACGCGCGAGGTCGCCTCCGAGGCACGTGCCCGGGCGCGATCGGCCGTGATCCAGTTGCAGCTCGACACGGCGCTCTGGGGCGCCGAGGCGATGTTCTGGCAGTACGACGTCGCCGCCGACGAACTCGTCGTGATCGGCTCCAGCGTGCTCGAGGCGCGCGGCATCGAGGTCTGCGCCGGCCGCGATCACAACGAGCGCTGGCTCGCCGTGATGCACCCGGACGACCGCGAGCGCATGCGCGAACTCTATCAGCAGCAGAACCTTGGCGCGCTGATGCGTCTCGAGGCCGCTTACCGCGTGCGCACGCGTTCAGGCGGCTGGTCCTGGATACTCGAGCGCGCGCAGATCATCGATCGAGACCCGCAGCAGCGCGCGCGGCAGATCGCTGGGGTCTGCCTGTCCATCGACGATACGCGCCAGTTGCAGCGCGAGCTCGCCGTCGCGAGCGCGCACCTGCGGCTCGCGCTCTCCGCCGGACGGCTAGGGGTCTGGGAATGGGACGTCGCGCGGCAGATCATCCGCAAGTCGCCACAGTGGTATGACCTGCTCGGCCGAACGTTCAATGAGCAGGAGCCCTGGGTCGAACATTCCGTGGCGCTCGAGCACACTCACCCCGACGATCTCGCGGCGGCTCGGGCGACCATTGCGCCGGTGGTCGCAGGTCGCGAGGCAGAGTTCGAGTACGAGGTGCGCCGGCGCCACGCCAGCGGCGCGTGGCGCTGGACACGCAGCCGCGGTACGGTCGTCGAGCGGGATCAGAATGGCCGGCCGCTGCGGATCGTCGGCATCACTCAGGACATAGACGCCCTTCGGACCATCGACGAGCGTCTGCGCGCGAGCGAAACACAGGATCGCCTCGCATTGGAGCTCGGCCGCGGCTTCCTCGCCGAGAAGATCGTCTCTGCCGACGGCAAGCAGCGCTCGGCATGGTTCAGTGAGGGCTTCGAGGAGGTCTTCGGTTGCAGTCCCGAGCGCTTCGCCGAGCTCGGTGGCTGGGAGAGGTTCACGCATCCCGAAGACCGCGTCTTCGCCTCGCAACGTATGCTGTCGCTCCGGCCGGACCGCCCGGAGAAGGTGGCGATGCGGATCATAGGTGTCGACGGCCGTGTCCGGCGCCTGCATGGCCTGCTCCTGGTACGCCTCGACGAAGTCAGCGGCGAACGGCGGTTCCTGTGGATCGTGCAGGACATCACCGAGCTCGAATCGGCGCTCATCGCCGACGCGAACCTGCAGGCCGACCTGGTCGCGAACATACCGGCCTGCGTCGTCCTGCTCGATGCGTCGCTCAGAATCCGCTATGCCTCACGCAGCCTGCTGGGTTGCAGCAGCCAGGCCTTGCGTGGAATCGAACTGCCAAATTTCTTCGGGCAAGATTGGCGTGAACAGATCCGCGCCGGCTTCGAGCGCTGTGCGCGCGAGCATCGCAATGTCGAGATAGAGGGCGTCGTGCCCGCCGCCGTGTCCGCGATCGACCGGCGCTATCGTCTGCACATCGCGCGGGCGCTCGGGCGCGACCCGACGAACCGCTGGTGCGTCGTGATTCGCGACATCTCACACGCCTTGCGCGACCAGTCGCAGGCCCTGCATTACATTGGCAACGACATGCAGCGGATTGGTCACGATTTGCACGAGAGCGTCGGCCAGCAGCTCGCAGGAGTCGCCTTGCTGCTGCAATCGCTGAGCACGGCACTCGCGAGCGAGCGCCACGCGCTGGCCGGCGATGCCGAGCGCATCGCGTCGCTGCTGACGCATTCGATCGACGACGTGCGCGCGCTTGCCCGCTCTCTCTCGCCCGTGGGCATCTCGCCCGCTGGCCTCGTTCCGGCTCTCGAGGCACTCGCGGCCCACGCCCGCGCGCGCGCCGACATCGACGCGCGCTGCGTGTTCGATTTCGAGCCCGCGCATGCGCCGGGTCCCGTCGAATCCGATCACCTCTATGGTATCGCGCAGGAGGCCGTCAGCAACGCGATGCGGCATGCACGGGCAAAGCAGCTGTGGATCCGGCTGTCCGCCGGTCCCGGACGGCTCGAGCTCGCGATCAGCGACGACGGCCTCGGCATGGGCGAGGTCTCGAACTCCGTCGGCCTGAGCCGTGGACTGGCACTGATGACGCATCGTGCCCGGGCGATTGGCGCGACGCTGCTCGTCTCGCGGTCGGAGACCGGCGGTACGTCGATCCGCTGTCTGCGCCTGACGGGCTAGCGCCGGCCTCGGCGCATCGGCACGCTCACTCGTCGAAGCGCAGGTGCTTGACGCTCTTGCCGTGTCGGCGGATCAGCCGCAGCGCCTCTACGCCGATGCGGATGTGACGCTCGACGAAAGACTCGGTGACCTTGCGGTCGGACCCGTCGGTCTTGACGCCCTCGGGGATCATCGGCTGGTCACTGACGAGTAGCAATGCGCCCGATGGAATGCCGTTCGCGAAACCCGCGGCGAAAATCGTCGCGGTCTCCATGTCGATCGCCATGCAGCGCGTGCGGCGCAGGTACTCCTTAGAATTCCCCGTCGTGCTCCCAGACGCGGCGGTTGGTCGTGTAGACAGTGCCTGTCCAGTAGTCGCAGTCGAGATCGCGGATCATGGTCGAGACAGCGCGCTGCAGGCTAAACGCCGGCAGCGCCGGCACCTCGGGCGGCAGGTAGTCGTTCGAGGTCCCCTCACCGCGAATCGCCGCGATCGGCAGGATAAGGTCGGCGATCTGGTTCTTCTTCTTGAGGCCACCGCACTTGCCGAGCAGCAGCACCGCCTTCGGGGCGATTGCCGACAGCAGATCCATGACGGTCGCGGCGTTCGCACTCCCCATGCCGAAGTTGATCATGGTGATGCCGTCCGCGGTGGCGTGCGGCATCAGCCGCTCGCGCCCGACGATCGGCACGCCGTGCGCGGAGGCGAACATCTCGAGATAATGGCCGAAGTTGGTCAGTAGTACGTGCTGAGCGATGTCCGCCAGCCGGGCACCCGTGTAGCGCGGCAGCCAGTTCTCGACGATTTCCTGCTTGGTCTTCATTCACCGATTGTAGGCACGCGGCCTCATCGAGCCTAGACTCGCGAGCATGAAAACACCGATTGCCCAGGGCCGCCTGACCCTCGGACTCGCAATCGCAGCGGCACTGCTGCTCGGCGGCTGCGGCGTCAACCCCGTGACAGGCAGGAAGGAGATCCAGCTGATCTCCGAACCGCAGGAAGTGCAGATCGGCGTACAGAACTATCTGTTCTCGCGTCAGTCGCAGGGCGGCGACTATCGACTGCTACCCGAGCTGACGGCCTACGTGCAGGAAGTCGGAGCGCGCATGGCCGCTGTTTCGGACCGGCCGCTGCCGTACGAATTCGCGTTGCTCAACAGCTCCGTGCCGAATGCCTGGGCCCTGCCTGGCGGCAAGATTGCCGTGAACCGCGGGCTGCTGACGGCGCTCGACAACGAGGCCGAGCTCGCTGCCGTGCTCGGACACGAGATCGTGCACGCGGCGGCTCGGCACGGCGCCAAAGCCCAGGAGCGCGGCATCCTGCTGCAGGCCGGCGTGATCGCGGCGCAGATCGGGGTAGCCGCCAGCGACGTCAACCCGAATCTCGGCAACCTGCTGGTCCAGGGATCGGCACTGGGCGCACAGCTCGTCTCGCTGCGGTACGGGCGCGAAGCGGAGCTCGAGGCCGACCTGTACGGCACGCGCTATCTCAAGAAGGCCGGCTACGATCCCACCGCGGCGGTCACGCTGCAGCAGAAGTTCCTGCGCCTGGCAGAATCCGAAGGCCGCGCGCGCCAGAGCTGGCTCGAGGGCCTGTTCGCCTCGCATCCGCCCTCGGCCGAGCGCGTAGCCCGCAACGAACAGACGGTCGCCGAGCTCGGCAGTGGCGGCGAGCTCGGGCGCGAGCGTTATGCGGAGCGCCTCGAGCCGCTGCTAGCGATCAAGGGAGCCTACGACAAGGCGGACGAGGCGCTCGCCGCGGCGCAGGCCAAGGACATGGTCCGTGCCCGCGCGCTCGCGGCGGAAGCCACCCGAATGCTGCCGCGCGAAGCGCGATTCCATCAGCTGCAGGGCGATCTTGCGCTCGCTGCTCGCGAAACGCAGCAGGCGCTGAGCCATTACGAGAAGGCCATCGAACTCGATCCCGAGTTCTTCGGCCATTTCGTCGGCGGAGGAATCGCCGCCTATCGCAGCGGCGACCGGGCGCGCGCCGAGCGCTGGCTGCGGCGCAGCGCCGAATTGCTGCCAACCGCACCGGCGCTCTACTACCTCGGCGAGATCTCGCGCCAGGATGGACGCCTCGAGGAGGCGATGGGCTTCTACCGCAGTGCCGCAAGCTCGAACAGCGAGATCGGCCGCCAAGCCGCGGCGGAGTATGCGGTGCTCGATCTGCCGCGCAATCCCGGGAATTATGTCGCCACCCGCCTGCAGACCGACGCGCGCGGCGCGGTCGTCGCGATCGTCGAGAATCGCGCGCCCGTTGCGCTTGCCGAGATCGTGTTGACGCCGGTCCTGATCGACGTAGCCGGGCGCGTCACGGGGCAGGCACGCAGCGTTCGAATCAGCCGCAGCCTTGCGAGTGGCGAAAGTCTCGCGGTCGACCTCGGGTTGGGTGCGCCGGGACCGGACCTGCTGCAGCGCCTGCGCATCCGCGTCGATTCGGCCCGCGCCGCGCCGCGCTGAGACGTTCGACCCGTTTACGCCCTCAAGGGTTTCCCCGATCGCGCCGATAACGCAGATCGACCCACGGACCGGATATCGGGCGAATGGCCGACGCCGACTGGAAGGCGCGTTACTTCGATGCGCTGCGCGAACTGGAAAGCGAGGAGCAGCGTTTCCGCGCGCTCGAGTCCACGCTGCGACGCATCGTCAACCGGCTGTGCACGGCCGCACGCGGCCAGGACGAAGAGCTCGATGCCCGACTCGGCGAGCTGACTCGCGCCAACTCCCGTCACGCCGATAGTGCCGAGCTCGAGGAGCTACTGAACTCGCTACGCGACGCGATCGCGGCGCTGGACAGCAAACGGGCGGTCGAGATCGCGCCACTCGTGCTCGTGCCGAGTGCCGCGCCGCGCGATCGCGCCGCAATGCCAGAGGCGACCGATTCGCCGCCGGCGGCTCCCGAACGCGCCGCGCCGGACCACGGACGCTGGTCGCAGACGATCGAGGCGGTCGCAGTGCTGCTGCGTCGGCTGATACGCGACGACGCGCCCGATCCGATCGCCGCACCGATGATCGCCGAGCTCGAGAGGACTGCCACCGACGCCGCTCTGGCCGAGCTGCTACTGCGCGCCGCCGAAGTGCTGAGCGCACGCAGCGAGCAGCTCGCGCGCGAGCGCAATCAGGCAACCGCGCTGCTCGCCGAGGTGACCTCACGACTCGACGAAGTGTCGGAATACCTCGCCGGGACGAGCAGGGATCGCGAGCTCACGCTCGGCGATGCCGAGGCCTTGAGCCGCCAGGTCGTCGACGAGGTGGGCGAGCTAAACGATGCAATCAACACAGCGCGCGAATTTGCGCCCCTCAAGGCGCTGGTCAGCGCGCGCCTCGAGTCGATCGCCGGCCAGGTACGTGATTTCCGCGAGCGCGAGGAGACCCGGTTCCGTGAACAGACCGCGCGCGGGCAGCGCATGCATCAGCGAATCGCCGAACTCGAGCGGCAGACTCGCGATCTCGAGCGCTCGCTGCGCCAGGAACAGCTTCGAGCCCGGCTCGATCCGCTGACCGGCATCCCGAACCGCTCGGCCTTCGACGAGCGGCTGCATGAGGAGATCCAGCGCTTCCGGCGCTTCGGCACACCGGTCACCGTGCTGGTCTGGGACATCGACCATTTCAAACGCATCAACGACAGCTATGGGCACCGCGCCGGGGACCGGGCGCTGCGCGAAGTGGCCAAGTGCTTCGCCGCCCGGTTGCGCAGCACCGACGAGCTCGCGCGGTACGGCGGCGAGGAGTTCGTGATGCTGCTGATCGGCACCAGGCTGCCGGAGGCGACGCAGAAGGCAGAAGCGCTCCGCGAGGCCGTCGAGTCACTGCGCTTTCACTTCCGCGGTAAGCCGGTCCGGGTCACTATCTCCTGCGGCATGACCGAGCTGCGCGCAGGCGACGATGCGAACCAGGTTTTCGACCGCGCCGATACGGCGCTCTACCGCGCCAAGAGCGGCGGTCGCAACCTCTGCGTCGCAGCCTGAGCAGCGCGTATCTCGCCCGGTCAGTCGGCGTCCGGCTCGAGAGCCGCGGCGAGATCGCGCGGCAGATGACCCGCGCGCTCCTGCTTGGCTCGCAGATAACGCGCGTTGTGTCGATTGACGCGCCCGTGCAGGGGCTCCTGCGCGACGACCTCGATGCCCGCCGCACGCAGCGCGCGCACCTTCCACGGGTTGCTGGTCAGCAGACGGATCCGCGTCACACCGAGCGCGCGCAGCATCTGTGCCGCCACGTCGAAGCTGCGCTCGTCGGCAGCAAAGCCGAGATGATTGTTGGCGTCGAGGGTGTCGAGGCCGGCATCCTGCAGTCGATAGGCGCGCAGCTTGCTGGCGAGCCCGATACCGCGGCCCTCCTGGGACAGATAAAGCAGGATGCCGCCCTCTTCGCCCGAGAGCTGCTGCACCGCGCGTCTCAGCTGATCGCCGCAGTCGCAGCGTAGGCTGCCGAACAGATCGCCCGTCAGGCAAGAGGAGTGCATACGCACACGCACTGGCACAACGACATCGGGCCTGCCGAGTATCACGGCGAGATGCTCGGCGCCATTGCGCGCGTCGCGAAACACGGCGAGCTCGCACTGCTCGGTTGCCTCGATCGGCACATGGGCATCGCTGACGCGTTCGAGATCGGCGTCGACCGGCCGTTCGAAGCGTCGGATGTCGGCGACGGCCACCGTCAGCACGTCGTCGCCCGCGGGTGCCGCCGGCGTCTCGACCGAGACGACCGCCGGCAGGAGGCCGGCATGCTTGGCGAGAGCGACCGCCGCACTGTCGAGCTCGCCGCCCGGCGCGCGACGCAGCCTGGCCGCCGCTGCGGCGAGCGCGGGCTCGATCGGCTCGGCCGCGAGCGCCCGCACACGGGCCGCATCCGTCGCGTCCGGCAGCGCGAGGAGCATCGCCGCCGCAGCGCCATCGAGACCGAGCGCGACCGCGCGCTCACGCGCCAGCGCCAGGCCGACCTCGCCATGCAGGCGCAGCGCGCCGAGGACCGAATCACGAAGCGTCTCGGCCGCGGCCACGAGCCGCATCGGCGACAGTCGCGTGACGTGCGCCGCGTCAGCACCTCGCAAGCAAACGATGCGGCCGCGGCGCAGCTCGCCGACGGCCCGGTCGACGGCCAGCGTCGCGGGATCGCCATTGAGGGGAGCGGAGGGCTTCACGGGGCGCATAGCATAGCCGGAGCCGCTACCAGCCGATGCCGTAGTCCTCGCCGTGATGGCTCGAGGCGCCCCAGAGGCTGCCGCTCTCGGGGTCGACCAGAATCGCGTTGATCGGCCCGGAGGTCCGCTCGGAGAACTCGAGCCGGTAGCCGCGCGCCGCGAGGTCCCGGCGGACCCACGGCGGCGTCGCGGCGTTGAGCTCCATACGGCCGGGCTGGCGACGGTGATCGCCAAAGGAGTCCTGCATCTGGTAACTCGTCATGTTGGCAGCCTCGGCGGCCTCCTGTGGCGTCATACCGAACTCGACCAGGTTGAGCAGGAACTGCAGCAGATTCTGGTCCTGGGCGTCGCCGCCCTGCACGGCGAATGCGAGCCAGGGCTTGCCGTCGCGGATCGCCAGACTCGGCGTCAGCGTCGCGCGCGGCCGCTTGCCGGGTTCGAGCACGTTGAATGGATTCTGCACCGGATCGAACACGAAGGACTGCATGCGCTGCGACAGGCCGATGCCGGTGTGGCCCGCGATCACGGCGGGCAGCCAGCCGCCGCTCGGCGTCACGGCAACCAGCCACCCCTCGCGATCTGCTGCGATGACACTCGTAGTGCCACGGAAGAACGTATCGTCGGCCGGCTCGCTGCCAACCGAGGTGCGGCGCGGATCGAAACCGGCCCCGCTGCCGCGTGGCTCGGCCAGACTCTGCCGCTTGCGCTCGAGGAGATCGACGAACGGATTGGTCTCCCCCTGGAACGGATAAGGGTCGCCAGGACCGATACCTGGATCGTTGCGCTCGCGAGAGAGCTCGGCCGCACGGGCCCGCGCATAGTCCTTCGACAGCAGGCCGCGAATCGGCTCGGGCGGCGGGAAAGCCGGATCGCCGTAGTAGAAGTCACGATCGGCGTAGGCGAGGCTCATCGCCTGGTAAAGCGTATGCAGATACTGCGCCGAGTTGTAGCCCATGGCCTTGAGATCAAAGTTCTCGAGGATGTTGAGCGCCTGCAGCATCACCGGTCCCTGCACCCAGGTGTCGAGCTTGTGGACTTCGATGCCGCGGTAGGTTGTACTCCGTGACGCCTCGATCTTCACGCGCCAGCTCGCGAGGTCCTCCTCTGTGATCAGACCGCCCTGGGCCTGCACCGCGGAGACGAACTCGGCGCTGAGCTCGCCGCGGTAGAACAGATCGTAGGCGGCCATGATCGCGGCCTTGCGCGAGGCGCCACGCGCGAGCGCGCGCCGCTCGGCTTCGACGAGTCGACGCAGGGTCCTGGCGAGATCCGGCTGGCGAAAGATCTCCCCGGCGCGCGGCGCCTCGCGCGCCTGACCGAGATGCGGCAACAGCACGCGACGCGAATCGGGCCATTGCTTGAGCAGCTCCTTGACACGTTCGATGCTGTCGGCGGTCTGTGCCTCGATCGGATAACCCTCGGCGAGAATGATTGCCGGCGCAAACACTTCGGCAAGCGGCAGCCGCCCGTACTCGGCCAGCATCACGAGAATCCCGCCCGGCGTGCCGGGCGTGACCGCCGCCAGCGGGCCGAACTCCGGCGGACGCTCCATACCCCGCGCGCGGAAGAACTCGACGGTCGCGCCGCTCGGCGCGACGCCGAGTGCGTTGATGGCGATGACGCGCCGCTCGCGCGGATGCCAGATCAGCGCCTGCGTCTCGCCACCCCAGGACAGCACGTCCCACATCGTCGCGGTCGCCGCGATCATCGCGCAGGCGGCGTCGACCGCATTGCCGCCACGCTCGAAGATGCGCGCGCCCGCGGTCGCAGCGAGCGGCTTGCCGGTGATCGCGAGCCAGTGCTGCGCGTGCAGCGGCGGTTTGAAGGTGCGCGGCGTCTGCGCCGGCGTCGGTGCGACCGACGCGAGCAGCAGGCAGAGCGCGAGCGCGCGGCTCAATACGGCGGGTCGGGGCATCGAAGGATCTCCCGAAAGGTCAGGTTGATACGCGGCCCGACGGACCGCGCCGTCTTGGGAATGCAATGCAGCCAGTACCGTTGCAGCGTTCCGCTCATGACCAGCAGGCTGCCGTGCGTGAGCTCCAACGTGCAGGTCTCGCCGCTCGGGCGGTGCCGCAGCCGGAACCGGCGCGTCGCGCCCAGGGATACGGAGGCGATCACCGGCTCCGGCCCGAGCTCAGGCTCGTCGTCGGCGTGCCAGCCCATGCCGTCGCGCCCATCGCGATAGAGGTTGGCGAGTACGCTGTTGAAGCGGTGGTCAACCAGAGCCGTCACGCGATCGAGGACCTCGCGCAGCGCCGCGGTCCACGGCGCAGGCTCGTGCACCACTCCCGAGTACCGATAGCGGGCTTCCGGGTCGCCGTGCCAGGCGACGAGGCGCGGCACGGCCTGCCGGCGGCCGAAGATCAGCAGCGATTCCTGCGCCCACGGCAGTTCCGCGCGCAGCCGCGCAAACAGGTCGTCCGCCTGTCGCGGTCCGAACGCGCGCGGCCAGAGCTCGAGGCAGCCGTTGCGCAGCGGCAGCCTCTGCGGAGCGGCAGACTCGAGCGGCAATGTCAGACCGGCGGACACGGACGCATGATGCACCATCGCGGAACATCCCGGCAGCGCCGCTGCACCGCTTCCGCGCAGCCGCGCCGCCCGCGGCAAAAGCGGCTACGATTCGCCCGATGCGCACGACGGCTTACGACGAGATGCTCGATGCCTCCGGCGCCGTGCGCCCGCACTGCCGCAGTTACGGCGAGTGGCTCGCCGCGCAGCCAGCGGAGCGAATCGCCCAGAAGCGCACCGAGGCCGATGCGCTGTTCCATCGCCTCGGCATCACTTTCGCCGTCTACGGCGAGAACGAGGGCACCGAGCGCCTGATCCCGTTCGACCTGGTCCCGCGAATGCTGCCAGGGCACGAATGGGCGGAACTCGAGGCAGGACTACGCCAGCGCGTGCGGGCACTCAATGCCTTCCTGGCCGACGTCTACCACGACCAGGAGATCCTACGGGCCGGCCGCGTGCCTGCCGAGCCCGTGCTCTGCAACGCCCAGTACCGGCCCGAGATGCAGGGCATCGACGTGCCGGGGCGCATCTACGCGCACATCGCCGGCATCGACATCGTGCGCGCCGACGACGGACGGTTCTATGTGCTCGAGGACAACCTGCGAGTACCGTCGGGCGTTTCCTACATGCTCGAGAACCGGCGCATGATGATGCGTCTTTTCCCGGAGCTGTTCGCACTGCATGCGGTGCAGCCCGTCGAGCACTATCCGGACGTGCTGCTTGAGAACCTTCGCAGCGTCGCGCCGGCGGGCATCACGGACCCGACGGTCGTGCTGCTGACCCCTGGCGCCTACAACAGCGCTTACTTCGAGCACGCCTTCCTCGCGCAGCAGATGGGCATCGAACTCGTCGAGGGGCAGGACCTGTTCGTCCGTGACGAGGTGGTCTACATGCGCACGACGCGCGGGCCGCAGCGCGTCGACGTGATCTACCGGCGCATCGACGATGATTTCCTCGATCCGCTCGCGTTCCGTCCCGATTCGATGCTCGGCGTGCCGGGTCTGCTCACGGCCTACCGTTCCGGACGCGTGACGATCTGCAACGCGATCGGCACCGGCATCGCCGACGACAAGTCGATCTATCCCTACGTACCCGAAATGATCCAGTTCTATCTCGGCGAGGAGCCACGTCTCGCCAACGTGCCAACCTGGATCCTGCGTGACCCGGCCGATCTCGACTACGTGCTGCGACACCTCGATGAGCTCGTCGTCAAGGAAGTGCACGGCGCCGGCGGCTACGGCATGCTGATCGGCCCGGCCGCGACGCGCGCCGAGATCGAGACCTTTCGCGAGCGCATTCTCGCGCATCCCGAGCGCTACATCGCCCAGCCGACGCTCGCCCTGTCGACTGCGCCGACCTTCGTTGAAGGCGGTCTTGCGCCGCGTCATATCGATCTGCGGCCTTTCGTGCTGTCGGGTCGCGACGTGACGATCGTGCCGGGCGGTCTGACACGTGTCGCACTGCGCGAGGGATCGCTGGTGGTCAACTCGTCGCAGGGTGGGGGCACCAAGGACACCTGGGTGCTCGGAGCCTGAGCGATGCTGAGCCGCACCGCCGATCACCTATACTGGATGTCGCGCTACAACGAACGCACGGAGAACCTCGCGCGCATGCTCGATGCGCACTACCGGCTGTCGCTGCTGCCGCGGCCGGTCGATGCCGTGCGCCGCGGCTGGACGGCGACGCTGACTTCGCTTGGCATGCTCGAGACGTACCGGCAGCGGCACGGCGCGGTCTCGCCGCAGGCGGCCGTCCACTTCCTCGCCTTCGATCATGAGCATCGCGGCAGCATCCTCGCCAGTCTGCGCAGCGCACGCGAGAACGCGCGCGCGGTGCGCGGCACGATGCCATCGGAGGTCTGGGAGACGATCAACGCGACCTGGCTCGAGGCGCGTGACTTCGGCCGACGCACGGCAACGCCGCCGATCGGCGAATTTTTCGAGTGGGTCAAGTATCGGGCGCATCTGACGCGGGGTGTGATCGTCGGCACGATGCTGCGCGATGAGGCTTATGCGTTCTCGAGGATAGGTACTTTCCTCGAGCGCGCCGACGCTACCACGCGCATCCTCGAGGCACGCTGGCGCGAGCTCGATCCCGTCGAACCCGCGGCCGCTGCCGCCTCCGAGTGGGCTGTGCTGCTGCGCGCGCTGTCGGCCTTCGAGGTGTACCGAAAAGTCTATCGTGACAACGTCACACCGCGGCAGGTCACCGAACTGCTGCTGCTCAACGAGAGCATGCCGCGCAGCGTGCACCGCTGCCTGACGGATCTCTACGGGCATCTCGTCTCGGTGCGCAACGCCCAGTCGCGCGAGACCGAGCGGCGGACCGGCGAACTACAGGCGCAACTGCGCTTCGGTCGTCTCGACGAGCTTTGCGCCGGTGGCGTCGCCGAGTTCCTCGATCGCTGTCAGCGTCGCCTCAACGAGATCGCCGATGGGATCGCAAGCGACTTCCTCGTGCCGGGATTCTGACCCGCTTACGATCAAGATGCCGCTGCTGATCCGCCACGAGACAATCTACCGCTACGCCGAGCCGGTGCGCCACAGTGTGCAGGCGCTCAAACTGACGCCACGATTTGAGGAGCAGCAGCGTACTCTGCGCTGGGAACTGATCACGCCAGGCCGCCGTACGGAACGGCTCGACGCTTTCGGCAACGTCACGCACCTGCTGACGATCGAGGTACCGCACGACCAGATCCGCATCGTCGTTTCTGGCAGCCTCGACGTCCGGGGGTCCGCGCCTATGCCCGAGCGCGGCCTGCTCTCGCCGCTGGTCTATCGCGCAGTGACGGCGCTGACCGCGCCGGATCCGGCTCTGGAGGCGCTTGCGTACAGGCATGCGCGTTCGGTGCGCCAGGACACCGCGGATCCGGCGGCGATCGCCACCGCGCTGCTCGAGCTCGCGGCGTCGGTCTGCGAGGCAGTCCGCTACCGGTCGGGCGCGACGACGGTCGCGGACACCGCCGCGACCTCCCTTGCGCGCGGTGAAGGCGTCTGCCAGGACCAGACCCACGTCTTCCTCGCCTGCTGCCGGCTTCTAGGCGTGCCCGCGCGCTACGTCAGCGGTTACCTCGACTCTGGCCACGAGCACGAAGTCGCGAGTCATGCCTGGGTCGACGTCTGGCTCGGCGAGGGCGTAGGCTGGTATGCGCTCGACGTCACCCACCAGCGTGCCGTCGACGGCCGCTACTGCCGACTCGCGGTCGGCCGCGATTATCTCGATGCCGCGCCCGTCCGCGGCGTGCGCCGCGGGGGCGGCGCCGAGCAGCTCGAAGTGCGCGTCAGGGTCTGCGTCACGGAGCAGTGACGGCGTGCACACACACGCGCAAGCAACTAACATGCGCGCATGACTTACTGCGTCGCCATGCTGCTCGATACCGGGCTGGTTTTCTTATCGGACTCGCGCACCAACGCCGGCGTCGACATGATCAGCACCTTCCGCAAGACCGTCGTGTTCGAGCGCCCCGGCGAGCGCGTGCTCGTCATGCAGACCTCGGGCAATCTCGCGGTCTCGCAATCGGTGACGAGCATCCTGCGCGAACGAATCGAGGCCGGAGGCGACTCGCCACATCTACTCAACGCGCCGAATCTGTTCGAGGCGGCGCGCCGCGTCGGCGACGCGCTGCGCGAGGTGCACCGCCGCGATGCCGGCGCGCTGCGCGAGTTCAACATCGACTTCAATGCCGCGCTGACCCTGGGCGGACAAATCCGCGGCGAGGCGCCCCGCTTGTTCTCGATCTATGCGGCCGGTAACTTCATCGAGGCCACGCCCGATACGACCTATTTCCAGATCGGCGAGTCGAAGTACGGCAAGCCGATCATCGACCGCGTGATCCGCCGCAGCAGCAGCATAAATGAGGCGGTCAAATGCGCACTCGTGTCGATGGACTCGACGATCCGTTCGAATCTGTCGGTCGGTCCGCCGCTCGACCTCGTGGTCGTGCGCCGCGACCAGTTCAGCGTTGCCCGGCACGTCAACATAGACGCGGACAATCCCTACTTCCAGAGTATCCGCGGACTGTGGAGCGACGCGCTGCGGCACGCTTTCACGGCACTACCCGAGCCCGACTGGCTCGGGCTGACGCGCTGACGCGAAAACCCACCCGTCACCCGAATGTCTTCGCCCCGCCGCATTCGCAGCTTCGTCGTGCGCGCTGGCCGGATGACCGATGCGCAGCGGCTGGCCCTCGAGCGGCTCTGGCCGCGTTACGGTATCGACCTGCCGGCGGCCGGGGCAGCGGCGCGCCTGCTCGATCTCGATGCCGCCTTCGGCCGCTCGGCGCCGCGATTGCTCGAGATCGGCTTCGGTAACGGCGAAACCCTGGCCGCGCTCGCTGCAGCGCATCCCGAGCGCGATCATCTTGGCATCGAGGTGCACCGTCCGGGTGTCGGCCACCTGCTGCGGCTGGCGGAGCGTCAGGCGCTCACCAATCTGCGCGTGATCTGCCACGATGCCGCCGACGTGCTCGAGTTTCACCTCGGGCCCGCGAGCCTGGACGAGGTACTGATCCTGTTCGCGGATCCCTGGCACAAGAAGCGCCACCACAAGCGCCGGCTGATCCAACCGCCGTTCGTGGCGCTGCTCGCGAGCAGGTTGCGGCCGGGCGGCCGGCTGCACCTTGCAACCGACTGGCAGCCCTATGCCGAGCAGATGCTCGAAGTACTGGAAGCGAGCCAGGAATTTGCGAACGAGGCGGCCGGCGGAGGCTTCGTGCCACGTCCGCCCTGGCGCCTGCCAACCCGCTTCGAGCAACGTGGCGTGCGCCTCGGGCACGGCGTCTGGGATCTGAGCTACCGGCGCCGCTGAACAGCCGCCGTGGCGCTCGGCGGCAGGACTCAGGACGCGCTGAAGGCGGCGCGCAGGCCGTCGATGACGAACTGCACAGCGAGTGCGCCGAGCACGACGCCGAGCAGGCGGTTGGCGACGTTCGCGCCCGTCACGCCGAGCACTCCCATCAAGCGCTCAGCCGTCAGCATCATCACGAGCGCGATCGCGAGAACGACTGCGGCGCCGGCGAGCAGCCCCGCAAACAGAACCGGCTGTTGCGCAGGCGAGACTGGACCAAACCAGAGCAGGATGGTGGTCAACGCGCCGGGTCCGGCGAGGAACGGGAAAGCGAGAGGAAACACCGAAATGTCCTCACGGCGCCGTGTTTCCTCCTGTTCGCTGCTCGTCGTCCGCGTACCTGACTCGCGCGCAAACACCATCTCGAGAGCGACCAAAAACAGCAGCAATCCCCCGAAGATGCGGAATGCATCGATGCTGATGCTCATGATCGCTAGGAAGGCGGCACCCGAGAGCGCGAACAGCACGACGATGCCACCCGCGACGAGCACGGCCTTGACCGCCATGCGGCGTCGATAGGCGGCGCTAGCGCCCTCGGTGAGGCCCGCGAACAGCGGCACGAGCGAGACAGGTTCGACGACCACGAAGAACACCACGAAGAACTTGAGCCAGGGCTCGATCATATTCACCGCCCTGCGGAAACAACCGACTTGAAAGCGCGGGCTGCGGGGCGCAGCATGACACGTGGGCCCGAGGACTGGAGGGCCGCCAGCATATCAGTAGGGACTAGGCCAGCGAGGGGGTCGCCATGCCTGCAGCACAGCCCACGCCGCAAGTCGGCGAATGGTACCGGTTCACGGGCGGTGACCTGTTCGAGGTCGTCGCCGTCGATGAGGACGAGGGCACCATCGAGATCCAGTATTTCGACGGCACGGTCGAGGAGATCGAGGCCGAGGACTGGGCCGCGCAGTGGCACGATCACGAGATAGAGTCTGCCGCCGCTCCCGAGGACTGGAGCGGGTCGGTGGACATGGATGCCGAGGACGAATCGCCGAGCGACTGGCGCGACGCGCGCTGATGCCGCCGCCGGATCCTCAGTCGCGCTCGGTCGCCGCCGCGATCGCCGCGGGATCGGCCTCGTCGGCGAGCAGCACGTAGTCTGCCTCGATGCGCAGCGGTAGTGCAGTCAGCCGCTGTCCCGTGCAGGGCCCCGCGATACAAAGCCCGCCGTCCCGCTCAAACAGCGCGCCATGCGAGGCGCAGACAATCAGGCTGCCGTCGGCCGTCAGGAATCGATGCGGCCTCAGGTCCAGCCGGTGGCCCGCATGCGGGCAACGGTTGACGAAGGCCCGCGGACCCGCCGGCGAGCGGACCACGAAGCCACGCAGCGGCCAGTCGCCGCCGCCCAGCGTGAAACTGCGGCAGCCGCGACCTTCGAGCTCGGCGAGCCTGCAGAGCACGCGGGTCGCGTCGATCAACCGGCTCACCGGGACCCGGTCCCGCCGCCGCCCACAGTGCCGAGCGCGCGATCGACGAGCCCGGCGCGCATCAT
>CAZAWM010000002.1:0-35309 GCA_964488605.1 uncultured Steroidobacteraceae bacterium | reverse complement strand
GGACGTGCGCAGCGTGCTCGCGCGCGCCGAACAGGCGGTCAGCGACTTCCTGCAGCGCCGCTACCCGGAATTCGGACTCGGGCACTCGGTCGAGAAACGGCTCGCGGCCCGGCTCGAACTCGCGCGCGAGCAGCCCGAGCGCGCCCACGATCTGACCTGGCTGCGTACCGAGTCGATGCGGCGCCTGGCCGTCGCGGCCGGGCTACCGGCATCGCTCGGCGAGCAGGCCCTCGCGGTTTTCATGGAACAGCGCAACGCCGTCGAGCTGTTCGCCGACGTGCTGCCGGCGCTCGGCGTGCTGCGCCGGCGGTATGCGCTCGCGACGCTCTCGAACGGCAATGCGGACTTGCAACGTATCGGCATCGCCATGCACTTCGCCGTGACGCTCAACGCGATCACCGTCGGCGCCGCCAAACCCGATCCGCGCTCGTTCGCCGCGGTCGCCGAGGCGCTCGATCTGCCGCCGCCTTCGATCGCCTATGTCGGCGACGATCCGCGTGTCGACATCGACGGCGCACGCGCAGCCGGCATGCAGACTGTCTGGATCAATCGCACCGGCCGCCCCTGGCCCGACGACCACGAGCCGCCGAGGCACGAGGTGCGCAGCCTCGCCGAACTCGTCGAACTCTTCGAGCGCAAGCCGATCTGACGCCGCTGCGACCGTTCGCGGCCGTTCAGTCCTGCTCGAACTCGAACAGCTCCTCGTTCGGGCCGCGCGCGAGCAGGATGCGGCAACCGCCGCCGTCGACCGGTGACCGCACGATCACCGCGCCAGCGGCCTCGAGCTTGAGCCGCAACGCGTCGAGATCGGCGGCGCCGTGCGTATAGAGCGCGACGCCGAGACGGCGTGGGTGCATGCGACCGGTGAGCCGGCGCCGTGAGGCACCACCGAAGTGCACGAGCAGGATCTTGCCGCTCGGTTCGGCCGGCTCCTGATAGAGAAGGAAGCGCACGCGTGAGCCGCCGGGAATACCGACCAGCCGGTTGACCTGCTCGCGGAACTCGGCGGGCGTTTCGGCATCCTGCGCAGCGTGCAGGCCGAGCGCGCCGCCATAGAAACGCCGCGTCGCCTCGAGGTCGCCCGCGACGACCGAGACCGTCGCGACCTCGCTGTAGTTGCCGTGCGGCGTGCCCGCGCGCATCTGCGACGGCGGGTGCCGGTGGCCGACCATGATAAGCAGCGGCACCCCATCCGGCCCGAACAGTACGCATTCCTCGCTCTCGACTTCGCCGATCACGTGACGCACCGGCGGCGAGCGTGCGATGCAGCCCGCCGCGACGAGCTCGTGCCACCAGATTTCTGCCGGGCTGCGCACGTAGAAGTCGATCGCCTTCGGGCCGATGTCCAGCGGCGAGTCGGGCCCTCCTATCTGCGTATCGAGACGCACGACCTCGCGCGGCGTCGGCGTCAGCTGCAGAAGGCGCAGGCGGCCGATCGGATAGCCGCGGCATGAAAGCTCGGCCCATTCGCCACTCGCGCCCTGCGGCAGATCCCAGGCGGCCGCGCGTTCCGCCGGCAGCGCTGCCCGCCACTCGATCTTGAATCCCATGACCTCGTGGAAGAGCCGCAGCGCTGCCTGCAGGTCGGATACGCCGACAGTGATCGAACGCATCGCTGTTATGATCGGTCTCATGATCGAACTTTATACGCATGCGACACCGAACGGACACAAGGTCTCCATTCTGCTCGAGGAGCTCTCGCTGCCGTACCGTCTGCATCTCGTCGATCTGACGCGCAACCAGCAGTTCAGTCCCGAGTTCCTCGCGATCAACCCGAACGGCAAGATTCCGGCGATCGTCGACCCGGATGGCCCCGGCGGCCGGCCGATCAGCGTCTGGGAGTCCGGCGCGATCCTGATCTATCTCGCCGAAAAGACCGGTAGCGACCTGCTGCCGCGCGCCGGCGCGGCACGCTACGCGACGCTGCAGTGGTTGATGTTCCAGGTGGCCAGCGTTGGCCCGATGATGGGGCAGGCTGGGCATTTCACGCTCTACGCCGCCGAGAAGGTGCCCTACGGGATCGAGCGTTACGTCAAGGAGTCACGCCGTCTGCTCGGCGTCATGGAGCGGCAGCTCTCCGCCCAGCCGTGGCTCGCAGGCGAACGCTACTCGATTGCCGACATCGCAACCTTTCCATGGACCAACTCGGCCTTGCGGATTCCCGGCCTCGCGGCGGCCTCGGGCGAACTCGACGACTGGCCGAACGTCGTACGCTGGCGGCACGCGCTGCTGGCGCGCACCGCGGTCCAGCGCGGGCTCGACAATCCGCGGCGCGCGAATTGAAAGATACCGCTGCGTCGTTACTGCGCGGTGTAGCCGCCGTCGATGACGAGACTCGTGCCTGTGATCAGGCTCGCGGCCGGCGAGGCAAGGAAGACCGCCGCCGCGGCAACCTCACCGACCTGGCCGATGCGGCCGAGCGGGATGCGTCGCAGGGTCTCGCTACGAAAAGCCTCGTCGGCGAAGAACGGCTGCGTTAGCGGCGTCTCGATGTAGGTCGGCGCGAGACTGTTGACGCGGATGCCGTATGACGCGAGCTCGACGGCCATGGCCTTCGTGAGCCCCTCGATCGCATGCTTGGTCATGCAGTAGACGGTGCGATCCGGCGCGCCCACGTGGCCCATCTGAGAGGACATATTGAGGATGACCCCGCTGCGCTGCCCGATCATCCGGCGCGCGGCTGCCTGCGCCGTTACGAACATCGCGCGAACGTTTAGCGCAAGCAGTCGATCGAGCGTTTCTAGCGCGACCTCGACGAAGGGCTGCGGCTCGTTGCCACCCGCGTTGTTGACCAGCACGTCGCAGCGTTCGAGCCCGGCGAACAGCGCCGTGACGTCCTCGGGCCGTGTGACATCGCAGACCACCGCTCGCGAGTGGCCGCCACGATCCCGGATTGCCTCGGCGGCGCGCTCGAGCTCCGCGGCGCCGCGGCTTGCCAGCACCACCTCGGCTCCCGCCGCGGCGAAGGCTTCGGCGCAGGCGCGACCGAGTCCGCGGCTGGCTCCCGTCACGACGACCGTTCGACCGCTGAACTCCTGCATCTCTTGCCCCCGCTGTTGCGTTATCAGCAGTGTAGTCATCTTGCTGCCAAAAGAAATGGACGCGCGCGAGCCGTGCACGTGAACGATGTGCGGGCCTGCGCGAGATTCTGCTGACTGCGTCACGGCAGCATGGACGCGCCGGGCGTGGAGTCGGGACTGAGGAGGATCGTGGAGATGCATGGTGAGAATCCACAACAGCGCGTGATGGCAGTGGCGAGCCTGCGCGAGTACTTCCGCGGCGCTCTGCATGAGGCACTCGACCATCAGCAGGTTGCGGTCGAGGCACAGACGGAACAGTACGTGGTCAATCTGCTGACGCTGTTCGCGCGCACCGAAGAGATCAGCGGTCCGAGCCCTGCCGGGGGTGCGCTGCGGCCGCTCGCGCTGCAGCTCGCCGACGCGCTCGAGGCGGCTACACCCGAGGAGCGCTGCCGTGCGCTGCAGCGTATGGGTGATCTGTCGCTGTTCTTCGCCGGATGCTTTGCGCGCAGCTTCGCGCGTCGGCTCGTCGACGTCGACTACCACATCGCGATGGGCGGCCGGGCCTACGCGACGCTGGCCGAGGCATTCGGCCGCGGCCCGCGCCGCGCGCTGGCAAGCGTCTTCGCCGAACTCGCTGCGAAGTTCCAGCCGCTGGTCGACGCGCTCGGCGAGGTCAGCGAAGTCGGGTATCGTCACGGCCCCGAGGACGTGCTGCGTCTCTACGAGATCTGGCTGCGCACGGGTAGCGCACGCGCCCGGCGCCAGCTCGGCCAACTCGGCGTCACCCCGTCCCCCGTGGGACAGCGCCCGCACTGAGCACGCTGATGCTGCTGAGCCGACTACAGTCGCTGCTCGCTGGCATCTACGACCTCCGTCTCGGCGAGGACGTCAGCGACTACTTGATTACGGATCGCGCCCTGCTGCCGGCCTCTGTGCCCTCGAATGGTGCCGACGAGCAGCTGTTCGTCGAATCGGGCGTCGAATCGCCCGAGTTCGGCGTAGCGCTCTACTTAGACCCGGCGATGCTCGAACGTCTAGACGAGGCGGATCCGACCGACGCGCTGCACGTCGGTAACGTCGCCGACTACCTGACGGCGCTCGAGGGGGTGAGCCATTTCGTCTGCGTGGCCTGGCATGCGAGCCACGGTCGCGATGTGTCGTTGCTCGCGCTCGAGCTGCAGGCCGAGATCGACAAGTACGTCGCGACCTACGCGCTCCTGCGTCGGCAGGCGCCGAGACGCTTCCCTGCCGAGCTGCACGATCTGCTCTTCACCCGCGCGCGCGTCGATGCGTCGCTGGCTGGCGAGCGTGCGGCCTTGTATCGCAAGGCGAGCGCTCATGCCGCAAGGTACTGCCGAGCGCTCGAGCGTCGACTGCGACGCGACTGCGCCGATGGCGATGGACTGCCCGGGGCACTGCGTGCGGAGCTGATGCGCTTCTATCGCCTGCCCGAAACACGTAAGCTCGAAGCGGCGGCGACCGCTTGAACGGCAGCGGTAGCGCGCCTCTCAGTCGTCGTCGCCGCCGTTCCGATTCGCTTCCACGGCGCGACGCTGGCGGATCCAGGCGTCGAGCTGGCGCAGGTCCGCGGGACGCCTGGCACGCCCTTCGCGCTCGGCGATCGATTCGACGCCGCGGTCATAGGGGTCGACTCCATGGCTCGCCGAGCTCAGCCGCAGCGAGCGGGCTGTCGGAGCCGGATCCTCGACGAGGCTCAGTGCGAGGCGCGGTGCCGCGTCACGCTCATTCGGGTCCAGTCGCTCCCATTCCATGGAGGCGCGACCGCGCTCGTCATGGACGATGCGGGCGAGCCGGCGGCGCGGAAACTCGACGCTGACCGGCCCCGCCTGCTCCCAAGGCCTCGCTGTGCGCTTGTTCTTGTCGTTATCCATAGCCGGCGGCTCGACCCATTCCCGCCTCAACGCAGCATAGAAGCAGCCGGACGCCGCTAATTGTGAACTCCGTCAAGGATTCGCGCGCGCGACATAACGCGCCGCCTTGAGCAGGCCGAGACCCGTCTTGCCATCCTCGATCTCGCCCGAGTCGATCCATTCGAGTGCCCGATCGAATTCGATCCAGTGCACCTCGAACGCCTCGCCGGCCTCGTGCGCCGTTGTGACGCGCTCCAGATCACGGGCGAGATAGAGGTGAATGCGCTCGGTGAATACGCCCGGCGAGCTCAGATAGTGGCCCAGTTCATGCCAGCGTCGAGCGCGGACGCCGCCTTCCTCGGCGAGTTCGCGCCGCGCCGTTTCTGCAGGCGGCTCGGGCGGCTCGAGCTTGCCGGCCGGCAGCTCCCAGACCCAGCCGCCGGCCGCGTGCCGGAACTGGCGCAGCAGGCAGACGCGCCGCTCGGCATCGAGTGCGACGACGGCCGCGCCGCCTGGATGATGGACAATCTCGAGCGGCAGCCGGTGGCCGGTCGGCAGTTCCACGTCCTCGACGTTGAGACGCACGACGCGGCCGCGGTAGATCTCGCGAACGGACAGCAACATGCAACACGCTCCTTCGGTCGCCGTCGTTATCGTCACGGGTCTGCCCGGCACTGGCAAGACCGTCCTCGCGGAGCGGCTGGCTGCACGCTTCGGATTCCTTGTCCTCGAGAAGGACCTGATCAAGGAGACCGCATGGGACACGTTCGCGCGCAGCGAGTCAGGCGGCAACATGCCGGCATCACGAGTGCTCTCGGATCTGAGCTTCGCGCTGCTGTTCGCGCTCGCGCGGCGTCTCGCTCAGCCTGGCCGACGCCTGCTGCTCGAGGGCAATTTCCGGCCCGGTGAGCACGAGCCGGCTCTGCGTGCGCTCGCGGCCGGTGCGGTGGCCGTGCGCTTCGCGCAGATACTCTGTCAGTGCGACGAGACGCTGCGACGGGCGCGGCTCGGGGCTCGGGCTGGCGCCGCCGATCGGCATCCGGCCCACGAAGACGCCCAAGGCCGCGTGGCGGCCGATACGCGGTCCGGCGCGGGACTGCTGGATCTGCCCGGTGAGCGGCTCGATTACGATTCCGGGGCCGCCGAGCCCGTCCGCGCTTTCGAGGCGCTCTGCGAGGCCCTGGGGCGCTGGCTCGACTCGTACGGAGGATCGTGATGCGCTACCGGCTACTCGGCAGATCGGGACTCAAGGTCTCCGAGATCTGCCTCGGCACCATGACTTTCGGCGAGGAACACGGTTTCGGTGCACCGCTGGCCGAGTCGCGGCAGATGTTCGACGCGTTCCTCGAAGCCGGCGGCAACTTCATCGACACCGCCAACATCTACACCCAGGGCAGCAGCGAGCGCTTCCTCGCCGAGTTCATCGGCGCACAGCGCGGCCGTCTCGTGCTGGCGAGCAAGTTTTCGATGACGACCGATCCCGCCGATCCGAACGCGGGCGGGAACTCGCGCAAGAACCTGCAGCAGGCGCTCGAGTCGACCCTGCGGCGGCTGCGCACCGACTACCTTGATCTCTATTGGGTTCACGCCTGGGACCAGAGCACTCCCCTCGACGAATTGCTGCGCGCGCTCGATGACGCGGTGCGCGCCGGCAAGGTCCTCTATACGGGATTCTCGAACGTTTCGGCGTGGGTCGTCGCGCGGGCGCAGACGCTGGCCGAGCTGCGCGGCTGGACGCGTTTCGTCGCGCTGCAGCTCCACTACAGCCTGATCGAACGGAACGTCGAGCGCGAGCTGCTGCCCTGCGCCGAGGCACTCGGACTGGCAGTGACGGCCTGGAGTCCGCTCGCCGGTGGCCTGCTGACGGGCAAGTACAGCCGCGACGCGGTGGAGCGCACGACGCAGCCGGGCCGATTGACGACGACGCCGTGGGGCAACGCATTCCTCAACGAGCGCAACTTCACGATTGCCGAGCAGACGGTGCAGCACGCGCGGCGCCTCGGCCGAACCGCCGCGCAGGTTGCGATTCGCTGGCTGCTCGAGCGGCGCGTCGGCGTCATTCCCATCGTCGGTGCGCGCAGCGCGACGCAGCTGCGCGAGCTGCTCGGCGCTTGCGACTTCGAGCTCGACGCGATCGCGCGCGAAGCGCTCGACGCCGCGAGCCGTATCGAGGTCGGCTATCCCGGCGCGCTGCTCGGCAGCCCCGGCGGGCAGCGCATGGTCCACGGCGCGCACGGGCCCTGGCCGCCGACGCGCGTCGTCTGAGCCCTGCATTCAGTCGTCCGCGGCACCGACGCGGGCGATGAAGTCGGTCAGCAACGTCGGCGGCCGCGGCGTGCCGGCGAAAGTTTCCGTGCCGTTCGGCCCGCGCAGCAGCAATCGCCACTCGCCACCGGTCGCGAGCGCTCGCAGCATGCCGGCTTCGAGCTCGTGTACGAAGATCCGTGACCAGGGAGCCGGCCGCTCGTACGGCCAGGAGGCGAGTCCCGCATCGCGCTCGGACCGCGGTGCGCCGAGCGTGATCGCCCGATCGGCGACCGACAGTGAGGGCTCGGACGCCGCGCCGCGCTCGTCGGGCACCGCGAGCCACAGATAGGCCTGACGCCGGCCCATGCGGTTGGTCTCGAACGGTGCAAGGTAGGCAAACGGATCCGCGTTCGGACCGCGCGGCGCGACGGTCAGCAGTTCGATAGGTTGGACGAGCCGCGTCAGCGAGGTGCCCGTCGACTCGTCGAGCACCTCCTCGACGGCGTTGTCGGGCACGGTGGCGCAGCCGGCAACGAGCAGCACGAATCCCAGTGCAGCGCTCGAGGCCAGCCTGCGACGGCGATCGTTCATGTGCCAAGTATAGGGTCTGCAGCGTCCGACCCAGGGACTGTGAAGCGGCCCGCGGCATGACAGCGAGCGCCCCTGTCTATAATTGGCCATGCTCTGCATTCGCTGGGGTCGCCTGCTCGCGACAGTCTGCGCGTGCCTCGCACCGGCGCTGGCGCGCGCCGATGCTCCACCGGTGCAGGCACAGGCGCTGCGCGCCGCGAGCTCGTTCTTCGATGTTCCCTCGCTGGACGGGCTGCGGTCGGTTCCTACCTCGGGCGACGCGTCGGGTTCTGGGGCACTGAGCCCCGAGCCGGAGCCGCTGCCGCAGGCCGACTTCGTTCTCGTGCGCAAGAGCGAGCGGCGCCTCTATCTGATGCGGCGCGGCGCCGTATTGCGATCGTATCGCGTCGCGCTCGGTCTGAATCCCGTCGGCCACAAGCAGCGCTCGGGCGACTTTCGCACGCCCGAGGGCCGTTATCGGCTCGAACGGCGCAACCCGCGCAGCGACTTCTTCCTGTCGATCCAGATCTCCTACCCGAACGCGCGCGATGCTGCCGAGGCGCGCCGCAACGGCTGGTCGCCGGGCGGCTCTATCATGATCCACGGGCTACCGAACGAGCCACGCAGGAGCGCGGAGTACTACTCGACCCAGGACTGGACCGACGGCTGCATCGCCGTGTCGAACGCCGACATGCTGGAGATCTGGATGCTGGTGTCGGACAACACGCCGATCGCAATCGAACCCTGATCCCGCGCGCCGCAGAACAGCCGATGGAAACCAGCATCGTCGTCCCCGAGTTTGTCGATGCCCGGGTCGGACCCCGTGGCGCGCTCGAAATCCTCTCGCAGGAGGAGATCGAGAAGCTGCTGTCGAGCGGGCAGGGCGGACTCTATCCGCTGTTCCGGCAGTGCGCCCTGGCCGTGCTGAACTCCGGCGGCGCCAGTGACGACGCCAGGGAGATCCTCGACCGCTACCGCAGCTTCGACGTGCGGATTCTCCGCCATGCCTGGGGCGTGAAGCTCGAGATCCGCAACGCCCCGGCCTCGGCGTTCGTCGATGGCGAGATGATCCGTGGCATCAAGGAACTGCTGTTCGCGGTGCTGCGTGACGTCGTCTACATTGCCAACGAAATCGTCGAAAGCGGCCGATTCGATCTGTCGAACTCGCAGTCGATCACCAACGCGGTGTTCCACATCCTGCGCAATGCCCGCGTGCTCGACCACAAGCAGCGGCCGAATCTCGTCGTCTGCTGGGGCGGTCACTCGATAGACCGTGAGGAGTACGAGTACACCAAGAAAGTCGGCTACGAACTGGGGCTGCGTGGCCTCGACGTTTGCACGGGCTGCGGCCCCGGTGCCATGAAGGGCCCGATGAAGGGCGCGACGATCGGACACGCCAAGCAGCGCATCACGTCGGGGCGCTACATCGGTCTGACCGAGCCAGGCATCATTGCCGCAGAACCGCCGAATCCCATCGTCAATCAGCTCGTGATCATGCCGGACATCGAGAAGCGGCTCGAGGCCTTCGTGAGGCTTGCGCATGGCATCGTCGTCTTTCCGGGCGGCGTCGGCACCGCCGAGGAAATTTTCTACCTGGTCGGCATCCTCATGGAGCCGGCCAACGCGCGCCAGCCATTCCCGGTCGTGCTGACCGGCCCCCGCCGCAGCGCAGCCTACTTCGAGCAGATCCGCGCCTTCCTCGCGGGCACTCTCGGTGAAGAAGCGGCACGCCGGCTGCGCATCATCATCGGCGAGCCGGCCGAGGTGGCGCGCGCGATGGTACGCGGACTCGAGGACGTGCGCGATTTCCGTCGCGCCAAATCCGACTCTTACGGTTTCAACTGGCTGCTCAGGGTCGCTCACGATTTCCAGAAGCCTTTCGAGGTGACCCACCAGTCGATGCGCACACTTCGGCTCACGCGCGATCAGCCCGTGCATGTACTCGCTGCAGATCTGCGTCGGGCGTTCTCCGGCATCGTCACCGGCAACGTCAAGGAACACGGCATCCAGATGATCGAGCGCCACGGCCCGTTCGAGCTCGTCGGCGACCGCGACATCATGCGCATGCTCGACGAGCTGCTCGCGGCATTCGTGGCGCAGCAGCGCATGAGGCTGCCGGGCAGCGCCTACCGGCCCTGCTACCGCATCGTCGCGTGACATAACGGACCGCGGCGCGAGGGCGGGCTCGCAGAATGGATCTCACCGCTTCCGTGCGATCGCCCGTCTGTGAGCCAGTACCAGTCATGTGCGCCTGGCTGCCCTATCTTCGACTCAACAGGAGAGCGGGCCCATGAGCACGACCGGACGATTCCGCAACGACCTGATCGCCGCCGCGAGCGCGACGCGCGAGCCGGCGGCCGCGAAGCCAGCCACGACGCCGGCGGGCACTCCCTACGCAAACTGGCTCGACCGCATGCAGCGCAGCCGCGGCCGGCACGCGGCGATCACCCGCAACCTCTACACCTGGTCGAACTACAAGAACTGGGCCGATCGCGTCCGCGAGAGCTGGGACACCGATGGAGACGCTCACGAGGCCGACGCCGCGGTGATACGCGACCCTCGCAAGCCGCGTTGAGCGATCGGCGACCCGGGCTTCAGCTCCGTGACGCGTCCGTTCCGCAGAGCGCGCTCGCGACCTCGATCCCGGTGGCCGGTGCCTCGCGTGAAGGAGCGGTGCCGGTTTCTATCCACTCCATCAGCGGCTGCCATTGCGCGACGTCATCGGCGACGAGGTACCGTCGCATCTCGTGGATTCCGGCGCCGAGTTCGGCGCTGCGCACGTAATTCTGCGAATCGCGCAGTGTCGTGATCACGGGCACGTTCAGCGTTGCGAGGAAGCGCTGAAGCGACTGGTAGACCAGAGTGTTGCGGCGCACGCGGTTAGCGATGACACCAATCCGGTTCTCTTCGCGACGTACTTTGGCGACCAGCAGCAGGTCCGAGATGATCCGCGTGCACGCGTGCACGTCGATGTCGGACGGCAGCACGGGAACGACGATGCGGTCGGCATCGCGCGTGTAATCGGGGAGCAGCTGCCGGGGTATGGCGGCCGGCGTGTCGACGATCACGCGGTGCACGCCGGGCGGAATCCGCAGCCGGAAGCTGCGCGTCGTGCGGTGGTCGTCCTCGAAGGCGGCAATGCCGTCGATGCGGTGCATGCCCGGGCCACGCTTGCGGAGCCAGCGCGTGGCGGAACCCTGCGGGTCGCGGTCCATCAGCACAGGGCGAAGGTCGCGGGCCGCGTACCAGCTCGCAATGTTGATGGCGAGCGTCGTCTTTCCCGATCCACCCTTGGGGTTGAGTACGACGATACGCAGCATGAGCAGTCGGCCCAGCCTACGCAGCCGGCGCGACGGGCGCAAGCGCACCGCAGCCATGCGACACGCTCCGGTCGCCCTGCGGGTCTGCGGCGCTGTGACGCATGCACGGCGTTCGCCCTCGCACCGCCTTAGCATCGGTGCCATGGAACGCATGCTGCTCCTCTGGGACGAAATCGACGACACGCTGGCCATCGTTCGCCACGTGCTCGGCAACGCCTGGCATGGCCTAACCCGCCGCCGCTGAGCCTACGGCGCCACCACGCCCCGGCCGGCGTCTGGCCGGCCGATCGGGCCTTGAATTGATCGCTGGTCGCCCCCAGTCTCGGTCCGCCCTTCGTCCACGCCGGGCGCGATAGCCGAGGACTGCCTCATGACGAGCACTGCAACCACCGTCGAGAAGCACGGTTTCCAGGCCGAGGTCCGTGAGCTCCTGAAGCTCATGATCCACTCGCTCTACAGTCACCGCGAGATCTTCCTTCGGGAACTCATTTCCAACGCGTCGGACGCGAACGACAAGCTGCGCTTCCTGGCTCTGGCGCAGCCGGAGCTGATGGCCGGTGACGCCGAGCTCGGAATCTGGATCCAGGCCGACCCCAAGGCCGGGACGATCACGATTCGCGACAACGGCATCGGCATGACCCGCGAGGAGGCAATCGCGCACCTCGGTACGATCGCCAGATCGGGCACAGCGGAGTTCTTCCGGAAGCTCACGGGCGATCAGCAGAAGGACTCGCAGCTGATCGGCCAGTTTGGCGTCGGCTTCTACTCCGCCTTCATCGTCGCCGACGAGGTCGAGGTGCTGACGCGCAAGGCCGGCGAACCGGCGAGCAACGGGGTTCGCTGGGCGTCGCGGGCCGACGGCGAGTTCACGGTCGAGACGGTCGAGCGAGCCGAGCGCGGCACGACGATCGTGCTGCATCTGAAGGACGACGCGAAGGAGTTCGCCGACGCCTGGCGACTGCGCTCGCTCGTGCGCCGCTACTCCGACCACATCGCCTTCCCGGTGCGCCTTCCCAAGGAAGGCGCAGCCACCCTGGACTGGGAGGCCGTCAATCAGGGCACGGCGCTATGGACGCGCTCGCGTACGGAGATCAAGGACGAAGAATACAAGGATTTCTACCGGCACATCTCGCATGACTTCGCCGAGCCGCTGGCCTGGAGCCACAACAGGGTCGAGGGCAAGCGCGAATACACGAGCCTCCTGTACCTGCCGTCGCGCGCGCCGTTCGACCTGCATCAGCGCGACGCAGCGCGCGGTCTCAAGCTCTATGTCCGGCGCGTTTTCATCATGGACGACGCCGAACAGTTCCTGCCGCTCTATCTGCGCTTCGTCAAGGGCGTGGTCGACTCGAGCGACCTTCCGCTCAATGTCTCGCGCGAGCTGCTGCAGCGCGACCCCGATGTCGATGCGATGAAGTCAGCGCTCACCAAACGTGCGCTCGATATGATCGCGAGGCTCGCCAAGGAAGAGCCTGATAGGTACGCCACGTTCTGGAAGGAGTTCGGTGTCGTCCTCAAGGAAGGCCTTGTCGAGGATGCCGGCAATCGCGACAAGCTGCTGCCGCTGCTGCGCTTCGCGAGCACCCACGACGACTCGGACGAGCAGAAGGTATCGCTTCCTGACTACGTCGCGCGGATGAAGACCGGACAGGAGCGTATCTACTACGTGATCGCGGAGACCCCGGCTGCCGCGCGTAGCAGCCCCTATATCGAAACGCTGCGCGCCAAGGGCGTGGAGGTGCTGCTGCTATCCGATCGCATCGACGAATGGGCCATGGGTTACCTGACCGAGTTCGAAGGCAAGCGCTTCAAGGACGCATCGCGCGGCGATCTCGAGCTCGGCGGTCTCACCGACGAGGCCGACAAGCGCCGGGCCGAGGCCGCGCTCAAGGACAGCAAGGCGCTGCTCAAACGCTTCAAGGACACACTCGGCGACCGCGTCGCCGAGGTGCGGGTCAGCACGCGGCTCGCCGACTCCCCGGCCTGCCTCGTCATCGGTGAGCACGATCTCGGTGTGCAGATGCGGCGCGTCTACGCGGCCGCCGGCCAGTCACCGCCCGAGTCCAAGCCGGTGCTCGAGCTCAACGTCGCGCATCCGCTCGTTCGGCGTTTCGAGTCCACGACCGATCCAGGCAGGGCCGAGGACCTCGCGCTGATCGTGTTCGAGCAGGCGCGCCTCGCGGAGTCGGGCCAAATCGCCAATCCCGGCGACTTCGTGCGCCGTCTCAATCGTCTGCTCGGCGACCTGCTCGTGTCTCGCGAGCCGCCGTCCGCGGCCTGACGACGGATCGGGCGCGCGTGTCATAATACGCCCATGGCCATGAGCTCCCTGCGTGCCGCTTCGCTGCCGCTGCTCTTCTGCGCGGCGCTGCTGCTCGTGGCCTGCGGCGGCGATTCGCGTACGCGCGAGTCCGCCGCAGCCCGTTCAGACTTTGCCACACAGGGGGCTCCGGCCGTGACAGCGCAGTTGCAGTCCGTCGATCTCGAACCCGGTTCGGGCTCCGAAGTCGTCGCCGGCCAGCGTGCCGCGGTCCACTACACGGGCTGGCTCTATCAGGAAGGGGCGCCCGACAACAAGGGACGCAAGTTCGACAGTTCGCGCGATCGCAACTCGCCCTTCGAGTTCCGCATCGGCGGGGGCGAAGTGATCCGCGGCTGGGATCTCGGTGTCGCTGGCATGAGGGTGGGCGGCAAGCGTCGTCTCGTGATTCCGCCCGAACTCGGTTACGGCGCGCGCGGCGCCGGCGGCGTGATCCCGGGCGGCGCGACGCTGGTGTTCGACGTCGAACTCGTGGGAGTCCGCTGATGCGCGCGCTGCTGCCGCTGTGGGCAGGCCTCGCGGCCTGTGCCTTCGGCGGCGCGGCCCCAGCGGCGACGTTGATCCACGCTGGCCGCGTGATCGATGGCGTGTCGGAGAGGGCGCTTGTCGGGCGCACCGTCGTTGTCGACGGGGGCCGCATCGTCGCGATCGAACCCGGCTATCGCGCCGGGGGGGCGGCCGACCGCGTGATCGATCTGCGCGACGGCACGCTGCTGCCGGGGCTCATGGACATGCACGTGCATCTGACCAGCGAGTACTCGCGCACGTCCGAGCTCGACCGGTTCAAGAAGGACGCCGCAGACGTCGCGCTCGATGGTGCCGTCTACGCCGAACGCACCTTGCTGGCCGGGTTCACGACCGTGCGCGACCTCGGCGATTCCTTTCGGGCCTCGATCGCGCTGCGCAACGCGATCAATGCCGGCAAGCTGCCCGGTCCGCGGATCCTCGCCGCGGGCAAATCGATCGCGACGACGGGCGGCCACGCCGACCCGACCAACGGCTGGGCCCAGTACCTCGGCGGCGATCCCGGACCGTCCGACGGCGTCATCAACGGCCGCGACCAGGCCGCGCAGGCGGTCCGGCAGCGCTATAAGGACGGCTCGGATCTCATCAAGATCACCGCGACGGGCGGCGTGCTGTCGGTGGCCAAGAGCGGCCTGAACCCGCAGTTCACCGAGGAGGAGATCCGCGCCATTGTCGCGACCGCGCGCGATTACGGACTCAAGGTCGCGGCGCATGCGCACGGCGCCGAGGGCATCAAGCGCGCCGTGCGCGCGGGTGTCGACACGATCGAGCACGGCACCTTCATGGACGACGAGGCCATCGCGCTGATGAAGCAGAAAGGCACATGGTACGTGCCGACGATCTCGGCCGGCCGCTGGGTCTATGAGAAATCGCGGGAGGATGGTTTCTTCCCGGCGCTCGTGCGGCCGAAGGCAGCCGCGATCGGCCCGCAGATCCAGGGCACGTTCGCGAGGGCGTGGAAGGCCGGCGTTCCGATCCTGTTCGGCACCGACACCGGAGTCTCGGCACACGGCGACAATGCGCGGGAGTTCCGGTACATGGTCGAGGCCGGCATGCCGCCGATGGCGGCGATCCGCGCGGCGACCTCGCTGCCGGCACGGTTCCTCGACATCGACGACCGCCTCGGCAGCATCGAGGTTGGTAAGGTCGCCGATCTCGTCGGCGTGCCCGGCGATCCGCTCGCCGACATCACGGTGATGGAGCGCGTCAGCCTCGTGCTCAAGGACGGCGTCGTTTACAAGACGCCGTGACCGACGCACCCGCGTTCCGCCCGCCCCTTGCCGAGCGGCTGACGGTTGCCGGGCCGGCCGGTCAGATCGAGGCCTTGCTCGAAACGCCGGCGGCGGCGACAGCCCCGGACGCGTTCGGCGTCGTCTGCCATCCGCACCCGCTGTTCGGTGGCGCGATGACCAACAAGGTCGTGCACACCGTCGCGCGCTCCTGGCAGGAGCTCGGTGTACCGACGCTGCGGTTCAACTTCCGCGGTGTCGGCGCCTCGGAGGGCCAATACGACGAGGGTCGAGGCGAGACCGAAGACGCGCTCGCCGTGATCGCGTTCGGCAGCCGGCGCTGGAGCGGCGCGATGCTCTGGCTCGCGGGCTTCTCGTTCGGCGCGTACGTGGCACTGCGAGCGGCCGCCATCGCCGGACCGGCCCTGCTCGTGAGCATCGCGCCTCCGGTCGGCAGGTGGGATTTCACTTCGCTGCGCACGCCAGCCTGTCCGTGGCTGATCGTCCAGGGCGATCGCGACGATCTCGTCGACGCGGCGGCGGTGCAGTTCTGGGCCCGCGCTCAGCGTCCCGAGCCGCGGCTCGCGATACTCAATGGTGCCGAGCACTTCTTCCATGGACGGCTGCACGACCTTCGAGACGTCGTCCGCGACTTCAGCCGCGAGGTGGCGGCCGCGGGCAGCTGCTAGATGGCGACGCGTGTCGGCGTGCACGGCGCGCGACTTACAGCAAAAGCGTGACGGCGAGTCCCGGGGAGGCGTTCCGTGCGACGATTCGTCCACCGTGCGCGCGCACCGCGCGAGCGGCGATGGCGAGTCCGAGGCCGACGCCGGCGTCGCCGGCGGGCCTGGGTGCGCCGACCCGGTAGAACGGCTCGAAGATCCTCCCGAGGGCTTCTTCGGGGACGCCGCTGCCGTGATCGCGGATCTCGATCTCGGCGCGCAGCGGCGCCGCTGCTGCGCGCAGCTCGACTTCCACGGTGCTGTCCGGGGGCGCGTGGCGCACCGCGTTGCGCAGCACGTTCTCGATCGCCGCGCCGAGCCAGTGCGGGTCGGCTTCGACCGGCAGCCGTTCCGGTCCGCGCGTGACGATTCGTCTGCCGCTTGCCTCGGCTTCGAAGCGCGCGTCGGCAACCACCTGCTGGAGCAGCGAGGCGAGGTCGACGATTTCCATGCGCAGTGGGCTCGGCCCCGACTCAAACCGGGCGACGTCGAGGATCGCGCCGATCAGTCGGTCGAGTCGGTTGATTTCCGTCTCGAGCCGCCCGAGCTGCGCCTGCACGTCCGCATGAGGCCGCTGCGCGAGTCCGATCGCGAGCCGCATCCGCGCGAGCGGCGAGCGCAGCTCGTGCGAGACGTCGCGCAGCAGCCGTTCGCGGTGTTCGACCAGCGCGCGCAGCTCGCGCGCCATGGAGTCGAAGGCAGTACCGAGACGACCGATCTCGTCGCCACGGCGGCGCGTGGCAGTCGCGACCTGGGCCGATAAATCGCCGCTCGCCAGCGCGAGCGTGGCGCGTTGCAGATCGGCGATCGGGCGCGTGATCGAACGCGCGAGCAGCGCGCTGACCAGCGCCGCGATGAGCAGCGCGAACGTGATCAGCGGCAGGCGAGCCTCCGGCAGAGAGAAGACGCCCAGCCAGCCAGCACGCCGCGGTGGGAACAGGAGCCGCCAGGTCGTGCCGTCCCCGACATAGACGACCGGCCAGCGCGGCGAGCGCCACAGCCGGGGCGGTCCTGGCAATGGACGTCCGAGCAGGTCGCGACCCTCGTCGTCGACGACGAAGACCGGTCGTCCAAACAAGCGCGCATTCCGTCCGCGCAACCACTCGGCGAGCCCGTCCCGGCCCCGAAGGTCACCCGCATCGCGCGCAGCGCGCGTCAGTTCGACGATGGCCCCTGGCGCCGATTCGCGCCTCTCGGTGACGACCCAGCCGGTGATCAGCACGCCGCCCAGCGCGGTCAGCAGCAGCGCCGCGAAGACTCCGGCGAAGATCCGCAGCGACAGCCGGTTCACGGCTTGTCCTCCGGCAGCAGGACGAGTTCGTATCCCGCACCGCGCAGCGCCCGGATCTCGACCGTCGCGACGCCGCAGGCGATGAGCTTGCGGCGCAGGTTGCTGACGTGGGTGTCGATGCTGCGGTCATAGAGCGTCAGGCGACGGCCGAGCGCCTCTTCGGTCAGTGCCGCCCGCGTCACGAGCTGGCCGCGGTGGCGCGCAAGCTGCAGCAGGATGCGCATCTCGGCGCCGGTCAAGTCGCAGGAGCGATCACCGGCGCCAATGCACCGGCGTCGCGGATCGATTCGTAACGGTCCGACGGCCATCGGCTCGGGCTCCGTATCGATCGACGGCTCGGTCGCAGGGCGGGCGCGGCGCAGGATCGCGCGGATACGGGCCGCCAGCTCGCGTGGGTCGAAAGGTTTCGTCAGATAGTCGTCGGCGCCGAGTTCGAGTCCGAGGACGCGGTCGACCGCATCGCCGCGCGCCGTGAGCATCAGGACCGGCAGTCGCGGATGATTTGCGCGCAGCCGCCTCAGCACCTCGAAGCCGCTGTGCTGCGGCAACATCACGTCGAGGATCAGCAACTCCGGCGAGCGTTCTGCCACAGCCCGCTCGGCCTCTTCTGGAGCAAGTGCGAGCTCGAGCTCGAAGCCCTCGAACTCGAGGAACTCGCGCACCATGGCCGCGAGCTCGCGATCGTCGTCGAGCATCAGTAGTCGATGCCGCGATGAGGGCTGGGGGGTTGGTTGAGCCACCACGGGATTGTCGGGCCAGGTCGCGACGCGCGCATCCGCGGGGCCGGCGTCTTGACGAATCTTTGCACGAGAATCACGGAAACTATAGCCGCGCTGGCGGTCCAAGCGGGCATCATCGGCTAACCACACCACAAGGAGTCATACCCATGAACCGATACGCCAGGAGTTCGAGTCTCACCAGCCGCTGGAGCCTGTGCGCCGCCGCGGGTACGGCGGCGCTCTTGCTCGCCGCGCCGCAGGCGGCATGGGCGGGACTGCGCGCCGATACGCCGCCCAGCGCGCATCCGATGGCGACAGGCGGCGGGGACCTGGGCCTGGGCGCCTGGGGCCTGCATCCGCGCATGTTCGAGCGCATGGCCGGCGAGCTCGGTCTCAGCGACGCGCAGCGCCAGAGCATCCGCGGCCTGTTCGAGTCGGCCCGTCCGGCGATGCAGCAGCGTCGCGAGCGGATGCGTGCCAACGCCGAGTTGATGCGCCGTACGCAGCCCGGTGACCCCGACTATCGCGCCATCGTCGAGCGGGTCAGCCGCGGCGCCGGCGAGCTGGCCGAGAGCGCGGTCCGCGACGCCGCGGAGCTGCGAGCGCAGATCTGGGCCGTGCTCACGCCCGAGCAGCGAACCAAGCTGCAGCAGCTGCAGGAGCAGCGGCGCAGCCAGCGCGAGGAGCGGCGCAAGCTGTTCAGGGAGCGTATGGAACGGCAGCACGGCGGCGCCAGCGGCGCTCCTAACAGTTGACTGCGGTAGCGGAACGGGCGATGTGCCAGCGAATGGGCAAGCGACGAACCCGGGTGCCCCGGCGGCCGTGCCGAGCATCCCGATCATCGAGCTGATCGCCGCCGGCAGGTCGCGATGCCGCTCGGCAACGGCCGCGGTTAGGCCATCGCGGCGCCCACCGTGCCGGCGCCAGGACCTGGTGCCGCAATGCGGCGCAAGAGTTCTCTGGAAAGAAGGCAGCGCGGTCAGTTTGGCCGGGTTCTGACGTGGCAGCCTCGAGAATCGGGACAGGGTTCAGACCGAGAAGGCCCGCACGGAGGCGGGCCTTGCGGAATCACGCGGCAGGGCATGCTCTGCCGCGTTCGATCGAATCGGTGTAGGCGTCGCTCAGTTGACCATGGCCTTGAGGGCCTTGAGCGGCAGCACGCGGACCTTCTTCGATGCGGGCTTCGCCTTGAACGTCATCTTCTCACCCGTGAACGGGTTGATGCCCTCGCGAGCCTTGGTCGCGGGCTTCTTGACGACCTTGAGCTTCATCAGGCCCGGCATCGTGAACAGGCCGTTGCCACGCAGGCTCTTGCGGATGATGCCGTTCAGCGAATCGAAAACCGCGGCCACCTGCTTGCGCGACAGGTCGGTCTCCTTGGAAATGTGATTAAGGATGTCCGACTTGGTCGGTGCGCCAGCTTTTTTCGCCATGTCTTGTTACTCCTCGGAGTGAATTTCTGCGGAAAAACCGCGTGAATGTGAGCGAATCGGCGCGCAACATAACACAAGCGTCCACGGGCGCAAGCACTTTGTGGCGGCGGCGTAGATGCACAAATGCCTTGTTTTCAAGGTGCGCGCAGCGTGCGGCCGCGATGCATCCTCGCCGCCGAACTAGAACCGGACCGCGCTTCGCTGCGGAAGTCATTGGGACGAAAAGGCGCGGGACCGAGACTCCGTAGGCGGTTCTCGAGCGCCGGGTGCGCGGCTCAGCGCAGCAGTATCAGTAGCACCTGGATCGCAATGCCTGCCCAGAGCGGTGCGAGATCGAGACCGGCCACGCTCGGGATCGTGCGCCGGATCGGTCGCAGCACCGGCTCGCAGATCGACTGCAGGATCGAGACGACCGGCGAGTACGTGCCCGGCGCGATCAGGCTCAGCAGCGCGTAGACGAAGATCGCCCAGAAATAGAGCCAGAGCAGGGTGCGGGCGATCTCGAGTCCGGCCAGCGCGAGCCACTCGAAGACTCCGGGCAGCCCCAGGCCGCGCACGAGGTACAGGGCTGCCGTCTGGGTCAGCGCCAGCAGCACGACCGCCACGACCGAAGCGGTGTCGATGCGGCCGATCGGCGGCAGGGCGCGACGCAGCGGCATGATGAGCCAGTTCGACAGGCGCACGACAGCCTGGGTCAGCGGATTGCGGAAGTCTGCACGCGACCACTGCAGCAGCAGGCGCAACAGGAACACCAGAAACAGCAGCGAGAACAGGGTGTCGACCAGGAAGTACATCACTTCGCGCATCGTGGGCTCCGTTACCGGCGATCCGCACCCGGGACCGGTTGCGCGGACAGCGCGGCGCTGCGTTCGGCGGCTGCACGCATCGCGGCGGCCACCAAGGCGCGGAAGCCGGCGGCCTCGAGCGAACGTAGTGCAGCTTCCGTCGTCCCGCCTTTCGACGTCACTTCCGCCCGCATACGCGGCATCGACCAGTCCGTCGACGATTCCTTGGCGGTCGACGCGTCGGCGGCCACGCCATGGCCGGCCATCGCTCCGGCGCCATGCAGCGTGGCCACCGCGAGCCGGCGCGCGGTGGCGGGGTCGAGTCCAAGCGCCGCGGCCGCGTCGGCCATGGCTTCGGCGAGCAGGAAGAAGTACGCCGGGCCGCTGCCGGATAGCGCCGTGACCGCATCCATCTGGTCCTCTCGATCTAGCCAGACCACGAGGCCGCTGGGCGCGATGATCCGGGTCGCGAGTTCGCGGCGGGCGCTCGGTACCGTGGCGGGCGCATAGAGCGCGGTGGCGCCGGCGCCCACCAGAGCCGGGCGGTTCGGCATCGCCCGGATCACGTCGAGCCCGCCGCCGGACCAGCCGAGCAGATCGGCGCAACGTATGCCGGCAGCAACCGACAGCAGCAGCGGTCGATCGCGCTGCAGGGCCTCGCGCAGACCTTCGACCACGTGCGCCATCTCCTGCGGCTTGACGGCCAGCACGACGACCTTCGCACCGGCGACTGCTGCCACATTATCGCGGAACGAGCGAACGCCGAGGTCACGCTCGAGAGCGCCGCGCGTCGCCTCATCGCGATCGGCCACGCTGAGCCGGTCCACTGGGACACCGCCGCGCAGCAGGGCCGCGATCAGGGCCCGTCCCATGTTACCGCCGCCGATGAAGGCGATGTGCATGTCGATCATTCCGGCATTGTACGTGGGCCGAAGATCGCGGTGCCGATCCGAATGATCGTCGACCCCTCCGCGACCGCTGCCTCGAGGTCGTCGCTCATCCCCATCGACAGGTCGGGCAGCGTGCCTCGACCGGCATCGAGGGCGTCGCGCAGCTCGCGCAACTGGCGCAACCACGATCGCTGCCGCTGCGGATCGGATTCCGGCGGCGGCAGGCACATCAGACCGCGTAGTTCCAGACGCGGCAACGCACGCACCGCCGCCACGAGTTCGGCCGCCTCCTGCGGTGCAACGCCGCCCTTGGTGGTCTCGGCGCCGATTCGGACCTGGATGCAGACACGCAGCGGCGGGGCGTGAAATGGGCGCTGGGCAGACAGGCGCTCGGCGATGCGCAGGCGGTCGACCGTGTGCACCCAGTCGAAGTGCTCGGCGACGGCTCGCGTCTTGTTCGACTGCAGCTGCCCGATGAAGTGCCAGACGAGGCGGCGCGGAGCGAGTGCGGCCAGCTTCGGCAGCGCTTCCTGCAGGTAGTTCTCGCCGAAATGCCGCTGCCCGAGATCGGCGACGGCCGCGATAGCGCTCGCCGGATGGGATTTGCCGACGGCGAGAAGCGTGATGGACTCCACGTTTCTGCCGCAGGCCGCCGCGGCCCTGGCCAGGCGCGTCCGCACGGCCTGCAGGTTCTCCGCGAGATTCTGCGTAAGGGTTAACATAGGTGAGGCATTATCCCTTGGCTATACTCCGGCTGCCTTTCAGGAGTCCCCATGGCCGTCGATATCGCCCAGCTGCTCGCGTTCGCCGTCAAGAACAAGGCGTCCGATCTTCACCTCTCGGCGGGCATGCCGCCGATGATCCGCGTCGACGGCGACATGAAGCGCGTCAACATGCCGGCACTGTCCCACAAGGACGTGCACAGCATGGTTTACGACATCATGAACGACAAGCAGCGCAAGGCCTACGAGGAGTTCTTCGAGACCGACTTCTCCTTCGAGATCCCGAAGCTCGCGCGCTTCCGTGTCAACGCTTTCAACCAGAACCGCGGCGCGGGCGCTGTGTTCCGCAACATCCCGTCCGTGGTGCTCAGCCTCGACGACCTGCAGGCGCCGAAGATCTTCCGCGATCTGTGTATGCTGCCGCGCGGCCTCGTACTCGTGACCGGTCCCACTGGCTCGGGCAAGTCGACCACGCTCGCAGCGATGATCAATCACGCAAACGACAACCGGCCGGATCACATCATCACGATCGAAGATCCAATCGAGTTCGTTCACGAGAGCAAGCGCTGCCTGATCAATCAACGCGAGGTGCACCGCGATACGCTCGGTTTCAGCGAGGCGCTGCGGTCCGCGCTGCGCGAAGATCCCGACATCATTCTGGTAGGCGAGATGCGCGACCTCGAGACGATTCGCCTCGCGCTGACTGCGGCCGAGACCGGTCACCTCGTATTCGGCACCCTGCATACGAGTTCGGCGGCCAAGACCATCGACCGCGTCGTCGACGTCTTCCCGGCCGCCGAGAAGGAAATGGTTCGTTCGATGCTCTCGGAGTCGCTGCGCGCCGTGATCTCGCAGACGCTGCTCAAGAGGATCGGCGGTGGCCGCATCGCGGCTCACGAGATCATGATCGGCACGCCGGCCATCCGCAACCTGATCCGCGAGGGCAAGATCGCGCAGATGTATTCCTCCATCCAGACCGGCCAGAAGGACGGCATGCAGACGCTCGATCAGTGCCTGCAGGATCTGCTCGCCAGAGGTCTGATCAGCAAGGAAGAGGCGCGCTACAAGGCGCAGAACAAGGACGCGCTCTGAGCCGCGCGCGGCCGCCACGCCGCATCGGCGCTGCCTGAGCCGTCCCGAGGAGACCGGCCATGGATCGCGAACAAGCCATCAAGCTGATGCAGGACCTGCTGCGCAGGGTCGTCGAGAAGAAGGGTTCCGATCTGTTCATCACCGCCGGCTTTCCGCCGGCCATCAAAATCGATGGGGAGGTGCGCCCGCAGAGCGAGCGGGCGCTGACGCCCGAGCAGGCAGCGGTGTTGACGCGCGCGATCATGAACGACCGGCAGTCGAGGGAGTTCGACGCCACGAAGGAGTGCAACTTCGCGATCGCACCGCACGGTATCGGACGGTTTCGCGTCAACGCCTTCATCCAGCAGGGCTTCACCGGCTGCGTGCTGCGCCTGATCAACGCGAAGATCCCGACAGTCGAGGAGCTCGACCTGCCGCCCATACTCAAAGAAGTCGCGCTGACCAAGCGCGGCCTCGTGATCATCGTTGGTGGAACCGGTTCGGGCAAGTCGACTACCCTCGCGGCGATGGTCGGGCATCGCAACGAGAAGACGCGCGGGCACATCGTCACGATCGAGGATCCGGTCGAGTACGTTCACCCTCACAAGGGTTGTATCGTGACTCATCGCGAGGTCGGCGTCGACACCGACTCCTGGCACATGGCGCTCAAGAACACCTTGCGTCAGGCCCCCGACGTCATCCTGATCGGAGAGATACGCGATCGCGAGACCATGGAGTATGGCATCCAGTTCGCCGAGACCGGCCATCTCGTGCTCGCAACGCTACACGCCAACAGTTCGAACCAGGCGCTCGACCGCATCATCAACTTCTTCCCCGATGGGCGGCGCGAGCAGCTCCTCATGGACCTCTCGCTGAACATCCGCGCGCTGATCTCTCAGCGACTGATCCCGCGCGAGAGCGGCAGCGGGCGTATCGCAGCGATCGAGATCATGCTCAACTCGCCGCTCGTGCAGGATCTGATCTTCAAAGGCGAGGTCGCCAAACTCAAGGAGGTCATGGCCCGCTCGAACCGGCTCGGCATGCACACCTTCGACCAGGCGCTCTTCGAGCTCTACGAAACGGGATTCATTTCGTACGAGGACGCCCTGCGCAACGCCGACTCTAAGAACGAGCTTCGCCTGCGCGTCAAGCTCGAGAGTAAGCGCGAGAATAAGAACCTCGACGATGGCCGCGGGCTCGCCATCCTCGAAGAAGAGCAAGGCAGGGTGCTTTGACCAGGAAGAGCGGAGACGACGGCGTGGCAGCGAGCGGCGAGAGCATTCAGTCCGTGCTGGAGGGAGGCGCCCGCGGCGCCGGGCAGCCTCTGAACACCAAGCCGCTGTTCAAGCTCATGGTCGAGCGCAAAGCGTCCGACCTGTTCTTCACGGCCAATTCTCCGATCAAGATCAAGATCGAAGGACAGATCTTTCCGATCAATAAGCAGGTCCTTTCGCCCGAGACCGTGCGTCAGGCGGCTTACGGGCTCATGACGCCCGAGCAGCTCGAAACCTTCCATCGCGAGTACGAGATCGATTTCGCGGTCTCGGAGCCCGGCTTGGGCCGCTTCCGCGTCAACGTGTTCTATCAGCGCGGCTACCCCGCGATGGTACTGCGCTACATCACCGCCAACATGCCGAAGCTCGAGCAGCTCGGGCTACCCGACATGGTGCGCGATCTGGCGATGCTCAAGCGGGGCCTCGTGCTCGTGGTCGGGGCGACCGGCTCTGGCAAGTCGACGACCCTCGCGGCAATGATCGATCATCGCAACGAGACCTCGTCCGATCACATCATCACGATCGAGGATCCGATCGAATTCCTGCACGCCAATAAGCGCTCGATCGTCAACCAGCGCGAGATCGGTGTCGACACGCGCTCCTACGAGCGCGCGCTGCGCTCGGCGATGCGCGCGGCGCCCGACGTGCTCCTGATCGGCGAGATCCGCGACCGCGAGACCATGCAGTCGGCGATCAACCTATCCGGGACCGGACACCTCGTGCTCGCAACGCTGCACGCCAACAACGCCGCGGAGACGCTGGATCGGATCATCAACATGTTCCCGCGGGACCAGCACAACCAGATCTTCCTGGACCTTTCGCAGTACCTGCGCGCGATCCTCGCGCAGCGCCTGGTCATGGGGCTGGACGGTCGGCGCGTCGCCGCGGTCGAGGTCATGCTGAACACGCCGCACATCGCCGAGCTCGTGCGCAAGGGCGACATCGTCGCGATCAAGGAATCGATCCGTGCGAGCAGCGAGCGCGGCGTGCAGAGTTTCGACGCGGCGCTGCATAAGCTTTACGCCGATCAGCGGATCTCGCTCGAGGAGGCGCTGAGCTGCGCCGACTCGCGCACCAATCTCGAGGCGAAGATCAATTTCGGCTGACGTGCCGCGTCGGCGCCTCGAGTTCGATTCGTAGCCCCCGGTCTTAATCGTTGCTACTCAAGTGACGTGACGGGCAATTTTCGGTCTGGGTTGATATTTCCCACAATGGGACAGAGGAGACCTAGAAGATGGCGAAGCGGAGATAGACGACCGAAGAGATCATCCACAAGCTGCGCGAAGCGGATGTGCTGATCGGCCAGGGCCAGACGGTGGCGCAGGCAACGAAGCAGATCGGGGTGACGGACAAGACGTACTTCCGCTGGCGCAGGAGCCATGGCGGTTTGCGGGTCGATCAGGCGAAGCGCCTGCGGGACCTCAAAGCCGAGAACGCGCGGCTGAAGAAGGCGGTGGCGTAGCTGACGGTCGAGAAGATCATCCTGAAGGAAGTCGCCGAGGGAAAATTCTAAGCCCAACGCGCCGGCGAGAGGCTGTTGCTCTGGTGCGCGCGAAGCAGCGGAGCTGGGACTTCGTGATGGATCGGACTGACGATGGCCGGCCAATCAAGATCCTGACGCTGATCGACGAGTACACGAAGGAGGCGCTGGCGATCGTGCCGGCCCGACGCATCCGCTCGGACCACGGTCCGGAGATGGTGGCGACGAAGCTGCGCGAGTGGCTCGACAAGCCCGGCACGAAGACGCTGTACATCGCGCCCGGCAGCCCGTGGGAGAACGGCTACTGCGAGAGCTTCAACGGCAAGCTACGCAACGAGTTGCTGAACGGCGAGATCTTCTACACGCTACGCGAGGCGCAGGTACTGATCGAGCAATGGCGACAGCACTACAACCGAGTACGACCGCACAGTGCGCTGGGTTACCGCCCGCCGGCGCAGTTCGAGCGGCTGCATCACGATAGCGCCGGCATGCCACCGCCGAGCGTCGAACACGGGTTACCCACCGTCGGCGCTCGCGTCGCAAGCGCCGCGCCGCCGGTGGATGACCCTGCCGAGGAGCTCATCCGAGCTCCAAGTCCGGCTTGAGACCCAAGCCGATAACCGTCCGTGGAAGTGGGGCAAGACCAATCTCATCTGCGCCCTCGCGTGTAGCAAATAGAAGGCGCCCTCCGCGCTGCATGACGATCCGGCCCGCTGCCATACCGTAGTCCCGCAGGCGCACGGGATCGACGCCGGTGCCGATCACGATCAGATACCCCGGACGCGCCGGATCCGCGGCCGCTTTGGGCTGGTCCGCCTGCTGCGCGAACACGGCACCGAGTGGCGCAAGAGCAATCGAGACTGCGATACAGAGTCGCCGCCTTACGAGGATGTTCACTTGGTTCTCTCCCGGGTGTGAGCGAGGGCAGGACCGTCGCGCCAGCCCGTGGCTTAACGCATAGGCACGACGTGAAGGCCATATAGAAAGAGCAGGTAACAGGGAAACCAGACCATCTGGGTCGCGAGCACTAAACCCAGGTACGTGCTTTGCCGGCCGCGCCAGCGAGCGCCCAAAGCGGCTAAGAAAAGCAGCCACGTCGCCAGGCCCGTGACGGCGCCGAACACGAGTGCCAGGTTGCTCCCCGCGGCGCGCATCGCGAGTGCCTCGACGCCGAGCTGTGGCAGCACCGTGACCAGGAAATCAGTCGCCGTCGCCATAGACATCACAACGACGGGCAGTTTCCGGGTCGGATCCCGGAAGGTGAGGGGGACGCCGATCAGAAATGCGCCGAGCGCGAAACTGTAGATCCACTCTGCGAGGGACATGAAGGCCCATCCTCCGCGGTTGGGGGCACGCGGCGAATCGAGCGCGCCCACAGCTTCGATCGTACGCGTGCGTTCGCGTTACGACTTCGACGGGCACAAGCATTGGCCGCCGCTCGGATACATCGCGAACTGGTCCGATCGCTCTCCGATCTCCGACATGGGGACCTGCAGTCGTGTCGGCTCACGGCCAGCGCAAGCACGGCTCACGCGGAAACGACGGCAGCATCGACGCTTCCGGCGGAGCCGATGGCGCGTTGCCGCGCGCTACTTCTTTCATCGGCGGGAGCCGGCGCGCATCCCATCGAACATCATTCGGTTGTCGTTATGAGAGCGTGGCGTCGGCTTAGGTGAATGCGAGTCCCGAAGCGTAGTCCAAGCGCACGAGCCATCGTGCGATCCGTTACCATGCGGAAGTGTTCGGTCGTGACCGTTTTGTTTGATCAACACTTCGCCTAGCCTGCATTTCTCACAGATGGTGAGAGTGGCGAGGCGAGTTCGGGTGGTCGAGGGCCAGCGGTACGGCAGTGCGGGGGCTGAACGTGGTCAAGGCGCAGGTGGCGAGCCACAGCCGCAGCTGGTTGACGCGGAAGGCCTGGGCCGAGAGCCGGTCCGCAAAGAGATCGATCTGCGCCTCCTTGAGGCGGTTCTCCATCTCGCCGCGTCCGCCTGTTTCAGCAGCAGTGCGCCGCCGTCCGAACAGACCTGTCCGCCGTCAAGCGCCGCCACTACCCGGCGCCGTTCAACGCATGCATTCACCGGACCGATGCGCCCACAATCCGTGAGAAATCCGGGTTAGCGCCCGCCGGCTGTCCCCGCGGCGTCGTGCGGGCAGATCAAGAAGCCGCCGGAAACACCGCCGCCGCGTCGAACACCGGCCCGTCGACGCAGACGCGCTTCATCGCCGGTCCCTCCGGTGTCTCGACGCGCACCGCGCAGCCGGCGCAGCCGCCGACGGCGCAGGCCATGAACTCCTCGAGCGAGACCTGGCATGGCAGTCCATGGCGGCGTGCGAGCGCCGCCGTAGCGGCGAGCATCGGTGTCGGGCCGCAGGCAAAGAGTTCGACCTCGGCGAGCGTTGCGGCATCGAGCGTGGCGAGCCAGCTTGCAGCGAGCTCGGTGACGAAGCCGTCGAAGCAGCCAGGAAAGCCGCTGCGGCTCGCGAGGCGGCTTGGAATGCCCCACTCGTCGAGCAGCGGCATGCAGGCGATCGTGCCGGCCGGCAGGCCCTCGACGAGAATCGTCGAGGGCTTGGTGCGGAACGGAAACGGGATTTCCGAGCCCATCAGCACGAGCGGCTGCCAGCCACCATCCGGGTTCGGCGTCTCATTGCCCGAAACTGTGGCCTCGCGGATTACCTCGGCGAGGAAGATCATCGGCGGAATGCCGACGCCGCCGCCGATCAGAAGCGGCCGGCGGCGCTCCCGGTGCAGGCGGAAGCCGCGGCCGATCGGTCCGAGCACCGACAGCACCTCGCCGCGCCCGCGGCGCGCCAGCGCGGCCAGACCGGGGCCGACGATCTTGTACAGCACCTCGATCCAGCCGGCGCGCCGGTCGGCACGCATGATCGACAGCGGCCGACGCATCGGGATCTCGTGATCGACCTGCAGGTGCACGAAACTGCCGGGTTCGGCCCTCGCGGCGCAGCGCGGCGCCTCGATGCGCATCACGAACTGCTGACCATCGAAGGCCCGGTGATCGAGCACGTGGCCGTCCTCGAGGCAGATGGTGCCGCGATGCGAAGCGCTCATCGGCGCGCTCCCGCCACGGCCTCGAGCAGCGCCATGCGGACAGCGACGCCGTTGCGCACCTGCGCGCGGATGACCGACTGCGGGCCGTCGGCTACCTCGGATGCGATCTCGACGCCCCGGTTCATCGGCTGGGGATGCATGACGATCGCGTCGGGTTTGGCGAGTGCGAGCCGCGCCGGCGTCAGGCCCCATTCGGCGAAGTAACGTTCGCCGTCGGGGATGGCCGCCTGCGTCATCCGCTCGGTCTGGATACGGAGCATCATGATCACATCGCAGTCGCGCACGGCCTCGTCGATGCTGGCGAAGCGCTGGCAGCCGACGAACAGGTCATCGGACGCCATCAGCGCTGGCGGCGCCGCGACGCGCAGGTCGCGAACACCAAGTGTCCACAGCGCGTGCCAGGCGGAGCGCGCGACGCGCGAGTGCCGGATGTCGCCGACGATCGCCACGGACAGCGGCTCGAAAGCACCCTTGTACTGGCGGATCGTCAACGCGTCGAGCAGGCCCTGGCTCGGATGCGAATAGCTGCCGGCGCCTCCCGAGAGGACGCTGACGTGCGGTTCGACGTGGCGGGCGACGAGGTCGGGCACCCGATCCTCGGCGTCGCGCAGCACGAGGACGTCGACGTGCAGCGCCTCGAGCGTCCTCACGGTATCGAGGATGCTCTCGCCCTTGAGCCGCGAAGACAGTTGCACTTCGACGCTCGCAACGTCGGCGCCGAGTCGGCGGGCGGCGAGTTCGAAGGACAGTCGCGTGCGTGTCGAGGGTTCCGAGAACAGCGCGGCGACGGTGATCCCGCGCAGCGCATCGCTGCGCGCCGGACGCGCGCCGATCTCGCGCACGAAGTGCTGGGCGCGCTCGAGCAGCTGTTCGATCAGGCGCGCCGGCAGGCCCTCGAGGGTCAGTAGGTGACGCAGGCTGCCGTCGGCGCGCAGCTGCTCGGTCCGTTCGTGGATCGTGCTGTTCATCGGTCACCTTCGCCGGCGAGCCAGCGCTCGACGATCACCGCGGCGGCCGTGCTGTCGACCTCGGCGTGAGCGACGCGTCGCCCGCGGCCCGCCGCGCGCGCCGCTCGCAGATTCGCCTCGGCCTCGAGCGACGAGTAGCGCTCGTCGACACGGTGAACCGGCAAGCCGAATCGCGCGCTGAGCGCGGCGACGAAGGCTCCGATGTCCGCTTCGAGCGGGTGCTCGCTGCTATCGACATTATACGGCCTGCCGACGATCAGCCGCGCCGGAGCGAGGCTACGCACCTCCGCCGCGATGGCGTCGAGCAGCGCCTCGATCGAGCCGCCGTGTCGCTCGATCGCGGCACGCGGCTGCGCGCGGCCGGTCAGCGTGTTACCGCTCGCCACGCCGATGCGCCGGCGGCCGAAGTCGAAGCCGAGGACGATCTGCGGAGGGGCCGTCGGCGGTACTGGACTCGTCCGCCCCTCAGGCATGTCCCGAGAGATGACTGAGGCGCGACACGTCGATGCCGAGGCGACGCCAGACCGCATGCCAGCGCTCCTCGAAAGGCGTGTGGAACACGATCTGCTCGTCGATCGGCAGCGACACCCAGGCGTTCTCGAGCAGCTCGCGCTCGAGCTGGCCGGCGCCCCACCCGGCGTAGCCCAGCGCGATGAACGCATCGCGCGGTCCTTCGCCTCGTGCCATCGCCTCGAGCACGTCGCGCGAGGTCGTGACCTGAATCTGGTCGGAGACGACGTGCGAGGAGTCCCAATGTCCCCCGGGACGGTGCACGACGAAGCCGCGATCCCTGTGCACGGGGCCGCCGCGCAGCACCGCGCGCGCGCCGATCTCCGCGTCGGCCGGCTCGATGTTCATCTGCGAGAGCACGTCCGACAGCGTCATCGGCAGGGGCTTGTTGACGACGATGCCGAGCGCACCCTTGTCCGCGCTGTGCTCGCAGATCAGCGCCACGGCCTGCGTGAAGTTCGGGTCCCCGAGCGACGGCATCGCGACGAGGAGCTGGTTGGTCAAACTGTTCCCGTCGCTCATGGGCGGGAGTATGCAGCGGCGCCGTCGGCATCGCCACTGCCAGCCGCGCCTCGGTCGAACCGCCATTCGTAGGCGAAGCGCAGTCGCGGGTACTGCCGGGCCATCTCCCGTGGGAAAGGATCGAAGGGGCTCGCGAGGCGCAGGAGCTCGAGCGCCGCTTGGTCGACGTCGGCCTGGCCGCTGCTGCGCTCGATGGAGACGCGCAGCAGTCGCCCGTCCGCACCGAGCTCGACGGCCAGCACGGGGCTCACCCGGGTATCGAGTCGCCGTGCGAGGCCCGGATAGTTCAGCGTGCCGAGCCGCTCGACCTTGCGCCGCCATTCGTCGAGATAGGGAGCAAAGACGGCCGACCGGGTATCCGGCACGAAGCCGTCGGTCTCGGCCGGCGCCAGTGCCGTCAGGCGGGGCGTCATGTATCCGGTCGAGCCGAGAACGCTCGGCAACGCGATCTCGCCCGCGGCGCCGACCGAAGGCGCGTCGCCGGGCGTGACTGCGACCAGGCGCACTTCGAGACGCGCGGCAGAACTTGCGAGCAGGGCCTCGGCGCTGCCGTCGGTCGCGCCGGCAGACCCGTCGCGCGCATCGGCACGCTCCACCGCGCCCGCGGCGGCGGCCGAGGGCGGTTCGGCCGGGACGCGCTCGAGCGTCGTGCCGCTGCCGCGCTGGCTGGTCCGCGCGAGGTAGGATGCCGGGTCGTCCCGCGGTTCGTCCGGCTCGCGGTCGGGCGAGCGCACCACCTCGAGGCGGGGCGCGACGCCGGAGCCGTCCTCGATCCCGAACGTGACGCCGGCGATCAGCATGCCGTGCAGCACGGTCGCGAGGCACAGCGTCGTGGCGAGGCGGTCCTGCTGGTCGGTCGGGTTCTGCCGCGCGATGCCGATCGTCACCGGAGCGTCCGGGGATCCGTTCATCGGCGCCCGCTCAGCCGAGCCGCCGCGCGATCGCGTCCATGAGCCGCGCCGCGATGTCGAGGTCGTACTGCTTGTCGAGCTCGCGAACACCGGTAGGACTCGTGACGTTGATTTCGGTCACGTAGTCGCCGATCACGTCCAGACCGACGAACAGCATGCCGCGCTCGGCGAGTGTCGGACCGATCTGCGACACGAGCCAGCGGTCGCGGTCGTTGAGCGGGCGGCCGATCCCGGTGGCGCCCGCCGCCAGATTGCCGCGGTTGTCCTCGCCGCTCGGGATTCTGGCGAGGGCGTAGGGAACGGGTTCGCCATCGACGACCAGCACCCGCGAATCGCCGCTGCGGACGATGTCCGGGATGTAGCGCTGGACGATCGCGAACTTCGAGCCGTACTCGGTCAGCGTCTCGAAGATCACGTTGGCGTTCTTGTCGCCGTGCTCGACCGCGAAGATCGAGCGGCCGCCCATGCCGTACAGGGGTTTGCAGACGATCTTGCCGTGCTCGGCCAGGAACGCCCTCATGTCGGCCATGTCGCGCGTGATCAGGGTCGGCGCGCAGCACTGCGGGAACCAGGCGGTGAACACCTTCTCGTTGATGTCGCGCAGTCCCTGGGGCCGATTGACGACCAGCGCGCCCTGCAGTTCTGCACGTTCGAGTATGTAGGTCGTGTAGATGTACTCGATGTCGAACGGCGGGTCCTTGCGCATCAGGATCACATCTAGGTCGCCCAGCCGCTCGAGCTGCGCCGCGCCGAGCTCGAACCAGCGTGAGGGATCCTTGAACACGCGCAGCGGGCGTACCCGCCCGAGAGCGACGCCGTCGCGCATCGACAGATCGCGCTGCTCGAGGTAGAGCAGCTGCCAGCCGCGCGCCTGGGCGGCAAACAGCATTGCGAGCGTCGTGTCCTTCGCATACTTGAGGTCCGCGATGGGATCCATCACGACGGCGAGACGGGGGTTCGAGGTCATACGTTCTTACGGAAACGTGAACTGTGTGGCATGGCAGGGGGGTAGCGTATATGTTAAAACGCGCACCGACCGACATCGATATTGTGTGCGATATCGGCAGCCCGCCTTCGCTTGCCGGGCCCGCGCACGATACCGCTAAGGAGTGCAGAGTGGAGACCGCTGCCAATCCAAGGCTGCAGGGCCTCAAGGTCCTCGTCATCGACGACAGCAAGACGATTCGCCGCACTGCCGAGACGCTGCTGACCAAGGAAGGCTGCGAGGTCTTCACGGCCGTCGACGGCTTCGACGCGCTGGCCAAGATCGCCGATCACCAGCCCGACATCGTCTTCGTCGACATCATGATGCCGCGGCTGGACGGCTATCAGACCTGCTCGCTGATCAAGCACAACAAGGTCTACAAATCGATTCCAGTGATCATGCTTTCCTCGAAGGACGGGCTGTTCGACCGTGCCCGCGGGCGCATCGTCGGCTCCGAACACTATCTGACCAAGCCGTTCACGAGGGACGAACTCCTTTCCGCGATCGAATCGCACATCGGGAGCTGATCATGGCGCTCATTCTGATCGTCGACGATTCGCCGACCGAGGTGCACGTGATGCAGAAGGCCCTCGAGAAAGTCGGTTACCGTACGGCCATCGCCGGCGACGGCGCCGAAGGCGTGCGTCTGGCGCGCGAGATGCATCCGGACCTGATCTTTATGGACATCGTCATGCCGGGCATGAACGGCTACCAGGCCACGCGTACCCTGACGAACGACCCCGCGACGAGCGCCATTCCGATCGTGATGGTCACTTCGAAGGGGCAGGAAAGCGACAAGATCTGGGGCCTGCGGCAAGGGGCCATCGACTACATGGTCAAGCCCGTCTCGCCCCAGGACCTCGTAGCGAAGGTCCAGTCCACGCTGGCGGCCTGAAGAGCCTGCCTAGTCACGTGCACGGCCCGCCATGACCCAGACGGTGTCGCTGAAGTCGCTGCGTGATCGGCCTTTCGAGCTGCTCGCCGAGCTCGAGCGACGCGGCCGGGCGCTCACCGCCCAGCTCGCCGAGGGCAGTCCGGCAGCCCGGGAATGGGTCGGTATCGCGCTGCGGCTCGCGGGCGAATACTTCTTGGTTGCACGGGAGGAGACCCGCGAGGTGCTTGCCGTGCCAGCGGCGCTGACGCGCGTGCCGGGCGCGAAGGCGTGGCTGCGCGGCCTCGCGAACGTGCGTGGTCAGCTGCTGCCGATCGTCGACCTGCGCCAGTTCCTCGGTAGTGGCGTCACGGCGACGACTCGCAACACCCGCGTCGTCGTCGTCAACCACCGTGAGCTGCCGGCCGGCCTCATGGTCGATGAGGTGCTCGGCTTTCGCCGGTTTCCCGAGGCGGCCTTCTCGGGCATCGCACCGCCGACCATCGTGCGCTGCGAGCGCTACCTGGCCGGCGCCTTCCGTCGCGAAGAGCCGCGAGCCGGGGAGCCGGCTTCCGCAGGACCCGAACAATGGCCCGTGCTCTCGCTGCGCACGCTGGTCGAGAGCCAGGCCTTCCAGGATGCCGCTGCATGACGGCCTCGTCGAAACGCGCGGCAACCGCTGAGGCTGTGCCGGCGCGAGCGGCGCGCGAGATCGGCACGCTGACGCTCGCCGCTGCCGCGCTGGTCGTGATCGGCGCAGTCGGCTTCTGGTGGAACTCGCGCGGACCCGCCCAGCCGGGCCGCGCGGCGCAGCTGGCCGTCGCCGCGTTGCAGGACGTGGCTCTGCACACGCCGCGCGCGATCGCCGGCGATGCCGAGGCCGTCGGCGCGGTGGGCGCGGCGGCGAACCGGCTCGAGCAGCTCGCGCGCGACCGCGCCCTCGGCGATCTCGGCGGCGACCCGCGATTCGCGCGCGTCGTGGCCGGCGGCGCTGCGCTCGGTGCCGCCGAGCAGCCGCTGCGCGCAGCGGGTACGGTGCGCCGCGAAATCGGCCCGCTCGTGGCGGGCTTCGTCGAGGAGCTGCGCCGCGCCGTCGCTGCTTCGCCGGCGCAGGCGGGACTCGAGCCGATCGCGCGCGGGGTCGAGCGTGCCGAGTGGCGCGCGCGCGAGATCGAAGCGAGCCTGCCCAGACTGTTCGACGGGGGTCCCGAGGCGCAGGCGGCCGCGCGCCGTCTCGGCGAGGCTTCGGCCTACCTTGGCCAGGTGCTGCAGGCGTTCGCGGGAGCGGACCCCGCGGCGACCCTGCCACGGCTGCAGGGCGCGCAGGCAGCGGCAGCACTCGCCGCGGCGCGAAGTACGCAGACGCGTATCGATGCCCTGGTCCGCGAGGCCGTCGGCGCGGCACCCGAGCTGCCCGCGCTGGCCGGCAATGCCCGGGCGCTCGTGGTCGATGCGACGTCACTGTCGCGCGATCTCGCCGGCACCCCGGTCGGCGGGTCCCGGGCGTGGTGGCCGGTGATTTCGGCGCTGCTCGCCCTGGTGCCGCTCGCGCTGCTGCTGCGCCGCAGCGGCCAGTTGCGGCGCGACGCCGAGCAGCGGCGCTTCGCTGCCGCCATCCAGCGCAAGGAGGCGGACCGCAACCAGGAGGCCATCCTGCGTCTGCTCGACGAACTGTCCAGCCTGGCCGACGGGGACCTGACCGTGCAGGCTACCGTCACCGAGGACATCACTGGTGCCATCGCCGATTCGATCAATTACGCGGTCGATGCGCTGCGCGGGCTCGTCGCCACGATCAACAGGTCCGCGATCCAGCTCGACGGCGCCGCGCGGCAGACCACGGCACTTGCGCAGCACCTGGCCAAGGCGAGCGGCGCCCAGTCCAAGCAGATCGGCTCGGCCACCGAGTCGATCGCCGAAATGGCGGCCTTCACCGAGGAGGTGTCGGGCAATGCCGAGCGCGCCGCGGACGTCGCGCGG
>CAZAWM010000001.1:0-39797 GCA_964488605.1 uncultured Steroidobacteraceae bacterium | reverse complement strand
GAGTCCGCGGTGCAGGTCGCAGACGCGTTTCTCGAGCGGGGCCTGATCGTCAGCGCGAGCGGCCGTGCGCCGGATGCGAGTTTCCGCATGGAGGCGACGCCCGGTGACCTGCTCGGCGGTGCCCGGCTCGCGGTACTGATCAACGGCGGCTCCGCGTCGGCCGCGGAGATCCTGACCGGCGCGCTCAAGGACCACCACCGCGCGACCGTGGTCGGGCGACGCAGCTACGGCAAAGGTTCGGTGCAGACGGTCATCCCGCTCGCCAATGGCCGCGCGCTCAAGCTCACGACGTCCTATTACGCGACGCCGTCGGGCGCCGTCATCAACGACCGGGGCATCGAGCCCGACATCCGCGTCGAGGGAGCCGAGGAGCCACCGGCGGAGCTGCCGCCCGACGGTTCGGGCCGGACGCTGCTCGCGCGCGATCGCGAGATCCGGCTGGCGCTGCAGACTGTCAAGGCGAGTACGCGCCTCGCTGCCCTGCCGTCGGCCGCGAAGCCCTAAGAGAGGCCCAAGGCCGCGCGCCCGGCCGCGAACAGCGAGCCGAGCAGCATCACCACGACTGGCAGGGCCGACAGGCCGAAGCCGAGGTGGCGCTTGTTGGCGGCCTGTGCGTACCCGATCGCGTAGAGCATGCGGCCGACGACGAACACCATGCCGAGCCCAGCCGCCCAAAGCGGGTCGACCAAGTCGGCGAACAGCAGCAGTGCCGGCACGAACAGCACGAGCTGCTCGAGCGTGTTCATTTGCACGCGATAGATCCGTTCGAAGTCCGGGTGACCGGTCGTCGCGGGTGCCGCGACACCATAACGGCCGCGCGCGCGCCCGACGGCGAGACCGAAAGCGAAGTACTGGATCAGGGCGAGCAGCAGCACGAGATAGACCAGCGCCATGGACATGCCTTTTGAAACCACGGGGACCGAAGCATACCGCGGTGGCACAATAACGGGATGTCCGAGAGGAGCCGAGGCTATGCCCTGCGTATCGACATCCGGGCCGAGCCCGCGCGGGTCTGGCGCGCGCTGACCGACAGCGCGCTGCTCGCACGCTGGTGCTCAGCGAATGCGCGCATCAGCGCGCGCGCCGGCGGCTCGTTCACGGCCAGCCTCGATCGACAGCACGAGCTCGTCGCGCACATCGACGTCTTCGATCCGCCGCGGCGCCTGCGTCTGATCCACCTGCCTTCCGCCGCGGTGCCCGAGAGCGAGTCGGCGACCGTCGACGACCTGATGATCGAGTGGCGTCCGCCGGAGACCGTGGTACGCGTGCTCGGCAGTGGCTTTTCCGAGGCGCCGGCGCACGCGCGGCAGCTCCGCGACCACCAGGCCGGCTGGCGTCTGTCGCTCGCGCGGCTCAAGGTCTACCTCGAAAAAGGCCTCGACGCCGAAGGAGCCTTCCCATGACCGGATTCGTACTGCGCACCGTCATAGCCGCCTTCGGACTCTGGCTGGCGTCGACCTGGATCGACGGGGTGCGGATCGATTCCGCGCTGACGCTGCTGCTCGCCGGACTGCTGCTCGGCATCGTCAACGCCCTCGTGCGGCCGGTGGCGGTGGTCCTGACGTTTCCGATCACGATCGTGACGCTCGGCCTGTTTCTGCTGGTCGTCAACGCCGGCATGCTGGCGCTCGTCGCCTGGATGCTGCCGGGTTTCGGCATCGCGAGCTTCGGTGACGCGCTGCTCGCGGCGCTCGTGGTCAGCGTCACCGGCTGGGTAGGCTCGTGGTTCATCGGCCCCGGCGGCATTGAGCGCCTCGGCCGCAAATCCGGCTGAGCGCGGGCGACGAACCAGCTCTCATGAAAGTAATCTCCACCGTGACGGCACTCGCGGCCCTGCTGCTCGCCGGGCGCGCCGCCGCTGCCAATCAGGTCTTCACCGGCTACGCGCGCGACATCGAAACGGGCCGCCTGCTGTACATCGAGTCGCACTTCGTGCGCGGCTCTGGGACCGTCGGCGAGCAGCGGGTCGTGCTCTATCGCTGTCCGAACGGCACCGAGGCATTCGCTCGCAAGGAACTCGAGTACGGCGCCGTGCGCGAGGAGCCGACGTTCACGCTGGTCGACGGCCGCAACGGCTACACCGAGGGGCTGCGCCGTACGGCACAAGGACTCGAGGTATTCCAGCGTGCGTCGTCGAATGCGCCTCTGCGCAGTGCGCGCGTACCGGACAAGGTCGCGATCGTCTCGGATGCGGGCTTCGACGAATTCGTCCGACGTCACTGGTCCGAGCTCGAGGCAGGACGCACGGTGCGCTTCCCGTTCCTGGTGCCGAGCCGTCTCGACTTCCTGACGTTCAAGGTCCGCAAGCATCACGAGGAGATCATCGAAGGCGCAGCGGCGAGCGTGATCCGACTCAATCTCTCGGGCTTGCTCGGCTGGTTCCTGCCATACATCGAGGTCAGCTACCGCGACAGTGACCGGGTGCTGATGCGCTACAAGGGCCTGACCAACATCCGCGACGCTTCCGGCAACAACATCGTTGCGCAGATCGACTTCCCCGCTCGGGAGCGACAGACGGTGCCCGCCGTCGACCTCGCGGCGCAGCGATCGCAGCGGCTCGTCACGCGCTGCGTCCCGACCAGCTAGAGGCTCATTCGGCGGCGCCGCGCAGTCGCGTGGTTCCCGGCCAGTTCACGAGCAGGACGCCGACGAGGATCACGGTCATGCCGACCCATTGCGTCGCGACGAGCGCTTCGTCGAGCGCGATCCAGCCGAGCAGCGTTGCGATTGCAGGATTGACGAGCGCATAGGTGCCGACCTGAGACGGCGTTGCGTTCTGGGTGAGCCACGCGTAGGCCGTGTAGGCAATGCAGGAACTGACCACGGCCAGAAACAGCATCGCCCAGAGAGCCTCCGCGGACCATTGCCAGCGGTCGGACAGCTCGCCCGCGCCGATGCCGATCGCGAGCAGCATTAGTCCGCCGGCGAGCTGCTGCAGTGCCGTGAAGCTGAGCAGGTCGAAGCCGCTGCGCGTGTTGCGCTGCAGGACGGTGCCGAGCGACCAGCCCATGCAGCCGAGCAGGATCACGAGTTCCGGGATCAGCGGCCCCCACGGCGAGGGCGGCGTCGCTCCGGTCGGTGCGCGTGGTAGCAGGATCAGGGCCGTACCGCCGAGGCCGAGCGCGAGACCCGTCCAGGCCCGCCGGTCGGGCCGGTGCGCGCGCGCGCCGAACAGCCCAAACAGCGTCACCCAGAAGGCGACGGTAGCGTTGAGCAGCGCGCCCTGGTTCGACGGCACGTACTGCAGTCCCCAGGCGTTGCAGCCGTTCGAGACCAGCACGGCCATCGCACCGACCAGCAGGATGTGCCGCCACTCGCCGTGCCACTCGGCGCGCGACTGCGGACTGCGGAAGCTGCGCAGCGAGCGCGCTACCCCTAACAGCAGAGCACCGCCGACCAGGAAGCGCATTGCGCCGAACAGGAAAGGCGGCATCGCGCGCACGCCGACGGCGGTGACGAGGTAGGTCGAGCCCCAGACGAGGTAGACGATCGCGAAGCAGAGCGCCAGCCTGCCGCGCCTGCCCGGCAGCCCCCTGCTCATGGCGTCGTCGGCATTACGCTGAACGCGTCACGATCGTTGGCTGCTGGTGCGCGAGATCGCCGTGCGATAAAGCCACAGAGCGAGCGCCGCCAACACCGCGAGTCCGGTGAGCTTGCCGCTATCACCTGCGGGCTGTAGCGCGTCGGGCAGCGCGAGCACGTCGGCGCGGCCGCTGCCGACGATCGGGATAGCGATCAGGATGCCCATCAACGCTTCGCCGGTGATCATCCCGGCAGCGAACAGCATCCCTCGCCGGTGCAGCGTCTCGGTCTGCTCCGGGTGCCGGCCGGCACCGAGCACGCGACCGGCCAGGTGGGCGAGCAGACCGCCGATGAACAGCGGCGTCATCAGTTCGAGCGGCAGATAGATCCCGACCGCAACGGCGAGTACCGGCATGCGGAACGAACGGCCGCGGCGCCTGAGCGTCTCGTCGGCGACGATGACCGCGATGCCGATCGCGGCTCCGATCGCCACCATGTTCCATGGCAAGACGCCGCCGAACATGCCCTTCGCGACCGAGGCCATCAGCGTCGCCTGCGGTGCGAGCAGCGGATCGGGGTGCGCCGCCGTTGGCACGCCGATACCGTAGGCCTGCTGCAGCAGGTGCAGGACCGGGGCCATCACGAGCGCGCTGGTCGCCGCGCCGATCGCCAACATGACCTGCTGTCGCCAGGGTGTCGCCCCGACGAGATAGCCGCACTTGAGGTCCTGCAGGTTGTCGCCGGCAATGCAGGCCGCGCAGCAGACCACGGCGCCGATCATGATCGCCGCGACTGGACCGATCGACGCGCCCCGGCCGAGCAGCGCGAGCAGCACCACGGCCGAGAACAGGATGGTCGCGATCGTGATGCCGGAGACGGGATTGTTCGACGAGCCGACGAGACCGGCCATGTAGGCCGACACGGAGCAGAACAGGAAGCCGGCGGCGATCATGATCACGGCCATGACGAGACTGACGCCGAGCGAGCCGACGATGATCTGATAGAGCGCCCAGAGCGGCAGCGTGAACAGTACGACGCCGACCAGCACCAGCTTCATCGGCAGGTCCCGCTCGGTGTGCGCGACGGCACCGCTGCTGCCCGCACGCGCCGCCGCGAGTCCGCTGCGCACGCCCGAGACGATCGAGTGGCGCAGCGACACGAGCGCCCAGATGCCGCCCACCAGCATGGCACCGACGCCGAGATAGCGGATCTGCTTCGACCAGAGGATGCCTGCGGTCGCGTCGGCGCACTCGCCGGCGCTCGCTCCGCGGCAGCTGTCGGCGATCGCGGCGGCGAGTTCGGGGTGCGCCGGCAGCGCCCACGCGTGGAACAGTGGGATCGCGATGTTCCACGAGATCATGCTGCCGAGTAGCGCGACGGTACCGACGTTCAGTCCGATGATGTACCCGACGCCGAGCAGGGCCGGCGACAGATTCGTGCCGAAGTAGGCGAGGTAGTTACCGAGGAAACCGGCTGCGGCGGCGGTGTCGGGAATCAGCCGCAGACCACTGCCCGCGGCGAGCTTGGCGGCGCCGCCGCCGAGCGCGGCGGCGGCAAGCAGACGCACGCCCTGCTCGGGATGCTCGCCGGCGCGGAGTACCTCGGCGGCGGCCTTGCCCTCGGGAAAGGCCATCTTCTGCTCGACGATCAGCGAGCGGCGCAGCGGCACCGAGAACAGCACACCTAGGACGCCGCCGAGCCCGGCGATCGCGAGCACCCACCAGTACTGCGACCAGAAATCGTGCCAGTGACCGAGAATCAGCAGCGCCGGGATCGTGAAGATCACGCCCGAAGCGATCGAGGAGCCGGCCGAGGCACCGGTCTGCACGATGTTGTTCTCGAGCAGCGTCGAACCGCCGCGGCGGCGGTCGAGCAGGCGCAGCACGGCCATCGAGATCACCGCCGCCGGAATGGCCGAGGCGACGGTCATGCCCGCGAACAGCCCGAGGTAGGTGTTCGCGGCCGCGAGGATCATCGCCAGAACGATCGCAAGCGCCACCGCGCGCACCGTCAGCTGCGGCGCCGGCGATGTGCCGGGCATCTCGCCCCGCGAGGCGCTCATTTCACGCCTCCCATCCACTTCTTGACGACGGGGCTGATCAGCAGCAGCACGAGCGCCGAGATCGCGCCGAACCAGAAGATGTCGAGATACTGGCCCGGCATCACCGCGACATTGTCGGAGTCGAACTCGCCCGCGATCGCGCCTGCGACGAGGTTGCCGAGCGAGGTCGCGAGGAACCATACGCCCATGCTCTGGCCGACGAAACGCTGCGGTACGAGTTTGGTCACGGACGAAAGCCCGACAGGCGAGAGGCACAGTTCGCCGTAGGTATGCAGCAGGTAGGTCAGCACGAGCCAGTAAGCCGCCGCCTGCGCGCCACCGGCGACCACGTTCGCGGCGGCCGCCATCACGAGGAATCCCGACGCCATGCCGAGCAGGCCGAGCGCGAACTTCACGGGCGTCGACGGATCCATGTTGCGCCTGGCGAGCCAGACCCACAGCGCCGAGAACACCGGCGCGAACACGACGATGAAGATCGCGTTCAGCGACTGGAACCATCCCGCCGGCACTTCGAAGCCGCCGACGTCGCGGTCGGTGTTGCGCTCGGCGAACAGGTTCAGCGACGAGCCGGCCTGCTCGAAGCCCGCCCAGAACAGAGCGCACGCGAAGAACAGCACGACCAGCACGAGAACGCGCCGACGCTCGACCCCGTCGAGCCCCGCGAAGAACAGAAGGTAGACGAAGTAGAGGGCCGCCATAACGACGATCACGTAGATGCCGGCATTCTGCAGCTGCACCGGCGATACGCGCACGATACCGAGGAAAGGCAGCGCGACGAGTGTCGCCGCGATCGCGCTGCCGAGCCAGAGCCACCTCCAGGCGGCCGCCGGGTCGGCGCCGGCCGCGGCGTGCGGCACGGCACCGGCGCTGCCGAGATGCCGGCGCGTGACGAGGAACTGCGCGACACCGAGCAGCATGCCGATGCCGGCGGCGAGAAAGCCGGCGCGCCAGCCATACTGCTGCGCGAGCCAGGCAGTGATCAGTGGTCCGATGAAGGCGCCGACATTGATCCCCATGTAGAAGATCGTGAAGCCGGCATCGCGACGCCCACCGCCCTCCGGATAGAGCTCGGCGACGATGGCCGAGATGTTCGGCTTGAGCAGGCCGACGCCGACGATGATCACCATCAGCCCGAGGTAGAACATCGACGGCGTCGCCGACAGCCACAGCGTGATATTGCCGAGCGCGATCAGCAGGCCACCGTACAGCACGGCCTTCTGCGCGCCGATCAGTCGGTCAGCGACCCAGCCGCCAGGCAGCGCGACGAGGTAGACCGCGGCGGTGTAGAGACCATAGATCGCCGTTGCGGTCCTGTCGTCGAAGCCGAAGCCGCCGCGGCTGACCGCGTCGACCAGAAACAGCACGAGCAGCGCGCGCATGCCGTAGTAGGTGAATCGTTCCCACATTTCAGTGAAGAAAAGCGTGGCGAGGCCGCGCGGATGACCGAAGAAGCCCGTGTCAGCAGCGGCCGGGCCGGTGCTCGTGTTCATTGTTGTTGTCCGGTGCAGGAGGCAGCGCCGCAGCGCCACGAAGATATCAGTGTGAGGCATCGTGCCAGCACGCGGCAAGGAGCCCGAGGGCGGCGTCGCACGGCCTTGGGTTCGCGCTTCGGTTCAGGCCTGTACTTCGTCCGCTGCGTCCGAACGGCGCATCCTCGCCATGACGCGCGCGAGAACCATGCCGCCCTCGTAGAGCAGGTACATCGGTACGGCCATGATGGTCTGCGAGATCGCGTCCGGCGGGGTCAAGAAGGCGGCGACGACGAAGATGCCGATCAGCACGTACCCGCGGATCGAAGCGAGCTTCTCGACGCTGACCATGCCGGTCAGCGTCAGCAGCACGACCGCGATCGGCATCTCGAACGCTACGCCGAAACACAGGAACATCGTCATCACGAAATCCAGGTAACTGGCGATGTCCGTCATCATTCGCACGCCCTCGGGCGTGGTACTGGCGAAGAAACCGAACATCACCGGAAACACCGCGAAGTAGGCGAACGCGATGCCGGCATAGAACAGAAACGCCGACGAGATCAGTAATGGCAGCGCGAAGCGTTTCTCGTGCCGGTAGAGCCCCGGCGCGATGAATGCCCAGGCCTGATAAAGCACGACGGGCATCGCGATGACGAGGCCGACGTAGAACGCCAGCTTGAACGGCGTCATGAACGGCGAGATCACGTTGGTCGCGATCAGCGAGGCGCCCTGCGGCAGCTGGTCGATGAGCGGTTGCGCGATGAAGGTGAACAGTTCGTTGGCGAACATCGCGCAGGGTATGAAACAGAGCAGCACGGCGAGGAACGCCTTCATGAGCCGATCCCGCAGCTCTAGCAGATGCGAGATCAGCGTGCCCTCGGCGAGCTTTTCAGGCTCCTCGGCCGCCATGATCCGATACCGGTTCGACCGCCGCCGCGGGCGTCGCGGCCGGCTCGGCTGCAGGGGGCGGCGTCGGCGGCTCGTAGGCGGCGCCGCCGTAGTCCTGGTGGCGGGTGTCGTTGTCGGCGGGGTCGGAATGGGTCGGCGTGGCGCCGGGGGTGGCCATGCTGGCCGACGTGGCAGTACCGCTAGTCACGACGGATGCGGGCGCCGTCGACGCGCTGTGGCCCGGGGCCACGTCGCGCGCCGGGCGGGTCTCCTCGAGGATCGCTTCTTCTTCGAGCTGTTCGCGGAACTGGCGCGCCATGCTGCGGGCCCGACCCATCCAGCGGCCCACCTGCGCGGCGAGCTTCGGCAGCTTCTCCGGGCCCAGCACGATCAGCGCGAGGGCCAGGATCAGCAGCATCTCGCTGAAGCCGACCTCGAACATCGCGCGAGGCCTCTCAGGCCTTGCGGTCGGTCTGGGTCGTGTCGGCCGACTTCTTGGCGGCGCTCTCGGGGAATTCCGCGTCGGGCTTGTCCTGCTGGAGGGCCTTCAGGGGATCTTTTTCGTCCTCGCCCTCGGACATGCCCTTCTTGAAACCCCTGACGGCTGCGCCGAGGTCGCTACCGATCGTGCGTAGCTTCTTGGCGCCGAACACGAGCAGTACCACCAGCAGAATGATGATGAGCTCGCGCATTCCGATGCCCATGGGAACCTCTGGTTGCTCAACGATGGAGGACAGACCGAATCATAGGCCAAAAGGCCATGATGCAACGCACCAATGGGCATGCCGACGCCGATCCGGTCACAGTCCGCACCTGATCAGCGTCCCCGCCCACTGCTTGGACCGCTCTCGAGCCAGAAAGTCACGGGACCGTCATTGAGCAGCGAGACCTGCATGTCGGCGCCGAATTCGCCACTGGCTACCGGGCCGCCGTGCCGGGCCCGTGCCGCCGCGAGAAGCCGCGCGAACAACGGCGCGGCGACGGAGGGGGCGGCGGCCGTCGTGAAGCTCGCGCGCGTGCCCTTGCGTGTGTCGGCGGCGAGCGTGAACTGCGGCACGAGCAGCAGACCGCCCGCGACGTCGGTCAGCGAGCGGTTCATGCGTCCCGCATCATCCGGAAACACCCGGTAGCCGAGCACACGCTCGAGCAGGCGATCGGCCGTCGCCGCATCGTCGTCAGGCCGGATGCCAATCAGCGCGAGCAGCCCGCGGTCGATGGCGCCGACCACCTGGGCCGCGACTTCGACGCGCGCCCACGCGACGCGCTGGATCAATGCGATCATAGACGTTTGTCTGCAGGAGGGAGCCCATGAGGAGACGTCATTTTCTGACCGCCGCGGCTGCGACGGCTACCGCCTCGTGCGCGCGCGATCCGGGTGCCGCCGGTGGCGCGGGCCAGACTACCGCTGCGGCTGGCGCGCCGCAGTTTCGCTGGAAGCTCGTGACCACATGGCCGCCGAATTTCCCGGGCCTCGGCACCGGCGCGCTGCGCTTCGCCGAACTCATCGACAAGTGCAGCGCGGGACGCATCAAGGTCAAGGTCTACGGTGCCGGCGAACTCGTGCCGGCATTCGAAGTATTCGACGCCGTCTCGCGCGGCACCGCCGAACTCGGCCACGCCGGCGCCTACTACTGGAAGGGCAAGACCGAGTCGGCGTCGTTCTTCTCGTCGATCCCGTTCGGCCTGACGGCCACCGAGATGAACGCCTGGCTCTACTACGGGGGTGGGCTCGAACTCTGGCGCGAGGCTTATGCGCCTTTCGGCGTCCTGCCGATGCCCTGCGGCAATACCGGTGCGCAGATGGGGGGCTGGTTCAACAAAGAAATCCGCTCGGTCGCAGATCTCAAGGGCCTCAAGATGCGGATTCCGGGACTCGGCGGCGAGGTGATCGCCCGCGCGGGCGGCACGCCCGTGACGCTGGCCGGCGGCGAGATCTTCACCGCGCTGCAGTCGGGCGCGATCGACGCGGCCGAGTGGATCGGGCCGTACAACGACCTTGCCTTCGGGCTCTACAAGGCGGCGAAGTACTACTACTACCCGGGCTGGCACGAGCCGGGCTCGACGCTCGAGTGCCTGGTCAACCGCAAGGCGTTCGAATCGCTGCCGCCCGATCTGCAGGCGATGGTCGAGATGGCGGCTCAGGCCGTCAACGACAGCATGCTGGCCGAATTCAATGCCCGCAGCCCCGAAGCGCTCGATCAGCTCGTGCGCGTGCACAAGGTGCAGCTTCGGCAGTTCCCGCCCGACGTCCTGCGCCTGCTCCGCGACCTCTCGCGCCAGGTCGTCGAGGAGCGCGCCGACGGTGACCGGATGTTCCGCAAGATCTACGAGTCGTTCAGCAGATTCGAGCGGAGCGTGGCGTCCTGGACGCGGATTGCCGACGAGGCCGTCTTGGAGTCGCGGCAGCTCTGAAGTGGCAATTCGGCGGTCGAGTCCGTAGACTTTCGCCGTTTTTTGCGCGCTTTCAACGGTTTCGGAGCCGATATGACGATGTTCGGGCGTTGGGGTTCTGCATTCCTCGCGGCGGCCGTGCTGGCGGCGCCTGGTGCGGTGTCCGCCCAGAGCGCAGCAGTGACCGGCGACGCTGCGCGGGGCGCGCGGCTCGGCTACACCTGCCTCGGCTGCCATGGCATCCCGAACTACAAGAACACCTACCCGAACTACCGCGTACCGAAGCTCGCGGGCCAGAGCCCTTCGTACATCGTGATCGCGCTTCAGGCCTACCGAAACCAGGAGCGCGGTCATGCAACGATGCACGCGCAGGCCGTGAGCATGTCGGACCAGGACATGGCCGACGTCGCGGCCTACCTCGCAGGCACGCCCGTGCAATCGAAGCCCGATGCCAGGCCGGTTGGCACGGCGCCCGAGGCGGCGGCGGTCTGCGTTTCCTGCCATGGCAATGACGGGGTCGGCATCACGCCCGAGTATCCGACACTCGCCGGTCAGCACGAGGATTACCTTCAGCGCGCGCTGCTCGACTACAAGCGCGGCGGACGCAAGAACGCCGTTATGGCGGGTTTCGTCGGTGCGCTCAGCGAGGCCGACATCAAGGCGCTCGCCGCCTATTACGCCGCACAGCCCGGCCTCGAAACCTCGCGCAAGCGCGTCACGCGGCTCTCGGCGCGTTGAAGCGCCGCAGGAACGCGGCGACCGCCTGCGCGGCGCGCTCCTCGTTCTCGGGGCGCGCCCAGCGCTCACCACTCTCGGTGGCCAGCGCGATGCGCCACGCCTCGTTGCCCAGCGACCGCAACTCGGCCGTTGCCCGAGTCCCTGCAGTACCAGCCCAGCGCACGTCGTCGCGACCGTGCACGATCAACACGGGGCGCGTGAACAGCGTCCCGCGCGGGCCGGGACGGGCCTGGGGCGCGCCGCGTAGCTGAATGCCGCCGCGCAGCCGGTCGCCGTACTGCGTGAGCGCCGGCAGGAGCAGCGGCGCCGCCTCGTCCGCGGCGGCGAGCACGATGCGCGACGTGTCGAGGTCCGGTTGCAGGCCGATCCAGACGAGGACCGCGCCGAGATCGCGGATCAGGGACTCGCGGCTGGCGCCGGCCGGCAGGTCGGGCGCCAGCGCGACGTAGCCGAGTCCGTTGACGACATGCTGCGTCAGCGCGTCGAAACGCGGGTGCAGGCGCGTCATCGTCCCGAGCCGCGGCGCGAGCCAGACCGGCCGCCGGCCTGACGTGCCGCGCGCCGCGTCCGGGCGCAGGAGCCAGCCCGGCAGCCTGCGGCGGCCCGCACCGGCGGCGTCCCAGCCGGGCAGTTGCACGCGGCGCGGAATGGACAGCGCTGCCGCTGCGCGGCCCGGCGGCGCCGCGGTCCAGCGTGTGGTGAGCTGGCGGCGCAGATCCCAGCTCCAGGCGTCGGCCGGCGAATCGGCCGTTTCGAGCGTCAGCGCGAGCCGGCTGCCGTCGTGATCGAAGCCGATCTCGTCGATGAAGCCGACGACCATTCCCGGCGGTTCGCGCACCGCCCCGCTCGCCTGGTCGAGCACGCGCAACACGTTGAAGCCCGCCGCGAGCGCGCTGATCGCGACCTGCCGTCCATCCGCGCTGAGCGCGAAGCGCTCGATGTCCCATGGCAGGGTGGCAGCGAGCACGCGGCGACCGCCGCTTGCGAAGTCGATGTAATGGAGCTGGCGCAACGATTCGCGATCACGGCCGGTCCCGCCCGTCCTGCGGGCGAGCGCATAGAGCGCGCGCCCACCAGGCGCGAAGCGCGCCTCGCCGTCGAGCTCGAGGTCGGCCAGTACCGGTGTCGACTTGCCTTCGCTCGTGTCGACGGACAGCAGCGCAGGGGTTCCACCATTGGCCGCGACGAGTAGCGCGCGATCGTCGGGCGACCAGCCGAGAGGACGCAGGCCGCGCGGCCGGCCGTCATCGGCGCGTCCGGACAGCAGAGGCCGCGGCGCGGAGTCGGGCTCGGCAATCAGGATGGTCAGATCGGCGCCCGGAGCGGGGCGGCCGCGGAACGCGAGCCGCCGACCATCGCCGGACCAGACCGGGTTCGCGCAGTCGAGCGCGTCGCCGCCGATGCGATCCACGCGACGGTCGGACAGCTGCATCACATACAAGCGGGACCCTTCGGGGCGCTCGAGCACGAAGGCGACGCGCGTACGATCCGGCGACAAGGCGGCAGCGCTGATCGAGCGCTCGTGGTGCGTCAACGGCTCGAGCGACGCGCCCGGCGCGGCGACCCGGAACAGCTGCGAGGCGCGTCCGGCACGCGCACGCACCAGCATGGCGCCGTCGGCGAGCCAGCCAGCCCAGCGCGTCACGCGCCGTCGCGCGAGTTCGCCCGGTGCCGGCTCGGCGTCGAGCAGCGCCGGCGCGACACCGTCGTACTCGGTGCCGTCCGCGTCCATGAACCGGTCGGTCATGTCTGCTATGTTGCCGCAAACCCAGGAGGGTCGGATGGCTGATCCAGCGCTGCGGCAGAGGCTCGAGCGCGGCGAGTTCATCGTTGCGCCCGGCGTGTTCGACATGATCTCGACGCTGTTCGTGCGGCGCGTCGGCTTCGATGCCGTCTATGCGAGCGGCTTCTGGCTCACCGGCTCCTATCTCGGCCTGCCCGACGCCGGACTCGCGACCTACACCGACATGCTCGATCGCGTCTCCAGGGTGGTCGAGAAGTCGAGTGCGCCCGTCATCGCCGATGCCGACACCGGCTTCGGCGGCCTGCTCAACGTGCAGCACACGGTGCGCGGTTACGAGGCGGCCGGCGTCAGCGCAATCCAGATCGAGGATCAGGAATTCCCGAAGAAGTGCGGTCACACGCCCTACCGGCGCGTGATTCCGCTCGAGGACATGGTCGCGAAGGTCAGGGTTGCGGTCGCCTCGCGCAAGTCGCGCGACTTCCTCGTGATCGCGCGCACCGATGCGCGCTCGGGGCACGGCTTCGACGAGGCCGTGCGGCGCGGCCAGGCTTATGCCGAGGCCGGCGCTGACATCGTTTTCATCGAGGCGCTGCAATCCGAGGATGAGATGCGCCGCGCCTGCGCCACCATCCGCAAGCCGATGATGGCCAACATGTCGGACGGTGGCCAGACGCCGATCCGTCCGGCGGCGGAGCTCAAGGCTCTCGGCTATTCGCTCGCGATCTGGCCTGCCATGAACGCGCTCGCTGCCTCGGCGGCGATGGAGCGCGCGCTACAGCATCTGAAGACCACCGGCACCAGCCTCTCGCCCGATGTACCGCTGTTCAGTTTCGACGCGTTCTGCCGGATGATCGGCTTCGATGAGATCTGGGCTTTCGAGGAACGCTGGAAGGACGTACTGGAAAAGGGAGAACGCAGATGATTCAACGCAGGCAAGCCATGTTCAGGACCCTGGCGCTCGCGGCGACCGTCGGCGCGGCGCTGCTCGCGGCGCCACCGGCCACGGCCAGGGCGGGCGATCTGGTCGTTGTTGCCGGTGCCACCGGACGTACCGGCAAGGAGGTCGTCGCCGAGCTTGTCCGCCGCGACTATCGCGTGCGCGCGATGGTGCGCGATGCCGCGAAGGCACAAGGCCTCTTCCCGGCCGGCGTCGACGTCGTCGTCGGCGACGTTCGCGACGAGGACTCCTTGCGCAAGGCATTCAAGGGCGCGCGCTACGTGATCTCGGCGGTCGGCGCGAGCGGCGGCCTGAATGCGGCTCCCGACGCCGGTCCGGAGCAGATCGACAACCTCGGCGTCGCCAACATGGCCAGGGCCGCGAAGAAGGCGCGCGTCAGGCAGTTCGTGCTCGTCTCCTCGGCCGCCGTGACCAAGGCCGAGAACTACCCGGTGGCGTTCATGCGGCCGATCCTCGCCGCCAAGTTCAAGGGCGAGAATGCGCTGCGCGCGAGTGGCGTGCCGTACACGATCGTGCGGCCGGGTGGTCTCGTCGACGAACCGGGCGGGCAGAAGGCCGTGCAGTTCTCCCAGGGCGACAGATCGACGGGCCGTATCCCGCGCGCTGACGTCGCCCGCGTCTGCGTCGAGGCGCTTGGCCGGCGCAGCGCCTTGCGCAAGACGTTCGAGATCCTGAGCGGCGACGGCGCGCTGCCGCAGGACTTCGAGCGCGAGTTCGCGGCGCTGGCGGCCGACCCCGCACTGTGAGCGGTGCGAGGTCGTCCATGCCCTGGCTGCGCCGTACGGCGCTCGCCTCATGGCCGACCTGATCCGCCAGCCCGCCGGTATCACCGCGGTCGACACGCATTACGTGCGACCGCGGCTCGATGCCGCGCACGTGATCGTCGACTCGGGTCGCGCGGCCTTCGTCGACAGCGGCACCAACCACTCGGTGCCGATGCTGCTCGAGGCCCTCGAGACACTGGGCGTCGCGCCCGAGGCCGTCGACTGGCTATTTCTCACGCACGTGCACCTCGACCACGCCGGCGGCGCCGGCAGTCTGATGCGGGCGCTGCCAAACGCGCGTGCCGTGATCCACCCGCGCGGTGCGCCGCACATGGCCGACCCGGGCAAGCTGATCGCGGCGTCGCTCGCGGTCTACGGCGAACAGGCCTACCGCGATCTCTACGGCGACCTCGTGCCGATCGCGGCGGAGCGCATCGTCGCCGCAGCCGATGGTCAGCGGTTCGAGCTCGGCGCGCGCACGCTCGAGTGCCTCCATACGCCGGGGCATGCGCTGCATCATCAGGCGATCGTCGATCGTGTCCATTCGCTTGTATTCACCGGCGACACGTTCGGTCTGTCGTACCGCGAGTTCGACGTCGACGGCCGCGCATTCGTCGTCCCGACGACGTCGCCGACGCAGTTCGACCCGGCACAGCTGCTCGCCTCGATCGACCGTATCTGCGGGCTCGAGCCCGAATCGCTCTACCTGACCCATTACAGCCGCGTCACCGACGTGCCGAGACTCGCCGCGTCGCTGCGCCGGCAGATCGAGGCGATGGTCGCCGCGGCCGAGTCGGCCGCCGCGGCCGCCTGGCCCGATCGTGCCGAGTGTCGCCACCGCATCATCGAGGCGATACGCGCGCTCTGGCTCGAGCTGGCGAGCGCACACGGCGTGGCCGAGCCCGAGCGGCGCATCGAGGAGATCCTCGGGCTCGACCTCAGGCTCAACGCAGATGGACTGATCGCCTGGCTCGAACGCACGCGGACGCCGCGCGGTCGCTGAGCTCATCCGCCGCACGCCTGCGCTGACTACCGGCCGAGCCGGGACGCCGCGAATCCCTCGCTGGGGCTCGCGCCCGCCATCGCTAGCGCACGACGCCCCGCTCGACCGGAATGCCGATCAAGGGTCCGCCGGCGGGCATCGCTGCAGGGCAGCGTCGCGCGGCGGCGATGAACTGGATGTGCAGGGCATCGTCTCGCGGGCTCTGGCCGGTGATCGTCGGCCTCTCTCTTGATCGACCGCGCCGGGCCGCGCACGATTCTGGCTTCGGCGTCGGAGCGCCCCATGCAGCAGCCTTTCAAAGCCTTCCGCATCCACGAGATCGATCGCAAGATCGTCGCGAAGTTCGAGCAGCTCACGCTCGACGACCTGGGGTCGGGCGAGGTCGTCGTGCGCGTGCAGTACAGCGACATCAACTACAAGGACGCGCTGGCGGCGACGGGTGCGGGCCGGATCCTGCGTCGCTATCCTCTGGTGGGCGGCATCGACCTCGCAGGCGTGGTCGAATCCTCGAGCGATCCGCGCTATCGGCCGGGCGATGCGGTGCTCGTGACGGGCTGCGGACTGTCCGAGACCCACGACGGCGGCTATGCCGAGTACGCGCGCTTGAGCGGCGAGTGGGTGATCCCGATGCCGCCGGGGCTCGATGCGTTCAAGGCGATGTCGCTGGGTACGGCGGGCTTTACGGCCGCGCTCGCGATCCATCGAATGGAGCATAACGGCCAGACGCCGGCGAAAGGTCCGATCGTCGTAACGGGCGCGACGGGCGGCGTCGGCAGCCTCGCGATCGACATGCTCGCCGGGCGCGGTTACGAGGTGGTCGCGGTCAGCGGCAAGGCCGAGGCGGCCGACTACCTGCGGGCGCTTGGCGCATCGCGTGTGCTGCTGCGCCCGGAGATCGATTTCGGCAAGCGGCCGCTCGAGACGGCGCGCTTCGCGGGCGCGATCGACAACGTCGGCGGCGAGATGCTGGCCTGGCTCACGCGCACGGTCGACTTCTGGGGCAACATCGCCAGCGTTGGCCTCGCGGGCGGCGCGGAACTGCATACGACGGTGATGCCGTTCATCCTGCGCGGCGTGAACCTGCTCGGCATCAACTCGTCGGCGACGCTCCGCGAGCTCCGACTGAAAGTCTGGGAGCGAATCTCGACCGACCTCAGGCCGCGCCACCTCGACCGGATCGCGACGCGCACGATCGCGTTCGACGACCTGCCAGGCGCGTTCGACGCCTACCTCGAGGGCTCGGTGACGGGCCGCACGATCGTCCTGATTGGCGCCGAGCGATGACGGATGCGACGCGGGCCTGGCTGGCGCAGGCCCTGGTGCAGGCGCTGCGAGCGTGTGCAGAGCCCGCTTGCCGGGTCTGGCTCGGCCCGGTAGTGCCGGGAGCGACGCTCGCGGGCGGGGCGCGCCTGCCGGGACTGCCGCACGAGCTGGATCCGCCGCAGGCGGCTTTCAATCTCGCGCTGATGCTGCGTTGGCCCGCGCCGGCCGGCGATTCCAGTGAACGGGGACCGCAGATCGGCGCTCACGAGGCGGGCATGGTCGCGGCGCTGCTCGCGGCCGCGGATTGGCGCGCGCGCGCGGCACGGCGACTGGCGCGGGCGGTGCCGACGATTGCGGACGTCCTGACCGAGATCGCCAGTTGCCGCGCGGGTTTCGCTCGGCCGGGCGTCGATGTCGATGCGCTCGCGCTGCGCGGCGTCGTGGTGCTGCTGGGTGGCGAGGCGGCGGACGCGGAGCGGGCCCGCGCGCTGCTGCCGGTCCTTGCCGAGGCGGGTCCCGATCCGCTTTGGCAGCAGGCCGAGCGGGCGGCGCAGTGGTTGCGCGCAGCTCTGTACGCGCTGCGCGCCGGCCCGGACCTAGAGCAGCGCTGGCCGCCATCACCGCCAGCGCCCTGGCCGGGTCGCCTCGCGCAGCGCGGCAGCGCGTTACTGCGGCGCATGGCCGAGGACGCGACGCTCGATCCAATGCCATTCGATCTGTGGTTCTCCTACCTGGTGGATACATGAGCGGATCGCAAGGCCCGCTGCCCGCCGGTGCCGAGGTGCGGGCCTGGTGTGCGGCGCTCGAGCGCGGCGCCGCTGCGCTCGGCGTGGGACTCGACGCGACGGCGCTTGATCGTTGCTGGCGTCTCGCGCTCGCGCTGCGGGAACGCAACCAGCAGGTCAATCTGACGGCGATCGACGATCTTCCTGGCATCCGCGCCTTGCACCTGCTCGACAGTCTTGCGGTAGTCCCGCATCTCGGCGACGCGCGGCGCATCGTCGACGTCGGCACGGGGGGAGGCTTCCCGGGCCTGCCGCTCGCGATCGCCTGTCCGGAGCGTCAGTTCACGCTGATCGACGGCACGCGGAAGAAAATCCGCTTCGTCAGCGAAATGATCGCCGCGCTCGATCTAGCGAACGCGACGGCGCTGGCGGTGCGCGCGGAGCAGTTCCGACCCGAGACCCCCTTCGACACGGTCGTCGTCCGTGCGGTCGGACCGCTGGCCGAACTCGTGCGTCGTTGTGGTCACCTGCTGGTCCGAGGCGGCCGCCTGCTGGCGCTCAAGGGCCGCCCTCCCAACGAGGAGATCGCCGCGCTGCCCGCGCCGTGGCGAGTCGAGCTGGTCCGATTGACCGTTCCCGAGGTCGAGTCCGAGCGGCACCTGGCCGTGCTTCGCCGCTGCTGACCTTTTGCTACAGTGCGACGCATGAAGCGCGTGATCGCAGTCGCCAACCAGAAAGGAGGCGTCGGCAAGACGACCACCGCCGTAAATCTCGCGGCCTCGCTGGCGGCGACGCGGCGCCGCGTGCTGCTCGTCGACGGCGATCCGCAGGGCAACGCGACGATGGGCTGTGGTGTCGACAAAGCCGTGATCGAGCTCGGCACCGGGCACGTGCTGGTCGGCGTCTGCACGGCGGCCGAGGCGATCCGCGAGATCGGCGAAGCAGGCTTCGCGCTGCTGCCGGCGAATCAGGATCTCACCGCGGCCGAGGTGCAGCTGCTGACGATGAACGTCGGCCGCGAAATGCGCCTGCGCCAGGCGCTCAGGCCGGTCCGCGACTGCTACGATGTGATCCTGATCGACTGCCCGCCATCGCTGAACATGCTGACGGTCAACGCGCTGGTTGCGGCCGACAGCGTGCTCGTGCCGATGCAGTGCGAGTACTACGCCCTCGAGGGCCTGTCGGCCCTGGTCGGCACGATCGCGCAGATCCGTGACTCGGTGAATCCCGAGCTTGCCATCGAGGGCATCCTGCGCACGATGTTCGACCCGCGCAACAACCTGTCGAACGAAGTCAGTGCGCAGCTGATCGCGCACTTCGGCGACAAGGTTTTCCGGACCATCATCCCGCGCAACGTGCGTCTCGCAGAGGCGCCGTCATTCGGCCGGCCGGCGTTGCTGCACGACAAGGACTCGCGCGGCGCGCTGGCCTACCTCGCACTCGCCGGCGAAATGATTCGCCGCGAGGAAGAGCAGGTCGGCGCGCCCACGGTCACGGAACCGCGCGGGGCTGGAGAATTGCCGCAGACCGATACCGCGCAGACCGCGCCGGTGATGTCCGACGATGCTCATCGAACCGCGTGAGGCGGCGCCGGGGGCCTTGTGGCGCTGGATGCGCCAGGCCGCGAACCTCATCGCGCGCGCGTTTGGCTACTGGCTGGGGCTGGTGATGCTCGTCTGTCTTTGGATGTTCTTCGGTCAGCGGCTGCCGATCGTCGACGGCATCCTTGCGCTGTCGGCGTTCTTCGCCAGCATCCTGATTGCCGCCGAGGTCGATCGTCCGCAGCGCGCGACCTTCAGCGAGGTGCTGGCGATGCTGCGGCGCCACGCTTTCGATGTGCTAGTCTTCTCGGCGATCATCGCGATCGCGGGCGCCCTGATCTGGATGCTGCTGCTGGCGCGGCCCGGCATGCCATGGTGGTCGCCGCTCTACAGCGAGCGCAACATCGTCACTGAACTGTCCGACAACTGGCTCGTGGCGATGCGGCAGATCTTCGTCTACGCCGCCTATGCGCTCGGCCTGCTCTACTTCGGTCTCAACATTCCCGGCCTGACCTCGTTCTTTCAGTTTCCGTGCACGACGCTGCTCGGGCTGCCGTTCCGCGACGCTTACCGGCTCAGCGCGGTCGGCCAGGTCAAGAACTTGCCGCTGGTGCTGACGCTCGGGCTGCTGTTCATGGTGCTACCGGTGCTTTGGATCATCGTGCTGCCGCCGCTGGTGCCGTTGCTTTACTGTTTCCTCGGCGCGCTGAGCTACGTGAGCTTCCGCGAGATCTTCCTCGGCATCCGCGACAACCGGCAGGCGGAAGCTGCGGCCCCCGACGGCGTGCGGCTATCATCGCGCGCATGAGCCAGAAGAAGCCCAGCCTCGGCCGCGGTCTCGACGCGCTGCTCGGCCAGCTCTCGGCGAATCGGCAGGGGGCTGCACCGGCGGTCGGCGGCGAGCTCGCCGGCACGCGGCTCGGGCCGGCGGCCGCCGTTGCCGCCGGCGCCGCGATGCTCGACGAACAGCTCGTGAAGGTTCCGATAGAACAGCTGCAACGCGGGCGCTATCAGCCGCGCACCGACATGCGTTCCGAGTCGCTGCAGGAGCTCGCCGACTCGATCCGCTCGCAAGGCGTCGTTCAGCCGATCGTCGTGCGGCCCATCGAGATGCCGGGCGCGGCGCCGGGGGCGGCCACGCGCTATGAGATTATCGCCGGCGAGCGTCGCTGGCGTGCCGCGCAGATCGCTGGCCTCGCTGAAATACCGGCTGTCGTCCGCCGCGTGCCCGATTCGGCCGCGATCGCGATGGCGCTGATCGAAAACATCCAGCGCGAGAATCTCAACCCGCTCGAGGAAGCGCGCGCCCTCGATCGGCTGATCCGCGAATTCGATGTCACGCACCAGCAGGCCGCCGATGCAGTGGGTCGCTCGCGCGCGGCAGTCAGCAACCTGCTGCGCCTGCTGGAGCTGCCTCCCGAGGTCGCGACGTTGGTCGAGCAGCGCCAGATCGAGATGGGTCATGCGCGTGCGCTGCTCGCGCTCGCGAACATGCGGCAGCAGGTCGAGGTGGCGCAGCTGGTCGCGCGCAAGGGCCTGTCGGTACGCGAGACCGAGGCGCTCGTGCGCCGCATGCAGGCACCACCGCCGCGCCCGGGCGCAGGCTCGGCCAGCGATTCGCAGCGCGATCCCAATGTCGCTCGCCTCGAAGAGGAGTTATCCGAGAAGCTCGGCGCGAAGGTCTCGATCCAGCATGCGCCGAGCGGCAAGGGCAAGGTCGTCGTCGCCTACAACTCGCTCGAGGAACTCGACGGCATCCTCGAGCACATTCGCTGAGTCGCGTTCTGTACAAAATGCCAGTGCCCTGATTCGCAAAGGAATTTGTCAGGACACCCCAGTTGTCACGCTGTTGAAGCAGCGCAAAAAAATGCCTACAATGCGCGGCCTTTTTCGGGGGCCCCGCGCGGGCTGAACGAGCCAAGTCGTGAACGACCCCGTCGCGCGCGGCAAGCGCCTGGTCGGCCGATACGCGGCGGTGCAGATGGCGGCTGCCGCCTTCGTCGCGCTGTTCGCGGCCGTGGTGTCGGGTGGTGCCGCGGCCAGGGCCGCGCTTGCCGGCGGTGCCATCGTCGCGGTCGGCAACGTGATCTTCGGCTGGCGGCTGTTCGCTCCCGGGGTCGCGCCAGCGTCCCGGATCGCCGGTGCGATGTGGGTCGGCGAGGGTCTGAAATGGGCGTGGGTCGTGCTGGCCGTATGGCTGGCGCTGGCCGTGGTGGAGCTGTTGCCGCTGCCGTTGTTGGCAGGGATGCTCGCCGGCCAGGTGGGGTTCTGGCTCGGTGTGGCGCTCATCAAGTGAGCGCCCGGCACTCAAGGGGCAGGAAGGGATGGCGGCTGAAGGCGAATCGGGCGGGATGACGGGGTACATCAAGCATCACCTCGAACATCTCAACGTCCAGGTCGGCGACGGTCCGTTCTGGACGCTGCATCTCGACAGCATCTTCTTCAAGCTCGTGCTCGCCGCGCTGTTCGTTTTCCTGTTCCTGCGTGTCGCGCGCCGCGCCACCGCCACCGGCGTGCCCGGCAAGCTGCAATGTGCAATCGAGATCGTCGTCGAGTTCGTCGACGGGCTCGTCAAGGAGACCTTCCCGGTCAAGAGCCGCTTCGTCGCGCCGCTCGCGATCACGATCTTCTGTCTCGTGTTCCTGATGAACTTCATGGACATGATCCCGGTCGACCTGCTGCCGGCGGCTGCGCATGCCGCGGGCATCCCCTACCTGCGCGTCGTGCCGACCGCCGATCTGTCGACGACGCTCGGCATGGCCATCTGTGTCTTCGTCCTGATCCAGTACTACGCGATCAAGCACAAGGGCCTGGGCAAGTTCTTCGGCGAAATGTTTACGGCGCCGTTTCACGCACACGGCGCGGTCGGGACGATCCTGCTCGCGCCCGCCAACCTGCTGCTGCGCCTGATCGAAGAGGCCGTGCGGCCCATTTCCCTGTCGCTGCGACTGTTCGGCAACATGTACGCTGGCGAACTGATCTTCATCCTGATCGCCTGCATGACTCTCGGTGGCAGCCTCGCTAGCGGGGTCACGTGGGCCATGTCGCCCTTGCAGTTCGTCTCGGGGTTCATCTGGACCGCGTTCCACATCCTCGTGATCACGCTGCAGGCGTTCATTTTCATGATGCTCACCATCGTCTACCTAAGCATGTCGGTGCAGGAACACTGACGCCTACCGGCTTGCGTTCCGCGTTTCATTGTTTCGTCGATTAGCGCTACTTCACGGAGATTCGCAATGGAAAACATCGCCCAGATCGCTGACGTCATGAGCATGACGGTGATCGCCGCCGGCCTGCTCATCGGTCTCGGCGCGCTCGGTACCGCCATCGGCTTCGCTCTGCTCGGTGGCAAGTTTCTCGAAGGCGCTGCGCGCCAGCCGGAACTGACCCCGATGCTGCAGACCAAGATGTTCATCGTCGCCGGTCTGCTCGACGCCGTGCCAATCATCGGTGTTGCCATCGCTCTGCTGCTGATCTTCGCGAACCCGTTCCTCGCGGCTCTCGGCGTCGGCTGAACGGCCGCCGTTGATCGATCCAAGCCCACGAGGGCGTGCCGTGCCTCGCGGCGCGTCCGGGAACTGGAAGCAGGGGTAGAAGCGCATGAGTATTACCGTCACGCTGATCATTCAGGGGCTCGCGTTCCTCGCGGTCGCCTGGATCGTGATGAAGTTCGGCTGGCCGCTGATCATTGGCGCCATCGAGGAGCGGCAGAAGAAGATCGCCGACGGCCTCGCTGCCGCTGACAAGGGCCAGAAGGATCTCGCCGAAGCCACGAACCGGGCGAACGACATTCTCCGCGAGGCGCGTGAGCGAGCTCGACAAATCGAGGATCAGGCCGTCAAGCGATCCTACGAGGCTATCGAGGCCGCCAAGCAGGCCGCGCAGGGCGAAGGCGCGCGCATCATCGCCGCAGCGCGCGAAGAGGCTGAGACCGAGAGCGCCCGCGCTCGCGATGCGCTGCGGCGCGAGTTCGGGACGCTGGTCGTCGCCGGCGCCGCGAAGCTGCTCGAGCGCGAGATCGATCCGAAGGCACATGCGCAGCTGATCGACCAGCTCGCGGCGGACATCGGCCGTGGCTGACAAGGCGACCATCGCAAGGCCCTATGCGCGCGCCGCTTTCGAGTATGCGCGCGCCGCCGACGCGCTCGCACAATGGAGCGCGCTGCTGGCCGGCGCCCGTGTGGCGCTTGCCGACAAGCGCGTCGCGAGCCTGGTTGGCAATCCGCATGTGCGTACCGACGACCTCGTCGATTTCCTGCTCGAGGTCACCGGCGCCGCCGGCCATGCGGAGGCTCGTAACTTCCTGCGACTGCTGGCCGAAAACCGCCGCCTGACCGCGTTGCCGGAGATCGCTGCCCAGTACGAAACCCTGCGCTCGGAAGTCGAGAACACGGTCGACGTCACCGTCACCTCGGCGCTGCCGCTGACCGCGGAGCAGAGCGATCAGCTGGCTGCGGCGTTGGCGCGCCGCCTGCGGCGCACGGTGCGGCTGCATGCCGAGGTCGACCCGAAGCTGATCGGCGGCGCCATCGTGCGCGCCGGTGACTTCGTCGTCGACGGCTCGTTGCGTGGCCGCATCGAGCGGCTCGGTAATGCCCTGACGGCGCAGTAAGTCACACACAGAAATACGCATCGAAGGACTCCACCATGTCCATCAAGCCCTCCGAAATCAGCGAGCTGATCAAGCAGCGCATCGGCAAGTTCGAATCCGCCGCCGAAGCCCGCAACGTCGGCACCGTCGTGTCGGTGACCGACGGCATCTGCCGCATCCACGGTCTCGCCGACGTCCGTTATGGCGAAATGGTGGAGTTCCCGGGCAACCTGTTCGGCCTTGCGCTCAATCTCGAGCAGGACTCGGTCGGGGCCGTGGTGCTTGGCGACTATAAAGGGATTCGCGAGGGCGCTACGGTCAAGACGACGGGCCGCATTCTCGAGGTGCCCGTGGGTCCTGAGCTGCTCGGTCGCGTCGTCGACGCGCTCGGCAACCCGATCGACGGCAAGGGTCCGCTGAAGACGAAGCGGACCGCCCCGATCGAGCGCGTCGCGCCCGGCGTCATCTACCGCAAGTCGGTTTCGCAGCCGGTGCAGACCGGTTACAAGGCGATCGACGCGATGGTCCCGATCGGCCGCGGCCAGCGCGAGCTGATCATCGGCGACCGCCAGACCGGCAAGACCGCGCTGGCCGTCGATACGATCATCAACCAGAAGACCTCGGGCATCAAATGCATCTATGTGGCGATCGGCCAGAAGCAGTCGTCGATCGCGAACGTCGTGCGCAAACTCGAGGAGAACGGCGCGATCGGCCACACCATCATCGTTTCCGCTTCAGCCTCGACGCCTGCCGCCATGCAGTACCTGTCGGCTTACGCCGGCGTGACCATGGGCGAATACTTCATGGACAGTGGCGAGGATGCCCTGATCATCTACGACGATCTGTCCAAGCAGGCCGTCGCCTATCGCCAGATCTCGCTGCTGCTGCGGCGCCCGCCGGGCCGAGAAGCCTTCCCTGGCGACGTTTTCTACCTGCACTCGCGCCTGCTCGAGCGTTCGGCGCGCGTCAACGAACAGTACGTCGAGATGGTCACGAAGGGTGCCGTCAAGGGCAGGACCGGATCGCTGACGGGTCTGCCGATCATCGAAACCCAGGCCGGTGACGTCACCGCATTCGTGCCCACCAACGTGATCTCGATCACAGACGGTCAGATCTTCCTCGAGACCGACCTGTTCAACGCCGGTATCCGCCCGGCCATGAATGCCGGTATCTCGGTCTCGCGCGTCGGCGGCGCGGCCCAGACCGACATCATCAAGAAGCTCGGCGGCGGCATCCGTCTCGCGCTCGCTCAGTACCGCGAACTTGCCGCTTTCTCGCAGTTCGCCTCCGACCTCGACGAGGCGACCCGCAAGCAGCTCGAGCGCGGCCAGCGCGTCACCGAGGTGATGAAGCAGAAGCAGTACGCGCCGATGTCGGTGGCCGAGATGGCGTTGTCGATCTACGCGGTCAACAACGGTTACTTCGACAAGGTCGATCGCAAGAAGGTCGTCGATGCCGAGGCGGCGCTGCAGTCGTTCGCGAAGAGCGGCTACAGGGCCGAGCTCGACGCGATCAACGCGAGACCGGAACTGAAGGCCCATGAAGCGACGCTCAAGAAGATCTGCGAGGACTTCGCGTCGACGGGGACGTTCTGAGCATGCAGCAGCCGATGTCCATCGGGCGTGCAGCGCCTCGTGGCGACGAAGGTCGCGGCGTGTTCGAGCACGCGGCTGCGCGTTCTCTCTGGAGCTGAGCGGACATGCCAGGCACCAAAGAAATCCGCAGCAAGATCTCGAGCGTCAAGTCGACGCAGAAGATCACCAAGGCGATGGAGATGGTCGCGGCGAGCAAGATGCGCCGCGCGCAGGATCGCATGCGCCTCGCGCGTCCCTACGCTGAGAAGATCCGGGTCGTCATCGGGCATCTCAACGAGGCCAACCCGGACTACAAGCACCCGTTCCTGGTCGAGCGCGAGCCGAAGTCGATCGGCATCATCGTCGTTTCGAGCGACCGCGGGCTGTGCGGCGCGCTGAACGCCAACGTGTTCAAGAACACGCTGTACCTGATGCGCGAGTGGCAGGGCAAGGGTGCCAAGGTCAGCCTCTGCCTGATCGGCAGCAAGGGTCTCGCGTTCTTCCGCCGGCTCGGCCTGCCCATCCTGGCCAGCGTCACCGGCCTCGGCGATCGCCCCCATGTCAAAGAGCTGCTGGGCACGGTCAAGGTCATGCTCGACGCCTATCGCGACGGGCAGATCGATCGCCTCTTCATCGTGCACGCGCAGTTCATCAACACGATGACGCAGAAGCCCGAGGTGCTGCAGCTGCTGCCCGTGCCGACCGTCGACGTCAGCGACCTGCAGGAGACCTGGGACTATATCTACGAACCGAACGCCGCCGAGATCCTCGACGGCGTGCTGATGCGCTACATCGAATCGCAGGTCTATCGGGGGGCCGTCGAGAGCGTCGCCTGCGAGATGGCGGCACGCATGGTTGCGATGAAGGCGGCTTCGGACAACGCCGGCAAGCTCATCAGCGAGCTGCAGCTCGTCTATAACAAGGCGCGCCAGGCGGCGATCACCAAGGAACTTGCAGAAATCGTCGGCGGCGCTGCTGCCGTCTGAGGACATACATATGGCTACCGGCAGAATCACCCAGATCATCGGCGCGGTCATCGACGTGGAGTTTCCGCGCGAGTCGATCCCGAGCGTCTATGAAGCGCTCAGGCTCAAGGACGTCGACCTGACTCTCGAAGTGCAGCAGCAGCTCGGTGACGGCGTCGTGCGCACGATCGCGATGGGTCCCTCCGAGGGCCTCAAGCGCGGGCTCGCCGTCGAATCGACCGGCGCGCCGATCTCGGTACCCGTCGGCGCCGGGACGCTGGGCCGCATCATGGATGTCCTTGGCACGCCGCAGGACAATCGTGGCCCGGTCAAGACGAAGGAGCGCTGGTCGATCCACCGGCCGGCGCCGTCCTACGACGAACAGGCCGGCGGCCAGGAGCTGCTGGTCACGGGGATCAAGGTCATCGATCTGCTCGTTCCGTTCGCGAAGGGCGGCAAGGTGGGCCTGTTCGGTGGCGCCGGCGTCGGCAAGACCGTCAACATGCTCGAACTCATCAACAACATCGCCAAGCAGTACAGCGGCCTGTCAGTTTTTGCGGGTGTCGGCGAGCGTACCCGTGAGGGTAACGACTTCTACCACGAGATGATCGAGTCGGGCGTCATCGACGCCGAGAACCTCGAGAATTCCAAGGTCGCGATGGTCTATGGCCAGATGAACGAGCCGCCGGGCAATCGCCTGCGCGTCGCGCTGACGGGGCTGACGATGGCCGAGTATTTCCGCGACGAGAAGCAGGCCAACGGCAGGGGTCGCGACGTGCTGTTCTTCGTCGACAACATCTACCGTTACACGCTCGCCGGCACCGAGGTGTCGGCGCTGCTCGGCCGCATGCCGTCGGCGGTCGGTTACCAGCCGACGCTTGCCGAGGAGATGGGCGTGCTGCAGGAGCGCATCACCTCGACGAAGAAGGGCTCGATCACGTCGATCCAGGCCGTCTACGTGCCGGCGGACGACCTGACCGACCCGTCGCCTGCGACGACGTTCGCGCACCTCGACGCGACGGTCGTGCTGTCGCGCCAGATCGCGGCGCTCGGCATCTACCCGGCGGTCGATCCGCTCGACTCGACCTCGCGCCAGCTCGATCCGCTGGTCGTCGGTGAGGAGCACTACAACACCGCGCGCGGCGTGCAGGCCGTGCTGCAGCGCTACAAGGAGCTGCAGGACATCATCGCGATTCTCGGCATGGACGAACTGTCCGAAGAGGACAAGCTCACCGTGTTCCGTGCGCGCAAGATCCAGCGCTTCCTTTCGCAGCCGTTCAACGTCGCCAAGGTGTTCACGGGACAGGACGGCAAGATCGTTCCGCTCAAGGAGACGATCCGCGGGTTCAAGGGCATCATCAACGGCGAGTACGACCATCTGCCCGAGCAGGCGTTCTACATGGTCGGCTCGATCGACGAAGCCGTGGAAAAGGCGAAGACGCTGCAGTAGTTGTCGAGGGAGCGCACCGTGCCAGAGAACACCATTCACGTCGATATCGTCAGCGCCGAGGGAGAGATCTTCTCCGGCGCCGCGAAGATGGTGTTCGTGCCGGCCTCCGAGGGCGAAATGGGCATCGCGCCGCGGCATGCGCCGCTGCTGACGATGATCCGCTCAGGAGAAGTCCGTGTACAGACGCCGGATGGCCAGGAGCAGTTCTTCTTCGTCGGTGGCGGTGCGCTCGAGGTGCAGCCGAAGAAGGTCACGGTGCTGGCCGATACGGCGCTGCGCGCCAAGGACGTGGACGAGGCCGCCGCGCTTGCTGCCAAACAGCGCGCCGAGGAGGCGCTCAAGGGCAAGATCGACGCGATCGAACAGGCCGAGGCGCTGGCAGAACTGGCGCGCGCCGCCGCTCAGCTCAAGCTCCTCGAAAAGCTCCGCAAACTCAAAGTCTGAACACGCCCCTGCGGAAATTACGGACCGCGTCCCGCTCCCATTGCGCACGGCGAGAGCCGATCATGATCCGGCAGGCACTGTTGGCAGCCAATGACGGGCATATCTTCGATCAGGCCGCAGATGGCCGGTTGCACATTGCTGCCGCGGCCGCTGCCGGCGGCGCTTGGGCCACTGGCTCACCTCGCCCTCGATCTGCGCTGGACCTGGAGCCACACCACCGACCACCTCTGGGCCACGCTAGACCCGGAGGCCTGGGAGCGCACGTTCAATCCCTGGCTGATCCTGCAGACGGTGCCGCAGCGGCGTCTCGAAGAACTCGCCGCCGATGCCGATTTCGCCGGAGAGGTCGCACGCCTCGAGGCAGCGCGCCTTGCGTATCTGAACCAGCCGTCGTGGTGCGCACGGAACCTGCCAGAGGTGCGCGACTGCACCGTCGCCTACTTCAGTATGGAGTACGGTCTCAGCGAGGCGCTGCCGATCTACTCGGGCGGGCTTGGCGTGCTCGCCGGCGATCACCTCAAGACCGCCAGTGACCTGGGACTGCCGCTGGTCGGAGTAGGGCTGCTGTATCAGCAGGGATACTTCCGCCAGGTCGTCGACGCGGGCGGCAGCCAACTCGAGCTGCAACCTCACAACGCTCCGGCGGATCTGCCGCTTCAAGCCGTGCTCGCAGCGGATGGATCACGGATGGCGGTCACGGTCGAGCTGCCGGGCCGCACCGTGCGCCTGCGTGTCTGGCTTGCCCGGGTCGGCCGTGTGCCGCTCTATCTGCTCGACAGCAACGACCCTCTGAACAGTCCCTCGGATCGGGGCATCACCGCGCAGCTGTACGTCGGTGGCGCAGAGCAGCGGTTGCTGCAGGAGATCATGCTCGGGATTGGCGGCTGGCGTGCACTGCGCGCGCTCGGCATCGAGGCCCACGTCTGTCATCTCAATGAGGGTCATGCCGCCTTCGTCACGCTCGAGCGTGCCCGCACGACGATGGAGAGTCTCGGGCTTCGATTCGAGGAGGCATTGTGGGCGATCCGGCCCGGCAACGTCTTCACGACCCACACGCCTGTCGCAGCGGCCTTCGATCGCTATCCGGCGGATCTGTTGCGAAGATATGGCTCGGCTTACGCCGCATCGTTCGGCGTGGACGCGCAGACCCTGCTCGCGCTCGGGCGAGCCAATCCGGCCGACGCTTCCGAGCCTTTCAACATGGCGTTCCTGGCGGCACGCACCAGCGGCCGCATCAATGGCGTGAGTGCGCTGCACGGCGCGGTCAGCCGCCGCATCCTGCAGCCCCTTTTTCCCCGCTGGCCCCGCCCAGAAATCCCGGTCGGGCACGTCACCAACGGCGTGCACGTTCCGAGCTGGGACGCAGCGGCCGCCGACGCACTCTGGACCGAGACGTGCGGCAGCGAGCGCTGGCGGGAGCCGAAGGACGACGTCGCTGCCCCACTCGAGCATGTGCCTGCTGCCGCAATCTGGGCGATGCGTACCACGCAACGGGCCGAGCTGATCGCCTACGCGCGCCGCCGTGTTTCCCTGCAGGTCGCGCAGCGCGGAGCGGATGCCGCGACGGTCGAACTGGCGGCGCGGGTGCTCGACCCGGACGCGCTGACGCTCGGCTTCGCGCGCCGCTTCACGGCCTACAAGCGCCCGCATCTGCTGTTGCAGGACCCCGAAAGACTGGTGCGTCTGCTCAAAGACCCGCGCAGGCCGGTACAGATCATCGTCGCGGGCAAGGCCCATCCGCAGGACCAGCGTGGCAAGGAACTGATTCGTGACTGGGTGCGCTTCACGTCGCGACCGGACGTACGTTCGCGTGCCGTGTTCGTCGAGGACTACGACATTGCGCTTGCTGCGACGCTCGTCAAAGGCATCGATGTCTGGATCAACACTCCGCTGCGACCGTGGGAGGCGAGTGGCACGAGCGGGATGAAAGTTCTCGTCAACGGCGGCCTGAACCTCTCTTCTCTCGATGGCTGGTGGGCCGAGGCCTACGAACCGGACGTCGGCTGGGCGCTCGAGGACGGCGGCGATCACGACAACCCCGACACACCTCCGTCGCACGACGAGGTCGACCGGCTGTTCTGCATCCTCGAGAAGCAGATCGTGCCGGAATTCTACGACCGGGATTCGATGGGTATTCCGCAGCGCTGGATTGCCCGGATTCGCCGCAGCATGATGCGGCTGACTCCGCGCTTCAGCAGCTCGAGGATGGTGCTCGAATATGCGTATGGCAGCTACCTCCCGGCGGCGCGGGCGCAAGCGGCGCGATTCGCCGATTGCGCGCTGCGCGCCCGCGAACTGGCGGCGTGGGAGCGACGTCTTCGTGACGGCTGGCACGAGATCCGGATCGGTGCGACTCGTGCACGGCGCACCGCTGACGGGTTCGTTTTTGAGGTAGCGGTGCACCTCGGGCGCCTGCGCCCGGAGGACGTCCGCGTGGAGCTGTATGCCGACGGTCGTGGCACCGAACCTGCGGTCCATGTGAGCATGACGCCGGTCCCGCCGCCTGCGGGCGCCGCGGACGGCGCCCATTACTCGGCAACGCTGCGCACCGAGCGGCCGGCTGGCCACTTTACTCCGAGGGTCTTGCCGCGTGCAGAGCACGTCAGCGTGCCGCTCGAAGTGCCGTTGATCCGCTGGGGCGAACCCGCCTGAGCCCGCATCGCATTCTCGATGCCAGCACTTGCCGGGGCGCTTCGGCGCGGATTGAATAACCCCACTCCAGCACTTTCGCGAGTCAGCATGAAATCACCGCTCACGGTCGTGATCCTGGCCGCCGGCCAGGGCAAGCGCATGAAGTCGGACCTGCCCAAGGTTCTGCAGCCGCTCGCTGGCCGACCCATGCTGCAGTACGTGGTCGATGCGGCGCGCGCACTCGATGCGGCCGCGATTCATGTCGTCTACGGCCATGGCGGCGACGCGGTCCGCGAGGCACTCGCGCACGAGAGCCGCGGCGACCGGCCGCTGGCCTGGGCGCACCAGGCCGAGCAGCTTGGCACGGGTCACGCGGTCGGCTGTGCGATGGCCGGGGTCGATCGTTCGCACCTGGTGCTCGTGCTCTGCGGCGACGTACCGCTGATTCGAGCGGACACGCTGCGCGAACTCGTCGCGCTCGCCAACTCTGTCGCGCGCCCGACGCTGGCCCTACTCACGGTCAACCTGCCGGATCCGCGCGGCTACGGACGCGTCGTTCGCGACGCTAAGGGTCGCGTACGCCGCATCGTCGAGCAGCGGGATGCGACAAGGGAGCAGCTCGCGATCCGCGAGTGCAACACCGGAGTGCTGGCCGCGCCCGCGGCGCTGCTGTCGCGCTGGCTCGGTCAGCTGCGCAACGACAACGCGCAGCGCGAGTACTACCTGACCGACGTGATCGCGATGGCGGCAGCGGAAAGGGTGCCCATACGCACGGTGACGGCGCCGACCGTCGCCGAGGTGCTCGGAATCAACGACCGGTCGCAGCTCGCGGCAGCCGAGGCGGAGCTGCGACGTTTGCGCGCGGCGGCATTGATGACCGATGGCGCGACGCTAATCGATCCTGCGCGCATCGACATACGCGGAAGCGTCGAAGTCGGACGCGACGTGACGATCGACGTCAACGTGATATTGGAGGGAAAGGTCCGGCTCGGCGACCGTGTGCGCATCGGCGCCAGCTGCGTGCTGCGCGATGTCGAGGTTGGCGCCGACACGGTAGTTCATCCTTTGTGCGTGCTCGAGCAAGCGACGATCGGCGAGCGATGCTCGATCGGCCCGTTCGCGCGGATGCGACCGGTCAATGCGCTCGGGAACGATGTGCACATCGGGAATTTCGTCGAGGTCAAGAACTCGCAACTGGCGGACGGCGCTAAGGCGAATCACCTCGCCTACGTCGGCGACGCAACGGTCGGTGCGCGCGTCAACATCGGTGCCGGGACGATCGTCGCCAACTACGACGGCGCCAACAAGCACCGCACCGTGATTGGCGACGACGTGCACACCGGATCGAACTCGGTGCTCGTCGCACCGATCGTCGTCGGCGCCGGTGCCACCGTCGGCGCGGGGTCAACCGTCACGCGCGAGGTACCGCCCGGCAAGCTCACGGTCGCCCGCGCCAAGCAGGTCACGGTCGAGCACTGGACGCGGCCGACCAGGCGGCGACCAGCCTAAGGACCGATCGCCCAATCGCGCCAGCTGCGGCGCCGGGCGCGCCAGCGCGGGACCCGCTCAGCGCGCCTGCTGCAGTTGTCGGATCTCGGCGAGATCGCGCGGCGGCTCACGCCACAAGCGCGCGTCGCGGTCGAGATAGCCGCGGATCGACTCCGGCAGGTCCTCGTAACGATCGAGCCGCCAGGCCACCATGTGCATCACCGCCTTGCCGATGTTGGCCGGCAGATCGCCGTAGCGCAGCCAGCTGATCTGATAGGGATGACGGACTGCCGAATCGGCAGGCTGCACGAGGAAGTCGTAGTTCTCGAAAGCCTGCACGCGCGTGCCGCCAGGTCCCGGGAAGTCGAGGAACAGCGGCGCCGTGTACGCGAGCGTATTGCCGAAACGACGCACGACGATGTCCCGCCCAGGCCCGATTCGCTGTACACGAGCACCGGAACCCTGCTCGACCCAGGTTGTCAGTCCGTCGCCCTCGAGCGCGTAAGTGATGTATTGGTACGGATACTCGATGGGCGGCAGCGGCTGACCCTGCCAGCTCGTCAGGATCGCGTTCGTCTCGAGATCGCGGTAGACGAAAGTCTTGCGGGACAGTTGGTGCGCCACGGTCGGGGTGCTGAGGCTGCGGTCTAGCCGTGCCGTGTCGATCCCCTCGACGCGCATCAGCGGCCGACCTTCGGGCCATTGATAGACGGTGCCGATGCAATACCAGTAGACGGGCGCGCCGCTGCCGACCCGCATCTCGACCCAGCGCTCGAACAGTTCGCGATCGAAGCCGCGTGTGGCGGCGGGCAGCGGCAGCGCGACGAGGCCCGCGAGACCCATCGCGAGGGCCGACCATGGCGCTCGCGGGCGCGGGCCGGTGTGCCGGGGCCGGCTCCTCACGGCCACCCTGACTTTCTCGAGAAAACTATTTGCAACAGTCACTTACTTGCTCCCGGCAGGCCGATTTTAGACTGCCATCAGGATCTGTTAAGTCAAACACGGGGCCGGCTGGCGGTCTCTGGCAAACTACGCCCCCTCGAAAGCCTACAGCAGGCCCTGATATGTGTGGAATCGTCGGTGCGGTCGCCGAGCGCAACATTGTCCCCATACTCATGGAAGGTCTGCGCCGGCTCGAGTACCGCGGCTATGATTCGGCCGGGCTTGCCGTCCTCAACGGGGGCAGACAGCTCCGGCGCGTGCGGACCGTCGGCAAGGTTCACGCGCTGCAGGAAGCGCTCGACCAGTCACCGGCCCACGGCACGATCGGCATCGCGCACACTCGCTGGGCCACGCACGGCATGCCCTCGGAGCGCAATGCGCATCCGCACATTTCCGAGGATGGTCTCGCGATCGTCCACAACGGCATCATCGAGAACCACGAGGAGCTGCGCGCCGAACTCGCTCGCCAGGGTTACGTCTTCTCCTCGGAGACGGACACCGAGGTGATCGCGCACCGCATTCATCACCACATGCAGACCATGGGTGACCTTTTCAAGGCCGTGCGCGCCACGGTTGCCGAACTCGAGGGCGCCTATGCGCTCGCCGTGATCAGCGAGAAGGATCCGTCGCGGATCGTCCTCGCGCGCGAAGGCTGTCCGGTCGTCGTCGGATTCGGGGTCGATGAGAACTTCGTCGCCTCGGATGTTGCCGCGCTGCTGCCCGTCACGCGGCGCTTCATGTTCCTGGAGGAGGGCGACGTCGCCGAGGTGCGTCGCAATAAGGTTCGTGTCATCGACCGCGAGGGCAATACGGTCGAGCGCCCGGTGCGCGAGAGCGAGCTGTCGGCCGATGCGGCCGAGAAGGGCCAATACCGGCACTTCATGCTCAAGGAGATCCACGAGCAGCCGCGTGCGATCGCCAACACAATGCAGGAACGTGTCGCCAACGGTCGCCTGCTCGAGCAGGCTTTCGGCCCGGCGGCCGCCGAGATCTTCAGGCGTATTGAGCAGGCACACATCGTCGCCTGCGGTACCAGCTATCACGCCGGCGCAGTGGCCCGCTACATGATCGAGCAGATCTGCAAGATCCCCTGCACCGTCGAGATCGCAAGCGAATATCGCTACCGCAACCCGGTCGTGCCGAAGAACTCGCTGTTCGTGACCATCTCGCAGTCCGGCGAGACTGCCGACACGCTCGCGGCGCTGCGCCTTGCCAAGCAGGCCGGCTACCTGTCGTCGCTTGCCATCTGCAACGTGCCGGAGAGTTCGCTCGTGCGCGAGTCGGAGCTCGTGATGCTGACACGCGCCGGTCCCGAGATCGGAGTAGCCTCCACCAAGGCCTTCACGACTCAGCTCGTCGCGCTCGCGATGCTCATGATCGCGATTGCCAAGCATCACGGCGCCGACAGTGAGCGCGAGCGTGGCCTCGTGCAGCGCCTGATCGAGATTCCGGCGCTCATCGAGCAGACCCTTTCGCTAGATTCACAGATACAGGCGCTCGCGCGGCGTCTCGCCGAGAAGCATCACACGCTGTTCCTCGGCCGCGGCGCCATGCACCCGATCGCGATGGAGGGGGCGCTCAAGCTCAAGGAGATCTCCTACATCCATGCCGAGGCCTATGCCGCCGGCGAGCTCAAGCATGGACCGCTGGCGTTGATCGACGCCGACATGCCGGTCATCGTGGTCGCGCCCAACAACGATCTGCTCGAGAAGCTCAAGTCGAATCTAATGGAAGTGCGTGCCCGTGGGGGCGAGCTGATCGTATTCGCCGACCCGGAGTCAGGCTTCGAGTCCTCGGAAGGCGTCACCGTGATCACGATGCCGCGCCACGTCAGTTACTTCCAGGCGCCGGCCGTCTACACCGTGCCGCTGCAGCTGCTCGCCTACCACGTTGCGGTGCTCAAGGGCACCGACGTCGATCAGCCGCGTAATCTGGCCAAGAGCGTGACGGTCGAGTAACGCGCCGCAGTAGCGCGCTCGGCTTGGCCAGGCTCCGGGTCCGTTCGCCGCCGTCAACCCGGTACGCGGCGGGTGTGACGTTGCCGTGACACCTGGAAAAAGCGGGATGCACCGAGATTACCTGAACGGCTGCTGAACGCGGCCGGTTGGCGTTGCGGGCTGATTCTCGTCCGCCGGCACATCCGTTAGACTCCCCATGCCGCGCTGCTGCGGCGAGGTCCGTTTTTGGAGCACTCCCGTATGACGACAGGCGAGCAGAACAAGACTGCCGGCGCAGCCGAAAACCCTTACCAGCAGTTTTACGAAGTCAAGAGTGGCGACACGCTCTCCAAGATTGCGGAGCGTTTCTACGGTGACAAGATGCTGTATCCGCAAATCTTCGAGGCTAACCGCGACATTCTCAAGGACCCGAACAAGATTAAGCCCGGGCAGCGCCTGCGCATACCCTGACACCGGGCCAACTGACGATTAAGGAGCCATCCCATGATTCGCAAATCGATTCTGCCGATCCTCGCCATCGCCGTGCTCGCGGTCGGCTGTGCCAGCCAGAAGGAGCCCGCGACAAGAGCCGTCGCCGATGCCGAAGCGGCGCTTGCTGCCGTCCGTGATCAGGCTGCCCGCTGGGCGCCCGATCAGCTGCAGAGCGTCGAGAGCGCGCTCGCTGGCCTGAAGGACAGTCTCGGCAAGGGCGACTACAAAGCCGTGCTGGCCGCAGCCCCGAAACTGGTCACGGACGTTTCCGAGCTCAAGAGCGCTGCCGACGCCGCCTTGCAGTCGGCGATCGAGCGGGCCAGCGGCGAATGGTCGACGCTTGCGGCCGATCTGCCGAACATGGTCAGCGCGATCGAGAGTCGGGTGAATATCCTCAGCAAGTCGCGCCGCCTGCCGGCCGGGCTCGATCAGGCACGCTTCGACGCGGCGAAGGCGGGCCTCGCCGACATGAAGAATTCCTGGACCCGAGCCAGCGATGCGTTCGCGTCGGGGAACGTCCTCGATGCCGTGTCGATTGCCAACGACGTCAAGGCGAAAGGCGCCGAGATCATGACGACGCTCGGCATGACCAGCGGCTAAGAGATTCGCTAAGCGGTCGACGCAAGCATTCGGCGCGCCGCGGGTCTTCATCGGTCCGCGACGCGCGCTTCCAGATCGTAGTCGCTCGAGGCGGTGATCTCGACCTCGGCGAATTCGCCCACCGCGAGGTTCGCGCCGTCCTGCACGCGCACCACACCGTCGATTTCTGGCGCGTCGCCCTCGCTGCGGGCGATGGCCGTGCGGCCGTCCACGGCATCGACGAGTACGCGCATGCGACTTCCGATCTTCGCGGCAAGCCTTGCGGCGCTGATTTCGCCAGCTTTCTGCATGAAGCGCGTGTGGCGCTCCTGCTGCACCTCAGCCGGCACGTGCGGCGCGAGGTCGTTGGCCGCTGCCCCCTCGACGGGCGAATAGGTGAAAGCGCCAACCCGATCCAGCTGCGCCTCCTCGAGCCAGTCGAGCAGCTCGCCGAACTCGGCCTCCGTCTCGCCCGGGAAGCCGACGATGAAAGAGCTCCGGATCACGAGGTCAGGGCAGATTTCGCGCCAGCGACGGATTCGCGCCAGCGTGTTCTCGGCATGCGCGGGACGGCGCATACGCTTCAGCACCGCCGGGCTGCCGTGCTGGAATGGAACATCGAGATACGGCAGCACGCGCCGCTCGGCCATCAGCGGGATCACGTCGTCGACGTGCGGATACGGGTAGACGTAGTGCAGGCGCACCCAGACGCCGAGTTCGCCGAGACCGCTCGCGAGTTCGAGGAAGCGCGTCTCGTACTCGCGTTCGCGCCAGCGCGCGCGGCGATAGCGCAGGTCAGCGCCGTAGGCACTGGTATCCTGCGAAATCACGAGCAGCTCCCGCACGCCGGCGCACACGAGTTTCTCCGCTTCGCGCAGCACCTCGTCGATCGGCCGGCTCGTTAGCAGGCCGCGCATCGAGGGAATGATGCAGAAGCTGCACTTGTTGTTGCAGCCTTCGGAGATCTTCAGATAGGCGTAGTGGCGCGGCGTCAGGCGTATGCCCTGGGGCGGCACGAGATCGACGAACGGATCGTGCTTCGGCGGCAGGTGTTCGTGCACGGCCCCGATCACGTCCTCGTAGGCGTGCGGGCCCGTGACCTTGAGCACGCGCGGATGGCGCTCGAGGATCCGTTGCGGGCGCGCGCCGAGGCAGCCGGTGACGATGACACGGCCGTTCTGCTCGAGCGCCTCGCCGATCGCGTCGAGCGATTCGTCGACCGCCGTATCGATGAAGCCGCAGGTATTGACGACGACGAGGTCGGCAGAGGCGTAGCTGGGTGCCACCTCGTAACCCTCGGCGCGCAGTCGAGTGATGATCCGCTCCGAATCGACCAGCGCCTTGGGGCAACCGAGGCTCACGAATCCGACTTTGGGCTGGCGCGGCGACATCTTCGCGAGGGTGCTCCGGGTGCAGTGGCTGCGGCGCTTCGGTCGCGAAGCGGTAAGGAGTCGCTATCTTACCTCGCGACCACGCTACGGCCGGTGTCCGCTCTCCGGTCCGGTGGGCCCGCGCAGCTTTGCCGTCGCGGAAGGATCGGCGTGAATAGGCCGAAACGCGCCAGGGGCACGCGGGTCTCGTTCCAGAATGCGGAATCTCAACATTGGCATCGTCGGTGCCGGTATCGGCGGACTGACGGCGGCGCTGGCGCTGCTCCGGGAAGGCCACCGGGTCACGGTGCTCGAGCAGGCTCCGCAGCTCGCCGAGGTCGGCGCCGGCCTCTCGCTGTCACCGACGGCCGTGCACGGTCTGAACCATCTCGGCCTGCACGAGACGCTGGAGGCCAGGGCGTACAAGCCCGAGGACCAGTGCGTGAGGCATTACAAGGATGCCCGACCGCTGGTGTGGATCAACCGCGGCCGCAGCCTTATCGAAAAGTACGGCGAGCGCTACTACCTGATTCACCGCGCCGACCTGCACGACGCTCTCAGTGCGGCGGTGCGTGCGCAGAGCGGTGCCGAGATCCACCTGAACAAGCGCTGCCGCGAGGTCCATCAGGGTCAGGGCGGAGTCCGCGTACGCTTCGACGACGGTTCGAGCTACCTGTTCGACATGCTGGTCGGCGCGGACGGCTCCCGATCCGTGGTGCGCTCGCAGCTGTTCGGCCCGCTGGAGCCTCAGTACACCGGCTACATTGCCTGGCGCGGACTCGTGCCGATGGAGCGGGTGCCGCAGGAGATCCTGCAGCCGCCGTCGGGGATCTTCCTCGGCAACGGTCATCTCGTGAACCGCTATCCGGTGCGCAACGGCCAGCTATTGAATTTCGTCGCTTTCGCCGAGCGCGAGGCCTGGACCGAGGAGGGCTGGTCCATCCGCTCGACGGTCGAGGAGCTGCTCGCCGAGTTCGTCGGATGGACGCCGTGGGTGCTGCGTTTCATGGAACAGGTGCCGCCGAACCAGCTCTTCAAATGGGGGCTGTTCGATCGCGAGCCGCTTGCCTCCTGGACCAAGGGTCGCGTCACGCTGCTCGGCGACGCCTCCCATCCGGTGCTGCCGTTCCTCGGGCACGGCGCCGTGCTCGCGATCGAGGACGGCGTGGTGCTGGCACGCGCCGTCGCCGGCTCGGCGACGATCGAGGAGGCCCTGCAGCGCTACGAGGCCGCGCGCATCGAGCGCGCCGCGTTCGTCGTGCGCGAGTCGCGCAAGGCGGGCAAGCAGTTCCACGCGCCGGACGCCGACACCTATCGCGAACGCGCCGGTAACCGCGCCGCCGACGAGGGAATCGGGCTGTTCGCCTACAATCCGGTCACTGCGCCGGTCTGACGACCGACGGCGCGCTGACGGCAGCGGGCGTGTCCGGGGGCGTCATCGAGATCTGCTGGATCCAGCGCAGCGTGAAGAACAGCGCGAGCGTCACGGCCGGCACGAGTAGCCAGGGCCAGAGTGCGGGTTTGCGCGGCGGTGGCAGGTCGAGAGGCTCGTAGGCACTGATGCCGAGCGCGGCGGCGAGTTCGGGCGGAGCAGAGCCGGCGAGCGGTTCGGACAGGTCGCGCAGCGAGGCGGCGAGCGCAGCTCCTTCAGCCGGGTCCGCAGATCGCGCCAGCACCGCCAGCACGATCGGCGTGACGAAACGGAGCAGGCGGCGAGCCGATTCGGGACGCAGTCCAGCCGTACGCACAATCAGATCGGCGATCGCGTCGGAGCGGCCGCCGAACAGCAGCTGCTCCAGGCCTTCCCCGCGCCGCATCAGCGCTTCTGTGGCGAGGCCCCCTGCCAGCAGCTGGTCCAGTTCGGAGAGCAGCGGCCCATAGCCGCCGTCATTGAGCAGCTCGCCGAGTCGCCCACCGGCGACGGCGTCCCGACCGAACTGGCGCAGCAGGCCCGCAAGGACGGCCGGTACGGCGACCCGTTGCAACGCGTCGCGCGTGCCGCTCGTGCTCTCGCCGAGCGTCACGGCGAGCGCGGCGAGCCGATCATCGGTGAACGTCTCGCGGGCGGTCTCGAGCAGGTTCATGAGGCTCCCGTCTAGGGTGGTGGATGCAGATGATGGCCGCGAGCCTACGGCCCGCCCGCCGCGCCTGCAACCGCAGGGTGGCTGCACTGGCCGGGAGACGCATTCCGTAACAGAATCGTCGCCATGAACGACCCGATGCCCCAGCCCCGCCGCCGCAGCGACCGGGCGTATCTCGATTT